>JAAFIA010000023.1 GCA_013298545.1 Bacteroidota bacterium | reverse complement strand
AATTGCAAGAAAGACGTTCCTACAGGTAAGATGAAAGCCATTTTAGGTAAATGGAATTGGGTCTGTTCTGATATGCGGAAGTACGGGTATCACAATCGACTTTTTTTCGATTACCGTCGTTGGCCAGAAAATGGAGAAAGTTATCAAATGGAATTTCGTACAAATGGGAAAGTGTATTTGACCGAAAACGGAAAAACAAAACATATACGAATGGAAATCAGCGATCAAACTATTGGCGATACCGTTGGCGGACACGTTGATGGGCGTGGGCTTTCTAAAATGTCTTTTCGATTTCTTCATCGGCTTGACAAGCCTGATACGCTTTGGGTTTATGCATTCCCGTTCAGTAATTGGGGACAACATGTGCCTATTAATATCTTCGTGCGCGAACACTAAACACATGCTCTTCGCCAAAAAAGCCGCAAAAAAGCGCATTGTCGTTCATCATTAATCCACAAAACATGAAACGCCTTTTTTTATTTATTTCTCTTTCTATCTTTCTCACCACTTGCAAAAAAGTAGAACTAGAAGGTCCTGCTTTGGTGCTTGAAGGCAAATGGACGTGGACTAAAACTTTGAAATATACTGTTACTCATCAGTATCCACAAATAGCCGCAACAGCACATCAAGGCGATAGCCACACACTCGATTTTCATGCTGATGGCTATCTTTTTATGGTAGATAACGGGGTAGAAAAACGAGAGCGTTATAAAATTGAGTTAGCGTCTTCACCACCAGATGCCCCCTTTACAATTAATGGTTCTATCATATTTTTTGATAAAAAAAAGCCTAGCCTAGATTTTCAGTGTAATCAAGATTCTATGATGATTCTGCAACACCCTTACTATTCCGGAGGGAATGATGGTAGTTACTGGTACACGAATATCTGGGAACGCTAGTCTGAACAAACAAAAATCATTTTGCATAAAAACTCCGCCTCAATTTACTTATGGTGGAGTTTTTTTATGATGAGGCTAATTGTAAACGAACTTTTATTCCATCCCTCCCTTTTTTGTATCTTTCGGAAAATACATTTCCTATGATCCGTCTCTACGCGCTTGCTCTACTTACTTTCGGAATTGTCGTTCCCGCCCTCGCACAACAAGGCCCCCGCGCCATCCCGCGCGCCGCTGTCATCAACAGTTCTGGTATCGATAATTCCTACAATCCAGTTGTTCGTCCGGTAGAACTTCCGAAACCTATTTCTGGATCGCGTTTAGATATTATCAAAGACAGCCTCGCACAACGCTACCCCGCGCAAAACGCAAGCGCGCAAAATAACCGCCAACAACCCACCCAAGCCACCGCCTCTGTCAGCGCGCCCTACCTCAACCGCAATTTTGGTGGCAATAATTTCAACAACAGCACACCCAACGATAACGAAATTGCCATCTCCGATTCCGGCAAAATTATTTCCGTACAAAACAGCAACCTCTACCGCTACAATACCGCAACCAATACCACAATGGGCAGTTGGGGCCTTACCTCGCTCTTTGGTCCACTCGGTATTACCGCCACCAAATACGATCCCAAAGTCATTTACGATCCAGAAGCCAATCGCTTTATTGTTGCGTGTTTGGCTGGATTTTCATCCAACTCCACACACATCCTCCTCGCCTTCTCTACTTCAGACAGTGTAAACGGAAGTTGGAATTTATACGACATTCCCGGAAATCCTTACAACGATACAATTTGGACGGATTATCCGATGATGAGTGTGAACCATCAAGAATTGTTTGTTACCGTCAACCTCCTGCGCGACAATTCGAGTTGGCAACTCGGTTTTGTAGAAACACTCATCTGGCAAATCAACAAATGGGATGGCTACAACGGCGATTCGCTGAATTTGCAAATGCACAACAACATTGCTTATGGTAATCGTAAAGTACGGAACCTGTGTCCGGTTGAAGGCGGTAGTTTTCCACAACAAACCCGCGACCAATGGTTTGTATCTGACCGCAATTTAGATCCTTCAAACGACACCATTTTCCTCGTGCATTTGACCGATACAATCAACGCGCCCGGACAACAAATTACGGTAACACCTTTAATTGCTCCGGTAAAATATTTCATGCCTGTAAACGCGCGTCAGAACGATCCCAACAACGAAAATTTGGCCACAAACGATGCGCGAATTTTGGGTGCGTTTATGGAAAATGATCGCATTCAATTTGTCGGCAATACGTTAGATACGGCAACCGGACATCCGGCTATTTACAACGGTGTCATCACCAACGTCAGTAGTTCGCCAACCTTAAACACCTACATCCTCAGCGATACACTTTTAGAATTCGGTTATCCCAACATTGCTTACGCGGGTTATGGCCCAACGGATAATACAGCGATCATCATGGTGCTGCATTCGAGTGCCAATGGCTTCCCTGGCTATTCTGCATTTACCACAGATGGTAATGGTGCTTTTTCGCCTCGTCTAAACATCAAGAATGGCGCAGGTTATATCGATGTATTGAATGGCGACGAGCGTTGGGGCGATTACACAGGCATTCAGCGCAAATACGATTTGGGCGGAACCGTTTGGGTCAATGGCATGTACGGTTTATCCTCGCACACACACGCTACTTGGATTGCCGAAATTGGTGTTTCGCCCGATGTGGCTGTGCCGCAAGTAAGCACACCCGTTGCCGAACAACAACTTTATCCCAATCCGTTTCAAGATCGCATTGAATTGGTGTTTACGCAACACACCACGCAACAAGTACGTTTTGTGTTGTACGATATGCAAGGTCGTGTGGTAGAAATTTTGTTGGAAGATAAAATCCGTGCAGGACGCATGCAGTTGAGTTTTTCGCCAGCATCGCTTGCGTCAGGTGTTTATTTGCTCCGCGCAGAAGCGGCGGATGGAACGGTTCTTTTTTCTGAACGCCTTGTTCGGGAGTAAAAATTAAAGTTCCAAATGCTAATGTTTTTATTTTATCACTCGCTTCGCTCGTTTTTTTTAGACATGAGACTTGAGACAAGAGACGTGAGACAGGAGACTTGAGACAGGAGACAGGAGACTGAGTGAGTTGGTGAATTTGTGAGTTACTGATTTACCAATTTCATAACTCACTAATTCACCAATTGAGCGAAAGCCTGTGCGATCACATATCTCACGTCTGCTTAGGCACCGCGCGCAGAAAAACACAAGATCTTTTTACAGCTTACATTTGGAATTCGGAAAATTGTGCTTTGACGCATGCCCCTTGAGGCTTTCTTTTTCCGATATTTGCGGCCAGAATACACCATTCCGAAATTTCGGAACCACACTTTTTAATTCTATATACCATGTCGGAAGGCAGACAAATTATTTTCTCAATGGTTGGCGTGAGCAAAATTCACCCACCACAAAAACAAGTTCTTAAAGACATTTACCTCTCGTTTTATTACGGTGCAAAAATTGGGATTATCGGTCTCAATGGTTCGGGTAAATCGTCGTTGTTGCGCATCATTGCTGGAGTTGATAAAGATTTTCAGGGCGATGTGCATTTTTCGCCTGGTTATTCTATTGGCTTTTTAGAACAAGAACCCAAATTTGACGAAACCAAAACCGTCATGGATATTGTGAAAGAAGGCGTTCAGGAAGTAACCAATGTATTGAACGAATACGAAGAAGTAAACAATAAATTTGGTGAAGAAATGACAGACGAGGAGATGAATAAACTCATCGAACGTCAAGCACGACTTTCCGATAAAATTGAACAACTGGACGCTTGGAACATCGAAAGTAAATTGCAACGTTCGATGGATGCACTCAATTGTCCTGATGGCGATGCCTTGATTAGTGTTTGTTCGGGTGGCGAACGCCGTCGTGTTGCCCTTTGTCGCTTGCTTTTGCAACAGCCTGATATTCTTTTGCTCGATGAGCCAACGAACCATTTGGATGCTGAATCGGTTGATTGGTTGGAGCAGTTTTTGAAAGATTACCAAGGAACTGTTATTGCCGTAACGCACGACCGTTACTTCCTCGATAATGTTGCGGGATGGATTTTGGAATTGGATCGTGGCGAAGGTATTCCGTGGAAAGGAAATTATTCAGAATGGCTCGATCAAAAGTCGAAGCGTTTGGCACAGGAAGAAAAAACCGAAAGCAAACGTCGCAAAACCTTGGAACGCGAATTGGATTGGGTACGTCAAGGCGCGAAAGGCCGTCAAACAAAATCGAAAGCGCGTTTGGCCAATTACGAACGCATGTTGGGCGAAGACGTAAAATCGAAAGAGGAAAAATTAGAACTCTTCATTCCGAATGGTCCACGTTTAGGAAACGAAGTCATCGAAGCCATCAACGTAACCAAATCGTTTGGCGACAAAGTGCTTTATGAAAATCTGAATTTCAAATTGCCACCTGCTGGAATCGTTGGTATCATTGGTCCAAACGGCGCAGGTAAAACAACCTTGTTCCGTTTAATCATGGGCGAACAAGAAGCCAATGCGGGTGAATTTAAAGTTGGTCCAACGGTAAAAGTCGCCTACATCGATCAAGCGCACTCGGATATTGATCCAGAGCAAACGGTTTTTGAAGCGATTACGGGTGGAACAGAATATGTTGAATTATCGGGACACAAACTCAATTCGCGCGCTTATGTTTCGCGCTTCAATTTCAGCGGCCAAGATCAGGGCAAAAAAGTAAAAGTACTTTCTGGTGGTGAGCGCAATCGCTTGCACCTCGCGCTCACGCTGCGCTCCGGCGCGAATGTCTTGCTGCTTGACGAGCCAACAAACGATATTGACGTAAATACCATGCGTGCCTTGGAAGAAGCGCTCGAAAACTTTGCAGGCTGCGCCGTAATCATTTCGCACGACCGTTGGTTTCTCGATCGTGTGTGCACACACATTCTTGCTTTTGAAGGCGATTCACAAGTGTATTATTTTGAAGGCTCGTATTCGGAATACGAAGAGAACAAAAAGAAACGCTTGGGCGAAACACAACCAACCCGTTTCCGTCACAAAAAACTGGCGATGTAATTTTGATGTCCAAAAACACAAAAAGCACGAAGTCAGTCTTCGTGCTTTTTTATTTCAACAGCCATGCTTACAGAAATTCCCGCACCGTTTATTTTTCACACACCGAAACATCACCTCGGTGTGTTGCAAGCGCTTGTGGAAAATTATGTACCCGAGCAACAAACAGATTTCTTGCAGGTGCTCAAACGCATTGGTGCATCGCAGATGGATGTGTATGAAGGAAAATTGAGTGCTATCGAAATTTGCAACGAGTTAGGCGCGTTGTTGGAGAAACAAAATCAACTGGAGGAAATTGCGTTTTTGCGTTTATTGGAACCATCTGGATTTCATGAATGCATGACGAGCGATGGGGCGCGTTGGGTGTTGCGGCGGGGCGATATGCCAACACATTACATCCATATTCATCCTGCACGTTATTCGCCGCACACCTTTCGCGCGAAGGCGGGCGCGCTGCGTACAGCACTGGCGTGGGTGTGCATGTGTCCCAAGCAAGCGTTAAAAACAAGCGCCATTAATTTTCTGCGAAGCCGTTGGCTTGAACTTTCGCCTGTAAAAAATGTAGAAGAACTGGATGGCGTTCAAGCCTTATTGAAAAAATTAAAAACGATTGAAGACTAAGCACCATGCTTTCGATCTACCGAAACATACAACGACCAATCATACTCGTCATCATCGCCGAATTTTTTATTCAGTTGGTGAATGCTACGTTTATGAATCTTCAGCCCTTGTACATGAAAGCAGAAGGGTATGCAGATGCTGAAATTGCTGATTTTATTTCGTGGCGTTTTGCCGGTGTTTTGCTGTTGGCGCTTCCCTTGGGATTAATCATCAAAGGAAAAAAAGTGCGTCCGCTTTTTTATTTTTCGGCTGTTGGTGTGCCACTTTTTGCGCTTGCTATTTTGTGGGCAGTACATGAAAAGCAACATGCGTGGTTGATTGTTGCGCAATTGTTCTGGGGTGCTTCGTTTACGTTTATGCAAATTCCAATTCTTCCCTTCATTCTTCGCAATGCAAAACCAGAAACGCATACGGCTTCTATTTCGTTGAGTTATTCGACTTGGAGTTTGGCTGGCATCGTGAGCGCTGCGTTGGTTTGGGTTTTGAACAGTTATAACGCCATCGTTTTTTCAGAACGTAATTTATTGATTGGTATGACGGTGATTTCGTTTGCCGGAATTTATTTCCTGAGCCGTATTCGAATGGAAGAAAAGGTACACGAATCGGAAGAGCGCAAAACGGATCTGCGTGCGTATGATTGGAAATTGATTGCGCAAGCATTGATTCCGGCATTGGTGATTGCGGTTGGAGCTGGATTAACCATTCCGTTCATCAACTTATTTTTTGCACGGGTGCATGGCTTAGAAACGCATACCATTTCGTTGTGGAATTTTGTTGCGGCCTTGCTTGTTGCGCTTGCAGCATTGTTTGTTCCGAAAATCAAAGCGACACTTGGTTATAAAATTGCGATACCCATGACACAATCGTTTGCGGTAATCTCCTTGATTTTATTGGCAACCACAGAATGGTACAGCACTGTATCAGCAGCGGTTTGGATTGCGATTGGTTGTTATTTATTGCGGCAGCCATTGATGAATGTTGCCGGACCAATGACCTCGGAAGTAGCGATGAGTTATGTAGGAAAACGCAACCAAGAAATTACGAGTGCATTAATTTCAGCGATTTGGTCGGGAAGTTGGTTTATCAGTACCCGTTTTATTTTTGGAGCCTTGCGCGGAACGGGTTGGCCCTATGTTTCGATTTTCTTGATTACGGCTGCTTTGTATGCGTTTGGTATTGTCTTGTACTACTTCCTCATACGCGCGTGGATGCGGCGCGAGGCGGAGGAAGAATAACCTCATCAGTTTCCGGTCCCGAAACTGGGGGCCGGAATGCAACGCGCGCTGCGATCATTTCTAGCACACATAAAAAAACTAAATCTCATCCGCGTTTGAAACGCGGATGCTTGAGAAGCGCGTTTGAAACACGCGCTGCGATCATTTCTAACACAAACCATCCCCCCCTCCCACTTTCTAACACATAAAAAAACTCATCCGTTTAAACGAATGAGTTTTTAAAATCAATAAGCCAATACTAACCACGGCTACCGTCGGTAGATGCAGGTGGTTTTGGATTCCAGCAACCTTCGTATTTAAACGCAAGTTTTGCATAGTAATCTGTGCTATAATACGCCACACGGTCGAGCGTTGCATCAATTTCGCTTTGGTCAATATTTTCTGTTTCGCGCAAGTTGAGCACATAATAGAAATTATCTTTTTTACACATCCAAGCGCCAACCATTTTGTAATTGATCTCCATCAAATCGACCGCAAACAATTCGGCTTTACGATCTGGAACGGCACAGAGCGGACTCATGACTTGAATGTAAAATTTATTGGGATTGGCATCAAAAGCAAAAACATCAATCCAGACGGTTGCATCTTTGAGTTTGTACGACCATTGTCCGGGCTTCGCGCCACGGCAAAGTGCGGGATCTACTTTGAGACCTGCTAGGCTCGCTTCAACGAGCGGAGAAATTTCGGCGATATTCATAATGTGTATGTATTTGTGTGAGCCGAAAAGTAAATGATTATCCGATCATGCACAAATAAAAAAAAACTTTTTGTGAGATCAATTAACCTAAACATGACTGAAACGAATTGCTCGTATTGCGCTCCTCATCAGCTACAAACGCCGCGGAACATATCGTTCGATTACTCCAGTACAGACGCGCGCAAACGTCCTTGCTCAAGCACAAGCGCAGGAGCAGGAATTTTCAAGAAACCAAACGTTCCAACAAATGCTTTCCAGAAAGGCGATTCAATGGGCAATTTCGTCAAATCAACATCAACCGAAAGGTAATATTGACGGTAACGCGCAAATGACAATTGCGTTCCATTAGCTGAACTATACACTGGATTTTCGTGCCCACCCGTCATGCCATTCGCACCATAACCAATAGCCACATTAAGCCAGGCCGGAATTTTAGTTTGTTCCGAAAAAAAAGAGGCGAGGTTAAACGAAAGCCAATACGTTTGTCCGTTGTAATCTTTCAACCATTGTTCGGCAACAGAACTACCAAGCAACGAAGGTCGATACTGCGCATACCGTGTTTTTCTAAAATTATATTTTAGGGTGATGCGTTGCTCGTTCCATGCCAATTGTTGCCCGAGCACACAACCTGTTCCGAAAGCATTCGCAATTAAATCCCCCGAAGAAAATCCCCAGCCCGACGAAAATCCATCAAAAATTTCGACCACACCGAGGTAAGCAAAACCGAGCAAACCGCCATAAATCACATTTCGTTTTCGCGTTGCGCCAGCCCATTGCATCAATCCAATTCCATAGCGACCAAGTGTGTATGCCGTAACCGCATGACCAGCTTTAT
This sequence comes from Bacteroidota bacterium, assembly GCA_013298545.1. Classification (GTDB taxonomy): domain Bacteria; phylum Bacteroidota; class Bacteroidia; order Palsa-965; family Palsa-965. The sequence continues at coordinate 44,780 of JAAFIA010000023.1, read as the reverse complement.
CCATCTGCAACCATTCGCGATTATCGTCAAAAGCATGAAATGTTGTGCGTGGATAATCTTTGTACCAAGCAGTTCCAAGTACAACGAGCGAGCCGCCACCAGCAAGCAATTCGCCACCCACAACAACTTGTAGCCGTTTCAGATTGCGTTGCGGCGAAGCTTGAAATAAACGAAGTGTATCTTCTTGGGCAATACTCAAGCCACTTAACACCAACATGAAAAAACACAACAGTGATTTCATGTGTTAAAGGTAGGGATTAGAAGCCGTTCGGAAATTAATTTTGTGAATAGTAGTCTTCTAGAATGGCTTCTAATTGCCGTTGAATTCCTTTCGGAATGTGTCTGCCTTTAGAAATACAATAAAGTAAATCGTAATAAATGGTCGCGTGAAGAAATCCTTTTTGTATAGCAAAGCCTGTTTCAATGTATTTTGCCGAAAAGTCCGTCTTGTTCCTAAAAAAACTTGTGACTTGTTGATGTCAATACATGTATCGACAAGGAAATTAAATCCATTTTCGCCAATAACTTTTGTAGCTTCAAAAAAGTACGAATGAATATTATTCTGCTCATCACGCAAACAGGTTTTTCCTGAATTGAGCATGGCTTGTGGCACATGAATTTTACTGGTTGTAAGTGATACGAGAATTGTTTGATCGTGCGCAAAATGCAGGACAATCAAGTATTTATTTCTTCGTGCTACTTGTTCTTCAAATTCATAATCGGTAATGTATAATATCGACCTTGGTTCTAACATAAACACTTAAAACTTCATACTCGCTAAATAATTCTGAAAATTTATTTTTTTGATTTCTGTATCAAGCAATGAAGAAAAATCAATAATGAATTCTGTTACGTTTGGATCATCTACTTTATCAAAATTTATGTCGTGCGTTTTTGTTGCAATAGACCACGGATAACCTTCACGGTGTGTAAAGTCGATTAATTCTTCTGTTTTCTTTGCACCAAAATCGATAACTACTTTTTCGAGCAATTCCATTTCAAACTCAGTAAACAGCGAATCATTAAAAACGGAACTAGCTCTTGGCGAAATACGCACCCAAGCGTTTCCTTTGGCTACGGAAACAAATGAATCGAAATCGCCTGTATTGTAATTGAGCGATGTCCAAACGGTAGCAGCTAGTGGTCCCATTTTCGCTACTTTATAATCAAGACCTGTAACAGGCATACCAATTTCTTGAACAGCCAATTCATCTAGTATATAAAGCAACTTAGAGAGTTTTGTAATGTATAAATCAGGGATTTTTTCGGCAAAAAAACGAATTACATTTCCTGTTTTCTCAAAAACTTCCTGATGTTGAAAGTATGGATTGTCTGACATGCTGAGTGAAGAACGGTTTATAAATATAAGTAAGAAATGATGCTACAATAAAGTTAATAATTAGCAATGCTACCTCAAATATGAATACACAAATATATAACCTCAATAACTAGAAGTCAAATAAATACTATAAAAAAACTCAGAGGCTGTTTAAAATTTAAATAGGATTTCGGGTTGCTAGAATTTTCCAGCAACCAAACACCCTAAAACTCCACAATCAAACCAATGGTTGGCAGCGAATTTCCACTCACTTGATTGATGAAATAGGTTTTATATGCGTTCGGATTATTGGGATCGGTTACAGGATTGCCATTGCTATCGCGTTCAACCGTTAGAATAGGCGCACTCTGTTGTTTCGCACCGTAAACATTTTGAATGTCGATATACAAGTTGATCGAGAATTTTTTCAAAAACCATTTTTTATCAACACGAACATCCATTTGATGGAATGTACTCAAGCGACTCGCATTCAACCGATCGTAATCAGGAATACCGCGACCAGTAATATCCCAACTCGTTTTAAGCGACGATAAAGCAACATTGTAAGGAGTAAACGGTGTTCCCCCCTGCACACGCCAACGCACGCCCAATTCCCAATTCTTTTTGAATTTTTTCCCAGCCGTCAACGCTACAATAAAACGATTGTCCCAAGCCGATGGCGCATACACATCATTCTTTGTTTTAAACTCGCTGCGTACCAATGTAAGCGCCGCAATACCATAAAATCCTTTGAATAATTTTTGCTGAATTAAAAACTCCGCGCCATAACTCCGTCCGTTCGATGTTGATGTAACCGGCGCATTACCAATCACCCCAAAATCAACACCGAGATTGGCCAAACTAATTGAATCGGTGAGCAAGAAAGGATAGTGCTGATAAATTTTATAAAACCCTTCGATCGTAATTTTTGCATTGTTCCAAGGTGCAATTTCAATACCCGCAACCAAATGATCGCACCGGATATACTTCACACCATTGTTTTTATTGACGAGTTGATTGGCCGTATCGCGATAGCCCAAAACGGTATAAGCCGGAAGCTGATAATAACGACCTACATTGATGTTGATGGCGATTTTCTCCGTTACCGCAAACGCAAGCGATACACGCGGCGATAGCTGATCAAGCGGATTACTCATCTCTTTGGAATAATCTGAGAAATCTGTGCGTAAGCCAGCCGAAAGCGTCAAACGCTCTTCCATCATTTTACGGCTCACTTGCGCAAACAAACTGTATTTCTGAAACGCTAATTTCGACTCGTAATCAAAGGTGTAAACACCAAAAGGTAAAGCGACTTTCTGGTAGGTATCGCTTGTAAAACGAACACGTTCAGTACCTGTACCGTAAGAAAATTTCCAAGTCTTTTTATAAATCACTTGCTCGAATCGGAATTTATTTTCGCTCTCTTGCGATTTATAATTCTGAATGAGGTTATCAATCGAACTTTCATCGTTGTTGACGTATTTTGTGATTGTATTGTTCAACATGTTTCGGCTCAATACAAAAAACAAATACCCATCGTCGCGGTTGTGGCGATAGGTCAAACCGTTTGTATAATTCCATTGTTGGTAAACGGGAAGATTGCCTAATAAATATTTCTGATCTTCGGTTTCATTGGCATCGAGGTTAAGTTCAAAATTGTCGATTGCACCTAATCCAATAAAACTCAATTCGCCTTTTTCACCAATTTTCGTTTTGGTCTTGAGTTGAAAATCGTTGTAAATAGGAAGAAAAGGCAATTCAAGTGCTTTGAATAGAAATTGCAGATACGAACGTCGTGCCGAGAAAATAAAATTGGTTCGTTTTCCAATTGGTCCATCAAACGTAATTCCAAAATCAGATGCGCCAATGGTTGCAGTGGTAATGAGTTTATCGGCATTTCCATCCTTCATTTTAAAATCAAAGACCGAACTCATTGCATTGCCACGCATAGCAGGAAACGCACCCGAATAAAAATCAACTTCCCGAATAAAATTGACATTGATCATGCCTACTGGTCCGCCAGAAGCACCTTGCGTAGCAAAGTGGTTGATGTTTGGAACTTCAACACCATCGAGAAAAAACCGGTTTTCGTTTGGCGCACCACCGCGAATGATGATGTCGTTGCGGAAGGCGTTTGACGAAGCGACGCCAGGCAAAGATTGGATGGCTTTCGAAATATCACGATTACCACCCGGATTGCGTTCAATTTCGGCCACACCAATGGTGCGCAACGAAACTGGACTTTCAGCCGTTTTGTTGAATGGCGATGCTTGAATCACAACCGTATCGGATTTATTGACATCGGCTTCGAGCGCAAAATTAGCTTCCGCGGCTTTGACATTCGTTACTTGAATTTCGTAAACCGTTTGCGATTTATAACCAATGACTTTTGCCTGAACATTGTACAAACCCGGATTCAGGTTTTTCAATTCATAAACGCCTTCAATATTGCAGGCCATACCAATCGAAGTCCCTTCTAGGGAAACAATGGCAAAAGGAATGGGTTCATTGGTTGCCGCATCGGTAACTTTACCGCGAATAATTCCGGTTTGTGCGTTTGCCTGTTGCAAAAAAAGCAAAGCAAACAGTGTAAAAATGAAGAAAAAACGATTCACAGGAAATAGTTAGTTTGGATGTAATAAAAACAATCGCGGTACAAATTTGTTCATTTTCGCCCCTCAAAAAAATCATTTATGAAAAATAGATCAATGCTTGTTTTAAAGAAGGGATGTGAATGCAAATTTAGTTTGATCAAACAATCCGAAAATTACCAAGTAACTAGCTTTATGTCATCAATTACGTTGAAATGTTGATCACGAGTAGCGATCGGCAAATTATATTGTAGCGAAATTGCGGCAATCCAAATATCATTTTCAGGTATTGGTTTTCCAATGATTTTGAGTTTTGCTTTTATTACAGCATATTTTTTAGCCGTATCAATATCAATGGGCAAAACAAGGCAATCTTCAACAAAATGATCTATTCTTCGAATATTATCTTTCTTGCGTGATGAGTTTTCGGCACCGTAATACAATTCACCAGCAATGGTTGTGGAAAGAAATACGTTATCGTACAAATCAATTTTTTAAACGGCGGCTTTTTCTCCAGAAAATAGCGCAATTACGAAATTAGTATCAAGCAAAATCGCGTTACCACTCATTACGATCAATATTCTCGCAACCAGTTTCAATTGCTTTTTTCATTTCTTGAACGTCGTTCTTCGAAAACGAACCAGCATATTTTTTTAATTCTTTGCCTGAGTATGATTTTTCTTGCGAGAGGTCATTGATAAATGCAAGTACGCGATTTTGTTTTCTCTCCGAGAGATTGAGAAGTGCTTTAATTATTTCTACAGTTACGGTTGTTTCCATGAAAAAGGAATAACAAGTTAGCAATCTTTTTTGAGATCAACTTATTATACAAATATAAAAAATCTTTCGGGGATTTTGATCGACAATCGCGGTGCAAATTTGTTCATTTTCGCCCCCCCAAAAAATCATTTATGAAAAATAGATACACACTTGTTCAAAAGAACCCATAAAGCACTCAAAAAGCAGGTTCTCCCATGCTTCATAAATGGCTCAAATCGTTACCTTTGCAAGGTATGACTAAAATCCGCGTAGGAATCTTTTTTGGCGGCGTTTCCAAAGAGCGTGAAATATCATTCGCTGGCGGACGCACGGTTTACGATAATCTAGATAAATCGCTATTTGAGGCTATTCCTGTTTTTGTTGATAGTTTCGGGCGTTTTATCCTCCTCGATTGGGAATATGTTTACAAAGGAAGCATCCGCGACTTCTATCCCCCACTCGACCGCGTTCCACATTCAGCAGGCGATTTTCAGATTTATGCTGAAAGTTTAAATCCAGATGCTGCATTGCAAGTGGCTATGGCTTCGCAAATAGGCAAGGTCTTAGCAACAGATGATATGCGCTCCATCATGGATTTTGCATTTCTATGTTTGCATGGCCCATACGGCGAAGATGGCCGCATTCAAGGCTTGCTCGAATACCTCGGCATTCCTTATTCTGGAAGCGGGCTACTACCTTCAGCGATTGGCATTGACAAAGCTGTTCAGAAAAAACTGATGGTCAATGCTGGTTTTGCTTCGCCAAAATTCCTAACAATTGATCGTACTCACTGGTTTACGAATCAGCAAGCGGGTTATACTCGCGCAAAAGCAGAGATTGGTTTCCCTTTGGTGGTGAAAGCTGCAACGCAAGGTTCGTCTATTGGTATTTCGATTTTACATCAAGATTCGGAAGCCGCTTTTTGCGAAGCAGTCAATAAAAGTTTTTTTACGCGTACGCTCACCCATGCTGCGTGGACAGGGCTTTCGGCGGCAGATCAAACCAATTTAGTACGCACACTTACCGATATTCGTGAAGGCATTGGCCTGCCACTTGTATTCACTTCCGATGGTAGTGCCGAACAAACAATATATCATCCCGATGCTTTGCAAGCAGCCTTGACAGCTCATTTCAATCATTCGCAACAAGCTGTTTTGCTGGCTTCGCGCGATGCTGAAAGCGAAGTTTTGGTGGAAGGTTTTATTGCTGGAAAAGAATTTTCATGCATTGTTGTACAAGATGAAAATGGCTTGCCTGTTGCGCTTCCGCCCACCGAAATCAGAAAAGGCAAAGAACTCTTTGATTACCGCTCAAAATACTTACCGGGTCTCTCCCGAAAAATTACACCCATCGAATTGCCCGATGCCACCATTCAAGCCATTCGCCAAGAATGCGAGCGCTTGTTTGTTGCATTGCGTTTCGATGTGTATGCCCGCATTGATGGATTTATTACGGATGAAGGAAAAATTTTCCTAAACGATCCGAATACGACTTCGGGCATGATGCCCTCTTCTTTTTTCTTTCATCAAGCAGCCGAAATTGGACTTAATCCGTCGCAGTTTTTGACGTTTATTTTGCGCACGTCGATTCAGCAACGTATTCGCGCCGATAAATTTGGTGGCCGCTACGATTTGTTGTTATCACAACTCGATGCGGCCATGCACCAAGCGCGTCAGCAAAGCGATACCAAAACACGTGTTGCTGTTGTTCTTGGCGGTTATTCTTCGGAACGTCATATTTCGGTCGAAAGTGGTCGCAATATTTACGAGAAATTAGCATCGTCGTCGAAGTATGCACCTGTTCCAATTTTTCTGACTGGAAATTCGGACGACCATCAGTTGTATCAGATTCCAATCAATGCCTTGTTGAAAGACAATGCCGATGACATCAAAGAAAAAATTGACCATTGGCATGTGCATCCGGTTGTTCAGCAGATTATTGATTCTTGCTCAACCATCACACACACGTATGCTTCGGCGCAAGCGCTTGCAGCACCACGCCGCATTTCGTATTCCGATTTGGCGCAGTTATGCGATGTGGTGTTTATTGCCTTGCATGGCCGTCCGGGCGAAGATGGCGCCATTCAGGAAAAACTGGAAGCCATCGGTTTGCCTTACAACGGTTCGGATAAAGCAAGTTCTGAAATCACCATTGATAAATTTCGCACCAACGAGATTTTGCGCGAGAACGGTTTTTTAGTGGCGGAGCATTTGCTTGTTTCCGAAGCCGATTGGACGACACGCAAAGCGGATATTTTGCAACAAATCGAAGTCAAAATTCACTGGCCGTTTATTGCCAAACCGGTGGATGACGGTTGCAGTTCGGCTGTTCGGAAAATTAAAACAATGGCTGAATTGGAAGCCTTTGTGCAACTCATTTTCCGAAAAGAAGAAGCACTCGATGCGCAAGCAGCGGCAACACTAAAAATCAAAGCCAAAGAAGAATTTCCGCTCAAGCCTGTTTTCCTGATTGAAGAGTTGATTTCAAAACGCGATGCCGATCATTTCTTGGAAGTTACAGGCGGTATGCTCACGCATTACGATGCCGATGGGAATGTGAGTTATCAGGTTTTTGAAGCGTCGGAAGCCCTTTCGGAAGGTGAAGTGTTATCGTTGGAAGAAAAATTTCTTGCCGGACAAGGCCAAAACATTACACCAGCGCGCTATGCGCAGGATGCGAAACAACGTCAGCAAATTTCTGATGACGTAAAGGCAACGTTGGGCAAGGCCGCCCGTCTTCTCGGTATCAATGGCTATACCCGAATTGATGCGTTTGTACGAATTTACAATTCGCCGCTTTCGGTTGAAACCATTTTTGTTGAAGTAAACTCATTACCCGGCATGACTCCGGCCACGTGTATTTTCCACCAAGCCGCATTGGATCAGTACAAACCGTATGAATTTATTGACCGCATCCTTGAATTTGCTTTCGCTAAAAAACAGCGATCGACTAATGCTGTGGGGGCGGCGCGTTAATATTATGTTACATAATCTGCTTTCCTTTTTCAAAACACGTAGCCTTTGGATCAATCTAGCGATTGCGCTTGCTAGTTTGGTTCTCATCTTTTGGCTCATTTTTACGTGGATGAGTTCGTACACCCGCCACGGTGATACACATCCGGTTCCTAAGTTCTTGGACTTAAAAACTAGCAACCTCGATGCATTCATTGAGGACAAAGAAGTGAGTTATGAAATCATCGACTCGCTTTGGGATGCTAAAAAGCCAAAAGGAGTTGTCATTCGCCAAGATCCTGAAGAAGGAACAATGGTAAAAAAAGGACGTAAAATTTACCTCTACGTTACCGCACTGGTACCGCCCAAAATTGCGATGCCGAAACTCGAAGATTTATCGCTTCGCCAAGCCATTGCGGTTTGCGAAAGTTATGGTTTAGAGTATGCGTCGCAAATGACCAATGATATTTGTAATGGTTGTGTTGTTGAACAACGGATGAATGGTAAACGCATTGAGCCTGGAACGATGATTCCGAAAGGTTCAAAAATTACCATTCTCATTGGCAAAGGTGCTGGCGAAAGTGGCGATGGCATGGCTGTTCCCGATTTGCATGGATTAACGTTTCGTGCAGCGCGTGGCAAACTTGTTGATTTAGGTTTGGAATGGGTACTCGTTACGGATAAAGGTGTGAGCGATACGTTGGCCGCATTGATTTATAACCAATCGCCGGAATCTGGCCCGGGCAAACGTTTGGTGCGTGGCGCAACAGTTGATCTTTTTCTGACTAACGACCGTGCTAAACTGAGCGCACAAAAAGATACTACTGATTCTAAAGACCCTGATTAAGCATGAAATTCTCTTCCCTGTTTCGCTATTGCCTTTTTTTATTTGTTGGTTTAACAACGCGTCTGCATGCGCAAAATTCAGGCGAAGTAACCGTGCCTTTGCAAATCAACGCCGTTCAAGCGGAGTATGCACGTGCGCGTGGCATGCAACGTTCGGCTGCTAGTATCAGCGATACCATCACCATCCCTAGTCCAAAAGGACTGCGTGATAATTTCACGTACGATTCACATACACCGGATACCAGTTTATGGGACGAGAATTATGGTGTTGGTGGTACATTCATCAACCGTGGCTGGGCGATTGCTCCTGTCAATTTGGGCATCGCAACGTTTGATGGTTTGGGCTGGAATGGTTATCCCTATACGCCGAGTTCTAACGTAAATCAAAGTGGTCGTGCCGATGAATTGACTTCTTTGGCAATTGATTTGAGTGGCAATCAGATTTCAGATTCGTTGTATTTGAGTTTTTGGTATCAAGCCGAAGGGCGTGGTTATTTCCCCAACCCACTCGATTCTTTTGTGCTCGAATTTCATGTACCGTCGTGGAATGTGAACAATGTAGAAGGATGGCGAACAATTTGGTTTTCGCAAGGATTTAATCCATCATCAAACGATACCAATTTCAATTTGGTGATGTTGAAAATGGATGATCCCGATTATTTTGTGAATGGTTTCCGATTCCGGTTTCGCAATATTGCTTCTACTTGTGGTAGCAACGATCATTGGCATTTAGACGATGTGTATTTGAATAAACAACGCACCATGAACGATACGGTTTCGCGTTGGCAATGGTTTGTATATGATGCGCCTTCGCTGCTTGCCAATTACCATTCTGTTCCGGCATCGCATTTTCAACCGTCGATGATGGCCACGAATTTTCCGATTGCCATTCGCAACAACGAAATTGCGGCGAGTAACATCACGTACACATATAAAGTTTTTGATTCTAGTTTGAGTTTGTTGTATAGCTATCCAAACGCTGTTGATCCCAATTTAGCACCTTATGTTGGAACGGGTTACTGTCCGGTTTCTGCCATTGCCAGTCCTGCGGTTTCACCATTTTCCTACCCCGGAATCAGTGGCGATAGTGGTTATTTTGAAGTGCGCCATTATTTGAAACAGAGTAATTCCGATACACAAGTTGTTTCGTACCGTCAAAAAATGTACAACTATTATGCTTACGATGATGGTTCGGCAGAAGTTGGGTATGGCTTGCTGGGACAGTACTCGCAGCTTGCGTATAAGTTTACAATGGCGCCATCGGTAACCGATACTTTACGTGCGATTCAAATGTATTTTTTACCCGTTTTAGATTTACCGAATGTGGATTTGCGCGAATTCCGATTGACGGTATGGTCGCATGATGCAGCAAACAACCGTCCGGGTTCTATCATCTACCAACAAGCGGGAGAAACGCCTAATTACATGATTGAAGGCCCTAATCGGTTTGTAACGTACACGATTGATAGTGGTTTGGTTGTGTTGAATGGAACGTATTACATTGGCTGGGTTCAGCTTGCGCCGGATCGCTTGTACATTGGTATGGATTTCAACACCAATCATGCTTCAGAAATTTATTACAATACAAATGGTTCTTGGCTAACGTCTTCTTTTTATGGCTCGTTGATGATGCGTCCGGTGTTTGGCGATTTGTACGATGTTTCAGGAATTGCGGAACCGACACAAGGGCCAGAAGTTAATTTATATCCAAATCCGGTAACGGATCTTGTGCGTATTGCAACAGACCGCTCAGTTGGCTATACGATTTATGAAATTTCTGGTCGCGAGGTGCTTTCGGAAAAATTAGTTGATACATCAACTATCGATGTGAGCGGACTTGCAGAAGGCGTTTATTTGATTCGCTTCACGGATCTGGAAACTGGGTTGATGAGCACCAAACGTATGGTAATTGCGCGCTAGATAAACATTTCAATTTTCTGATTATCTTCGTTTTCCCCGAACGACACACACGCAGTTCATGGAAAACATATTCCGGCGCGCCGCAATGGTGCTGGTCTTTTTTTGTTTGTTGGTTCATTCCAATGTTTATGCGTTGGAAGAAGACACGCTGTTGCGCTTAGATTCATTTCGTGCGTCTATTGAAGATATGAGCGAACCGGAATTAAATCTGTTGCTCGATTCGCTTTTTGATGCACCGAATGCCGATCCCGATTTGTTTGCGTTTATTCGTTTGCGGGCTGATGCGTTACATGCACTTTCGCCCAAGAATCAGTTTGCGGGTGGTTTTTCGCTTTATCCGGGCAATCGGTTTTATGGCGTTTGGGATACGCAACATATTTTTCCGTATTCGGATTCGTTGTACAAATCAGATACGGCAACGCATTTAGATCTCTCGCCAACGATTAGTGGTGATTTTTATTTTCCTTTCCCTGGATTGGTAACATCGCGCTATGGTTGGCGCGATTCGGCATTTCATCGCGGCATTGATATTGATTTGAATCGGGGCGATAGTGTGCATGCGGCATTTACAGGCATGGTTCGTTTTGCGGGGCGTTCGGGTGGCTTTGGCAATGTGGTGATTGTTCGGCATTACAATGGTTTGGAAACGGTGTATGCACATTTGTGGAAGATCAACGTAAAGCCGGGCGATATTGTGATTTCGGGTCAGTTACTTGGTTTGGGCGGATCGACGGGGCATTCGACGGGAACGCATTTGCATTTTGAAGTTCGTTTTCGGGGTGTTGCCATCAATCCTGAATTTTTCATTGATTTGGAAAATCGAACGCTACTCACTTTTCAAGTACGCTTGATTCGCAACAAGCAAGGCTATGGTGTGCGTCCAGAAAATATTGTTTATCATTATGTTGTGCGTGGCGATACGCCGTCGAAAATTGCTCAACGGTATGGCATTGCCTTGCGCGATTTAAAAATGTGGAATGGTTGGACGAGTTCGATTCGGCTACGCAAAGGCCAAGCGGTTAGGATTCAGCCTCCAGAAATTACGGCTTCGCGATGAGTATTTTTACAACACCGGATTTATTTTTCAGCAAACTTCGTCAGGCACTTTCGGAAGAACTTCCGGGCGCGTCTGCACAAAATCGCATGACTGCACGTTCGCGGATTCCAACCGAAGAGTGGTTAGAAAAACGTCCAGATCACAAGCAAAGTGCAGTCGTGTTGCCCTTATTTTTTCATGCGGGTGAAATTCACACTTCGCTCATTTTACGCCCAACATACGATGGTGTGCACAGTGGTCAATTGGCGCTCCCGGGGGGGCGATACGAAGAAATTGATGGCACCATCGAACAAACAGCGATTCGCGAAACACAAGAAGAAGTTGGTATTCTTTTGAAAACTGAACATCTTGCTGGAAAACTAACTCCGGTCTATATTCCAGTTAGTAATTTTTTGGTGCATCCGTTTGTAGCGGTTCTTGCGCAGCGACCAAACTACATCAAACAAGACGCAGAAGTTGAACAAATTTTTGATATTCCTTTGCAGTATTTTCTGAAGGAGGAAATTAAAACGATAGAACGTATTGCGGTTGGTAAAAATCAGTTTTTAGATGCGCCAGGCTATCGGATTGAAGGGAGATTGCTATGGGGCGCAACGGCAATGATGTTTAGCGAAATGGAGTCTGTATTGCAACGCGTACAGGGTGTTTAGGCAGAAACAAAAATCTAGCAGGAAATTTCGTTACATTTGTAATTATCATGAAACAAGCACTTTCAAGCATTTTACTGATCTTTTTCGTACTCGCATCGCGTTACGATTCGCTTGTTTTTTTTACCGAAAAGGTCTTTGATCAGAAATTTTATGTGTTAGCACAAATTGATTCGGAAGAAGAAACAGGTAAGGAAGAAAGAACAAGTGAAAAGGAGTTTACAGATACATTTTTTTCAGCTGTTGTATTTTTTTCCTGTACGCACGATTTGCAAAGCGGTCATTCATTGCTTGATTTTAGTATTTCAACGTCTTCCTATTCAGGCGAAATTTTTTCACCTCCGGAATCTAGCGTCTGCTAGTATCCCTCTCGGATTTTGCAGACTAATTTCTACATTTCTTGTTTAACTACTAACCACAGAATAACGGTGCGCAGATGATGCCTAGCTATTCGCATTCAATTATGTTTTATGACACCCAAAAAAGAATCTGAATCCATTTTCGGAAACCTTAAAAACGATTTACCTGCCGGACTTGTCGTCTTTCTAGTTGCCCTACCACTTTGTTTAGGTATTGCAGCAGCATCAACAGGTCGCTCTGATTTACTTTTTTCGGGCATTATTGCCGGAATTGTTGGGGGTATTGTTGTAGGTATTGTCAGCAAATCAGCATTGGGTGTTTCTGGCCCTGCTGCGGGTTTAGTAACCATTGTTTCTGCTGCGATTATAAGCTTAGGTTCGTATGAAACTTTTTTGCTTGCGGTTGTGCTTTCTGGAGTTATTCAAGTGTTAGCGGGTTTTTTGAAAGCGGGTGTAATTGGACATTATTTCCCTTCTTCTGTCATTAAAGGAATGCTCGCAGCTATTGGTATCATTTTGATTCTGAAAGAAATTCCTCACGCTTTGGGTTATGATAAAGACGAAATGGGCGATTTGGGTTTTATCCAGAAAGACGGACATAATACATTTACAGAGCTATACTATTCCTTGATTTTCAATAGTCCTGGTGCTATTCTCATTTCAGTTGTATCGCTTGGTTTGCTGTTGTTATTTGAAACAGCTTTTATGAAAAAAATTAAAGTATTCAAGTTTATTCCTGGTTCCTTGCTTGTTGTTTTCTTAGGTATTGTCATCAATCAGCTATACATAGCATTCGGTCCTGATTTAATTTTAGATGGTGAGCATTTGGTTAAACTTCCCGTAGCCAAAACCGCAACTGATTTTTTGCATTTCTTTACGTTTCCCGATTTTTCCGCATTAAGTAATCCCAAAGTGTACGAAGTAGCTATTACATTGGCCATTGTTGCAAGTATCGAAACCTTGTTGTGTGTAGAAGCAACGGACAAGCTTGATCCGATGAAAAACATTACACCAACAAATCGGGAATTGAAGGCGCAAGGTATAGGCAATATTGTATCGGGCTTATTGGGGGGGCTTCCTGTTACGCAAGTGATTGTGCGGAGTTCGGCCAATATAGGTTCTGGTGGAAGAACCAAAATGTCAACAATAGTACATGGTAGTTTGCTTTTGATTTGCGCTATTTTTATTCCATTCTTGCTAAACTTAATTCCGATGGCATCTTTAGCTGCTATCTTGCTTATCGTTGGTTATAAACTTGCGCGTGTTTCGTTGTTTCGTTCCATGTACAAACTCGGATGGGATCAATTTATTCCTTTTCTGGTAACGGTTGTAGCCATCATTTCGACTGATTTATTAAAAGGTATTGCGATAGGTATGTGCTTTGGTTTCTTTTTCATTTTGCGTAAAAACTACAAACATTCTCATCAGGTAAATCATCATGATGTGTCTTCCAATGAGCCTATTCGTATGGTCTTGGCGGAAGAAGTTACTTTCCTAAATAAAGGAAGTATTTTGCAAACACTCGATCATATTCCTGCAAATTCTAAGCTGATTATTGATGGCAGTAAGTCCAAAAACATTGATTATGATGTTATAGAAATCATTTTCGATTTCAAGAATCATAAAGCGCGATTAAAAAACATAGAGCTTGAAATTATTGGAATAGAAGCTGTAGCAACTGTGGCAGCTCATTAAATCCAAACAACCGAATAGAAATAAGTGCAACTACAAACTAGTTGATTTATCAAATAAAAAATGCTTCGCTTTACACGAAGCATTTTTTATTTCAGATACATACGAAAAACTTGCCACGTAATGAGCATACCATCGAGCAGAGCAATCCAAGCAAAAAAACGTTTGATTCCTTTGGTTGGCATAAATTGAGCAATGTATGGGCCAAGTCGTCCGCCCCACATGCAGCCCAGCATCGTGAATACGGCAAATTCCCAAGGAACACCACCAAAATAAAAGGCATGCAGACAAGCGAGCAAAATAGAATTGATAGAGAGTAAAACCACACCTAGCCCAATTGCTTTGTTGGCATTTAAGCCATAAGCAATCATACAAAAAGCCGCAATAATTTCGCCTTCACCAATGGCCACCCATCCGGTGATGAGGCCGCCAAGCATAGACATGATAAACACAGGAATTTTGGCGCGGATGGGCAAATTGTCCGTTGTACCAATGCGGTTCATGGTGATGAGCGTGAGCATACCCGTAAGTATAGCAACAGGCCCAAACATACTTTTCACCAACATGGCCGATGGATGAAAAACAAACGTCGAAATCAGTGTCCCGATAATTAAGGATGGTACTGTCCACCACAGCAATTTCAAGGGAACTTCGCGACGACCTAGCCACCCAAAAGCACCACTCGTCATGCCCGATGATTGCGAAACAAAAGCGAGTTTGAGCGAACTAACGGGGTCGAGGTGATACACAAACATGGTAAAGGGAATAAATACCAAGCCGCCGCCAATCGCAGTTAAATTACCAATGATCGCGCCGCCAATACCCACAAAAATGAGTGGCCATTTTTCGAAAAACAACCCAAGCGGTTCTGGAAAGGCGAAGTAAAAAATTACACACCAGATCAGGGTGATGACGATCATGGCGGGAGTGAAGAGACGGATTTGCGATTTTGATCCTTGCGGCATTGTTTATCTATCGTGCGGTGAAGATAGCAGAAACAAGATATACATGAAACAAACTTTCAATTTCGTTGTCCTACTCATCATACGGATCCATGATACCAGTAGAGAAGTACGGCAGCCTTCGCCAAAATTGGGCTAAATTAATTTGGGCATCAATTTCATTACTGTAAAGTGTATCGTATTTTTCTGAGAACAGTTTTGCTTTATAGGTTACAATCGCACGGATTTTAGTAGCATAAGTTCCGTGATAAGTAGGCATTTTAAACGCCCAATAATGCTTCGATGGTAAATATACCGCATGATAACTGTTACCACAAAAGCTACTGGGAATGTATTCAATATCCTTCCAGATATCGGCAGGTGTTTTCGCTTGTAATTTTATGTAAAGACGACTATTCTGAGCTCGAAAATAATACCTCCCCCATCCAAAATTAGCGAGATAAATTTTGCAACCTTGGTAGCCAAACCAATCTGCTTTTGAACTAGTATCAATAATTAATTGTAAACTATTCGTGTTTACTTTTTTCACCTTGGGAGATAACAGGTTGCTCCTATTTTTCACTTTTCCCCAGCCTCCGATTCCATTCAATAGCGGATGCCAAAAACTGGACGCATAACAATATCCGCTATTCATGAAATCAATATTTAACTTATCATTTTGGGGCTTGTAATGTTGCTCCATCCAGATGGTTTTACCGTATTGATTGATATAGGCTTGCCGATTGTTTTCCAAAACCACACGAATCAGATCATCGTGAATTGTCTCACGGTCAACCCAACTCCAATTCCCGCATAGTTGATGATTACTTGTTGAATTCCAAATGATATAGGGTTCTTCCGTATTTGCAGCGTAGAACAAATGTGTCATTTGACAATCATCTATTGGGTTTTGTTGATAGGATAACGGAACAAAGTTTCCTGTCGTATCGATAACAGCCCAAACGTGATCATTTCTTTTAACTCTAGCTCGACCATTGTAGAACTCTCCCCACTTGCAATGGTTATATCCGTCATTCCATTCCATGAATCTATTTTCACCGACTTGTTTTCCATGTTTATCAATCATGATCCATTCATCATTCGGTAACTCCACGAAAGCACGGCCGTTAGAGTAAGAAGTCATTTTTTCCCATTCTGGATTATGAAATAAAATATTTCCCAATGTATCGATCACACCTGCATGTACTTTCTTGATTGATCGATTGCTTGCACTATCAAAAGAGATTGCATAGAATTCAATAATGGCAAGACCATCCGAAAACCCCTCCGCAGCATAACCAAATCGCCACAACTCCTGTTGTTGCCCAAAACGTATCTTTCCTTTTCGATCGAGTACGCATTGAAGATGTGTTGAATCACGCTTCGTAGCAATAGCAAAACCATTTTGAAATGGTTTCAATGTACTATAAACATGCAAGGGGACGATTATTATTCCGGCTGTGTCTATTGCACCGTAAGTTCCATCGTAAAAATCATATCTCCCTATTTTCTTTTTAGAAGTGTCTGTAACAATCGCTATTCCTTCAACAAAATCATTTATACTACCATAGATTGTATCTGTCAGAAAATTTCCGTGAGCATCAAGCAAGGCTGCTTTTCCTGAAGCTGTTCCACCTTCGTAGCAAGTACTTCCTTCAATTTTCCGTAGCTCTACAAACGGGTGCTCGAAAACAATTTTTCCAATCGAATCGATGAAGTATGGCTTGCCAAGCAGATAAACTTTCGCTAGGCCATTTTTAAATGGTTCCGCATAATCGAAACGTGCTTCAATCATGTATTTCCCTGACTGGTCAATATAACCATAACCTGGTTTACCTTCTTCCCGAACCGCGGCTAGTCCTTCCGTAAAACGTGAAGCGGCAAGATAGATAGGTGGAATCATTCGGCTACCAGAACTGTCAATATAACCCCAGAGCCCTTTCTCGCGAAAAGGAAATATATTCTTTTGCGTTGGCAGCGTTGGAAATTGTTCATTCCTTCCTGCCCCAAAAAGCAAACTGAGCAGCACTAAAAAAAGTACCGAGACTTTAGCGCGACTGTGTTCAAGCCACTTAGGGGCAGGAAAAACATTCTGAATGATGTTTGGTGTAATGATATTCATGCCTACTATAACTCAAATTACTTAAAAAAACACGGCACAACTAAAACTTATTTTTGCTCATTTTCCAAACTACGTTATGCTTAAAACAAAAAGCAACCATACCGCAATAATCACTAACGAATAATTAATTTTTGCGTAATCAAAAATCCATCTTGCAAAAAACCAACAACATAAAGTCCAGAGGCAAGTTTAGGAAGCGCAACAGGCGCATTGGTTTGTACATTTTGCTGATGAACTATTTTTCCTTGCATGGTTTGGATAGTCAATACTCCTTCTTCTTTTATTCCTGCCGATGTTTGAATCGTAAGTTGATCCGTTGCTGGATTTGGATAGATGGACATCTTTGCATTTGGTGTTTGTACACCCTCAGCCGATAGTAACGAACAATTACCAGCGGTATCCGTTTTTAACAAATAAATTTGTTCTGCTCCAAATGCCGATGGTCTAGACGATCCTACAATCGTAGGGTTTCCAGCAGCATCGAGAATCATCTTGTACGGTGTGGCGCCCCATTGTCCGTAAAAACGACGTGTCCAAAGTGTATCGCCGAGCGAATCTGTTTTCATCAATAAAACTGCTTGCGTACTTGCATTCCGATAATCTCCCGCAATGTAAAAATGCCCCGATGTATCTTTAACAATAGATCGAAACTGAACGTAGGCATTTGGAAATGCGTATGTGCGCGACCACAGGCTATCGCCGTTTGCAGCGGTTTTGAGCAATAATCCTTTTCTAAAAAGTAGTGCGGAACAATTGTTTTGTGCTTCTTCTGTTCCTGCAATCAAATAACCACCATCTGTATTTTGTACAATGCTGTTACCAAAATACATATTCGGGCCGGAATAGGTTCTATACCATTGCACTTGTCCGAGGTGATCCATTTTGCAGAGTACAATAACTTCAGTACAACTAGCCGAAGAGACCGAAGAGACGGCAATCATTTCAGAATCATTTGCCAATTGCAATCCTTGATCGTACTGCCAGAGCGAAGCAGATCCATTCACAACACGGCTGTTGAGCAATTGCCCATTGGGTTGTACGGCTTTGATGAAATAGTAATTGTCCATCATGGACATATCGTCAACATAGCCAGCATAATAAAGGCCAGATGGATGGATGAGCAATGAAGCACTGTAGGTGAAAAATTCGGTTGTGGGAAAAGGCAAGCACCATTGGATGATTCCATTGCTATCTGTTTTACACAAACGCGCTTCATGGTCGGAGCCGTATAACAACGTATCGGCCATGAATAAAAATCCCCCATCGGAAGTGTAGCGGATGCTGTGCATAAAACTATTGGGGTATTGAAATGTGTGAAGTGTATCGCCAAAAGCATTTACTTCAATGGCATAACCCGTGAAGCCTGCATTGACAATTGTGCTTGCAAGAATCAAATTACCATTGCTGTTTACATCTACGTCGGTCGCAAAACTTTGTCCATAGATGCGTTCAAAAAAAGGGGCTTGACCAAAACACCAATTGAAGTGCAACAAACAAATGAGAATGCAGATGGGGCGGGTCATTTGAAACGTGTTTAATAAAAAATGAAATGGAGAAAAAGGAATTGCTCAAGTAAGTATGATAGCAAAAGCAATGCGAATGTATTAAAAACAAAAAGTGCATTTGCTTTTTGCAAACGCACTTTTTGTTTTTTCGTAGTCCGTAGGGGAATCGAACCCCTGTTCCAAGAATGAAAATCTTGTGTCCTAACCCCTAGACGAACGGACCATATTCTCTTTGGGAGCGCAAATGTAGGTATTTTTTTATTTCCACCAAAAATTTAGCAAAAAATCAATCTTTTTTTGCCTCGAAATGGTCGGAATCGGCCTGAAACTTAAATCCCAATCGTTTTCCGGTTTGGATTTTGGTATTGAAGCTGGCTTCCATAATGTCGTTGACAGTTACTTCTTTCATCACATCAAAAGGCGGTGTAAAGAGATCGAAGTCGAGCGCATAAACAATTGCCGATTCCACAATTTTCCGCAAAGCAGCGCGGTCGAGTTGCGATTGGGGAAAGTCGTTGTACAAAAATCCGAGTTGGCGTTTGCCTTCTACAAAGTAATGTCCTTCGTGGTTGAGAAACACACGCGCAATGAGGTAACCCAAGTCGTTGATGCGGTTGTACCGAAACGAATCGGCCAAAAAATTATAGACGTTAATCATACCGCAGTACGAACGGGCGACATCGTCGCGTACATAGGATGTTTTCCAGATGGGATGACTTTTATCAAATTCAAACACATTGGTGTGCATGTAAAAAATCAAGACATCGCCGGCCACATGCAATTCCATTTCTACTTCACTGCGGTCTTTAAAATCGACAATAATACGTGGATCGATTTTGTGAGCGAGTGGTTTAAATTCTTCGACCACTTCTTTGACCACCGTTTTCAATTCTTTGAATGTGGCAATTGTCTTATGAAAAACATCTTGCTTGAGTGATGATTTTTCTTCAAACAAACGAAGGATAATGTCTTTGGCAGATTCGGTCATGGGACGTTTTTATTTCCTGTTGCCCGCAAGAAACGAGCAACAGGAGTGAAGCAATTAATAAGCGCGCGCAAATACAACGCGTTGCGTGGAAGGTTTTCCGGAGAGGATGCAAACGCCATCTTCTTTCGGGTTGTGCAAAGGAATGCAGCGAATGGTTGCTTTTGTTTTTTCCTTGATGCGTTGTTCGGTTTCGGATGTTCCATCCCAATGCGCATACACAAATCCACCTTTATCGAGTGCGGCTTCAAACTCGGCCCAAGTAGTTACATGGTGCGCGGTATCTGTGCGGCGGGCGAGTGCGCGGGTGTATAAGTTTTGCTGAATCTCATCGAGCAATTGCACAATCCGATCTTCCAAGCCATCAAACGGAACACTGTTTTTTTCCATCGTATCGCGACGGGCCAATTCAACAGCACCCTTTTCAAGGTCTTTTGGTCCAATACCCAAACGAATAGGCACGCCACGCATTTCGTATTCTGCAAATTTCCAGCCCGGACGGTGTGTGTCGCGGTCGTCAAATTTCACACTCACGCCTTTTGCACGAAACGATTTCACGAGTTCTTCGGCACGTGCAATGATGGCTTGATGTTCTTCTTCGGTTTTAAAAATCGGAACAATGACCACCTGAATCGGTGCAAGTTTTGGAGGCAATACCAAGCCGTTATCATCGCTGTGGCTCATGATGAGTGCGCCCATCAAGCGTGTCGAAACGCCCCAAGATGTGGCCCAAACATAATCGAGTTTGCCTTCTTTGCTGGTAAATTTCACGTCAAATGCTTTCGCGAAATTTTGTCCGAGAAAATGTGATGTTCCGGCTTGCAAGGCTTTTCCATCTTGCATGAGTGCTTCAATGCAATATGTTTCGACAGCACCAGCGAAACGTTCGTTTGCTGTTTTAATTCCTTTGATGACCGGAACAGCGAGCCAATTTTCGGCAAAATCGGCATAGACATCGAGCATTTTCTCGGTTTCGATGATGGCCTCTTCGCGGGTGGCGTGTGCGGTGTGTCCTTCTTGCCAAAGAAATTCGGTGGTGCGTAAAAATAAGCGTGTGCGCATTTCCCAACGCACGACATTGGCCC
Source organism: Bacteroidota bacterium (assembly GCA_013298545.1). Lineage (GTDB taxonomy): Bacteria > Bacteroidota > Bacteroidia > Palsa-965 > Palsa-965. The sequence continues at coordinate 24,002 of JAAFIA010000023.1, read as the reverse complement.
ATTGGTTGATGAGTAAAGGCAAATCGCGGTAACTCTGAATCCAACCTTTATATGTATTCCAAATAATGGTTTCGGAAGTTGGTCGAACGATTAATTCATCGGTAAGTTTAGAATCGGGATCGACCATGAGTTTTCCTGGGCGACTCGGATCGGCTTTAAGGCGATAATGCGTAACAACAGCACATTCTTTTGCAAAGCCTTCGGCATGCCCTTCTTCGAGTTCGAGAAAACTTTTCGGGATGAAGAGCGGGAAATACGCGTTGGAGTGGCCAGTATCTTTAAACATTTTGTCTAGAGCAGCCTGCATTTTTTCCCAAATGGAGTAACCATAAGGCTTAATGACCATGCAGCCTTTTACTGCCGAATGCTCGGCGAGATCGGCTTTGATGACCAAATCTTGGTACCATTGTGCGTAATCTTCTGATCGGCTGGCTAATTCTTTTGCCATAATTTGAATTTTGGTATAAAAATTGTACTTTTACTGGAACTGAATTTTGTCAAAAATACGCGAAATCATCCCCCGCGCGAAATTCAATTGATAGAACGTATTAAAAATTTATCATCACATGAAACGTTTCTTTACTACACTCACAGCAGCAACACTGATTCTAAGTTTCAGTTCTTGCAAAATGGGCAATGGATTTGGATCCAATTCCAATGCCGGGGATGATGTTTATTTCTCACAAAAAGACATCAAGCGCGAACGCATTGCCGCCGAAAAAGCGCGCAAAGAGCAAGAAGCACGCGAAAAAGAAGAGCAAGCTCGCCTCGCTAAAGAAAGCGAAGACCGCATTGCGGCTCAGCCAGATTATTACGATAAGGATTTTAATTACGACGATTATTACGACTACGAGTACGCCACTCGTTTGCGCCGTTTCTACAACCCAGTAAACGGTTATGGTTATTACAACAACTACTACACCAACTCATATTGGTATAACCAAAATCCGTATTACTACGGAACGAGTGTTTATAATGGCTACAATTGGTGGGGACCATCTTACATCACCTACGCCTATTATCCTAGTGCTTACTGGTATTGGAATACAGGTTGGGGTTGGGGTGTAGCCAATTCATGGGGAAGTCCTTGGGGATCGTATTACGATCCTTGGTCGCCGTGGGGCTACAATGGTTGGTGCTCTTCTTATCCGATGTATGGTTACGGTTATGGATATAATCCTTATGCTTTCGGTTATGGCTATAACCCTTATGGCTACAACGGTTGGGGAAATAATGGTTGGGGGAATAATGGTTGGGGCGGCAACAACGGTTGGGGCAACAACTGGAACAACAATAATTATTACAACAGTTTTGACAGCAATAGCAATTATTATGGCCCGCGCGAAACACCAATGGCTTCTGATGGTCGTCCGACAGGAAACGGTGGATCTACTTTTTCTGAAATGTTTACCAATGCTGTTGCTGCGGAATACAATACAGACCGTACCAACGCTGCCGTAAATGAAGCTGTTGTTGGTCGCCCGAAAACAAGCGAATCATCGAGCACCATTCGTACAACCAATGTTCCGGTATCAACTAGCAACGCGCCAGAAAATCGTTCCGAAAATTCTAGTGTCAATGCAGAACCATCGCAGCAAGTAAGTGATCCCGTGCAGTCTGGAACTTCTACAACGCGCGATACATGGACTGTTCCTGCTCCTCCAAGTTCATCGAACGGAACAACCACAAGCCGTCCTGCTGAGAATCCGAGCAATGGAAATTCGGATATGAGTCGTCCATCAAATTCTGGTGGAAGCAATGATGCACGTCCGGTAAATGCAGCACCTTCACGCCCACGCGAACGCAGCACATCAACCTCATCAGGTTCGTCTTCTAGTTCTTCTGGAAGTCGTAGTTCTGGATCTATGAATTCAGGTAGCAGCAGCGGAAGCCGCAGTTCGTCTGGTTCTTCCAGTGGTTCTTCTTCATCTGGCGGATCGCGCAATTCTTCATCTGGTGGATCATCTAGCCGTCCGCGTTAGTTTTAACTTTTTCTTATGAACTTATTTTATCGCATTGCCACATTTGCTGGCCTTATTTCTTGCACCCTGCTTCAAGCACAAAATGAAACTGATGCGCTCCGTTATTCACGCCTAGGTTTTGGCGGAACAGCCCGCTACAATGCTATGGGCGGAGCCTTTGGCGCATTGGGTGGCGATATGTCTGTTATTTGTGTAAATCCAGCAGGTCTAGCGATTTACCGCAAAAATGAATTGACCTTTACACCATCGTTCTTCAACCAACGGGTTAGCTCTACTTATAATGGTACATTTTCGGATGATGCGCGCTTCAATTTTCGTTTCGACAATTTCGGATTTGTTTTTGCTGGCGTGAACGATACCAAATCGGAAGAAGGTTGGCAATCGGTTGGGTTTGGTGTGGCTTATACCCGTTTGGCTTCGTTTCAATCGAATGTGCGGATGACGGGGCAAGCAACGACATCGTTGATGGACGCATGGAGCAAAACGGCTGCGGGTAGTGGGCCGGGCGGGTTAGATGCCTTTAACGAAGGCTTGGCTTGGAATACGTGGATGCTCAATACATTGCCAGGAGATTCGACACGCTATACCGATACGATTCCAGATGGAACACTATTGAATCAGACCAAAACAATCGAATCGCGCGGTGGCTTGGGCGAATGGACATTTGGTCTTGCCGGAAATTATTCGAACCGCTTGTACATTGGTGCTTCGATTGGTATTCCGCAAGTGAAGTACGAGGAAATTGCCAAGTATTCGGAAGAGCAAGTGGTTGATAGTGCTTCCGATTTTTCGTACATGAGTTTTCGGCAAAATTTAGTTACCAAGGGAAGTGGTTTTAATTTCCGTGTAGGTTTGATTTATCGTGCCACCGATTTTTTACGCATGGGCATTGCAGTACATACGCCTAGTATTTTGCGTTTAAATGACACGTATCAATCAGACATGACAACCTTGATTGGCGGAGTTAATCGTCAAGACCAATCGCCGCAGGGACGTTTTGATTATACGGTTCGTACACCGTTGCGCACGGTTTTGAGCTTGGGTGTCATTATCGGAAAACGTGGATTGATTAGTGCGGATTATGAGTATGTTGATTATTCGGATGCACGTTTGCGGTCTTCGCAATTTGCATTCAATGCAGCCAACGAAGCGATTAGAAGTAAATACCAAGGGGCAAGCAATTTCCGGGTGGGAGGCGAAATAAAATTAGCGCCACTGAGTTTCCGTGCTGGCTTTGCCTTGTATGGAAGTCCTTATACGAGTGCCGTAAATAATAATGCTACACGCACCTACATTACCGGTGGTGTTGGCTACCGCGATCAAGAAGGAAATTTCTTTGTTGATGGAACAGTTTTGACATCGCAGATGAAAGACAAATATTATTTCTACGATCAATCGTTGGCCAATCCGGTTGATAATAAATGGTCGGTGGTGAATGTTTTGCTAACGGTAGGATTCAAATATTAAAACCTCGTTTCGACCAAAATACGACACATAAAAAAATCCTCATCAAACAATTGACGAGGATTTTTTTATGATAATGAAATTCTAGTTTTCTGATTTTTTGCCGAACAACGAATCTTGATCAACCAGCACACGTCCGCAATGTTCGCACACAATAATTTTCTTGTGCAGGCGAATATCGAGTTGGCGTTGAGGTGGAATTTTATTGAAGCAGCCACCGCAAGCATCGCGCTGAACAGGAACAACAGCAAGACCGTTGCGTACATTTTGACGAATGCGTTTGTAAGCATTGATCAAACGTTCTTCAATCTTCGCTTCGGCTTGTTTTGAACGACTGATCAATTCTTCTTCTTCCTTACGGGTTTCAGAAACGATGTCTTCCAGTTCTTCTTTTTTCAGTTTCAGATCGCCTTTGCGTTCTTCGAGGTTGGCTTGTACACCAACAACGAGTTCTTTTTTGCCGTCGATCTGAATCTTGTATTCTTTCTGACGTTTTTCGGCCAGTTGAATTTCAAGATTCTGAAATTCGATTTCTTTATTCAACGAGTCAAATTCGCGGTTGTTGCGAACTTTGCCTTGTTGTGCTTCGTATTTTTTGATGCCCGCAGCAGCTTCTTTAGCCACATTTTTCTTGTCGGCAATCTGCTCTTCGAGTGACTTAATTTCGTCGTTGAGGTTGTTCAGACGGGTTTCGAGTCCTGCAACTTCATCTTCAAGGTCACGAACTTCGAGTGGAAGCTCACCACGCACCGTGCGGATTCGGTCAATTTTAGCGTCGATTGTTTGCAGGTCGTAGAGGGCACGAAGTTTCTCTTCTACCGGCGTTTCATCGGCCTTTTTTGCTTTAGTCGTCATGAGAAATAGCTTATCGGATTGGTATGTATTTCTGATAGATGGACGGCAAAGGTAATGAATTTTTGCTTCAACGCGTCAGCGATTAGTTCTTTCGTGAATTGTTCGCTTTCGTAATGGCCGACATCGGCAATAATAAGGCGGTTTTCGGCATCAAAAAATTCGTGGTATTTAAAGTCGGCAGTAACAAAAGCATCGGCCCCCGCCCCCAACGCTTGCGGCAAGAGAAAACTTCCCGCCCCCCCGCACAAAGCCACACGCTTTACCAATTTGCCCGAAATGGGCGTATAACGAATACAAGCCGTTTTTAGCCCCACTTTCACCCGCTTCAAAAATTCTTCCTGCGAAACAGCCTCTTCCCACTCCCCAATCATGCCCGAACCTACTTGTGCCCATGCGTTTTTGAGGTCATAAACATCATACGCCACTTCCTCGTATGGATGCGCTTCGTCCAAAGCGCGCAAAACAGCCCGCTCCACATGCGCCGGATACGTTACTTCAATACGTTCTTCTGCTTCTTTGTGCAATTTGCCTTTTTCGCCAACATACGGATTGGTATGCTCGTTGCCGCGAAATGTACCTGTGCCCGAACCACTAAAACTACACGCATCATAATCGCCGATAACGCCCGCACCTGCATCAAAAAGTGCATGACGAACCTTTTCGGCATCAGCCGTAGGACAAAACGTAACCAGTTTGCGTAAAAGCCCAGCTTTGGGTGCTAAAATTTTAATATTTTTCAAACCAAGACGCTCCGCAATTTTAGCATTCACGCCCTCAAAGACATTATCTAAATTGGTATGAATGGCGTATATCGCAAGATCATTCTTGATGGCTTTGATAACCACCCGCTCGACATACGTTTTGCCATTGAGTTTTTTGATGCCCGAAAAAACAATCGGATGATGGGCAATGATGAGGTTACAGCCTTTTTCAATGGCTTCATCCACCACCGCCTCGGTACAATCGAGTGTAACAAGTGCAGCCGAAACCTCCATCGAACGATTTCCGGTCAGTAATCCAGAATTGTCATAGGTTTCTTGAAAAGCAGGCGGAGCAATAGACTCCAGATAATCGAGAAGCGTACCAAGTTGCATAGCGAATAAGATCAGGAAACGAAATTACGGTTGAAATTTCGTTTTTCGTCCATCGGCAACAAGCAAATGCAGCGAAAATTAGGCGGACTTTGTTTTTTCGGATGCCTCTTGACGCATTTCTTCCAACCATTCGAGCGCATTTTCCTCGTTTGTGAATAGACGAATGGGCGATGCCGGACGAAAGATCAGCATATACAAATTCGTAAACATGCGGGTAAATGGATTCTCCGAAATAACCGCTGTTGCAATGCGCAAATGCGTTTGTTGCGAAGCATATTCCTGCGCACGACGCGAAACGGTAGAATCGTTGCGCGCATCAACCAATACGAGAACAGGCTCGCCATTGGTTATCCGGTAGGAAGACGCATAATTTGCTTTGGCTTCCTCAATATCAATGTGTGCGTTTTGGAAAATAGTTATACGCAGAATTTTGTCCTCGCAAAAGGACATGGAAACAGTGGAGGTGAGCGCTTCTTTAGCCATGATTTACAAAACGCACATTGGATTGGCGTTCTTGTATATATAGGATGCAAAACTAGTGCAAAAGTTACTTTAATACGCAAAATCTATATAAGTGGTTACTTTATCACGATATTTGGTACGGTTCATTCTTGCTCCTGCAAGGTTGAACGAACCACACAAAAAATCAATTACATGAAAGTAGAGATTTGGTCCGATGTGATGTGCCCGTTTTGTTACATCGGCAAACGGAAATTTGAATTGGCACTCGAACAATTCGCAGGCCGCGAAAGCGTCAGCATCGAATGGAAAAGTTTTGAACTGAATCCCGATCTGAAAACCGATGCGTCTAAACGTTTATTTACCTATTTATCCGAATCGAAAGGCTGGTCGATGGCACAAACGCAAGAAACCTGTGCGTATGTAACCAATTTAGCGGCAGAAGTTGGGTTGGATTTTCGCTTTGAAACGGCTGTGGTTGCCAATTCGCGCAACGCCCACCGCATTTCGCATCTGGCTAAAACAAAAGGTGTTCAAGACACGCTCGAAGAAGCTTTATTTCAAGCCTATTTCACTGAAAGTAAAAATACCGATGATGTGGAAACACTCGTTGCCTTGGGCGAAAAAGTTGGAATAGCAGCATCTGAAATTCGTGCAGTGCTTGATTCCGACCAGTTTTTAGATGCAGTCTTGCACGATGAGCGCGAAGCACAAGCACTCCATATTCGTGGCGTTCCGTTTTTTGTTTTCGATCGGAAATTTGCGGTTTCGGGCGCACAAAGTCCGGCTACGTTTTTGAAGGCGCTTGAGCAGGCATTTCAAGCGCAACCTGTTGTATTGGATGCGCAAGGCGAATCGTGCGATGTGGACGGAAACTGCGATTAACTAGCCGAAAGCATGCTCCGCGATTTCGAGAATTGGTTTTTAAAACAAGACGAGCCGGCACAGAGTTGTCTGTTGAGTTTGCGCAAGCATATTTTGCAAGTTGATCCAACAATTACCGAAGCGTGGAAATATGGCATGCCATTTTTTTGTGTGGGCAAAAAAATGTTTTGTTACCTCTGGCGCGACAAAAAAACGGGATGGCCTTACATCGGAATTGTGGAAGGAAACCGCCTCGATCATCCCGATTTGGTGCAAGAAAAGCGGGCGCGCATGAAAATTTTGCCCATTGATCCGAATAAAGATATTCCGATCAAAAAAATTAAAGGGATTTTGAAAGAAGCCTTGCTTTTTTACCCTAAAATCCAATAATAACAAGTGTTTCGGGGGCTTGGCGCGGGGGGCGGTTTCTTGCCCTCAAAAACCTCTTTTAGGCTTGACTTCCGCTACTCAAAATGCGTATCTTTGCCGTCCATTTCCTTAACTCACAACAATCCGCCATTGGCGGGCATTTTTTTAGAACAACGAATCATGAACATTAGCAAAGAACACCTCGACGATCTGAATGCCGTGGTGAAAGTCCAATTAGGTCCTGAAGATTACAATTCAAAAGTTGATGCCGCTTTAAAAAATTACCAGAAGCGCGTCAATATGCCCGGCTTTCGTCCAGGAAAAGTTCCTGCCGGACTTGTTAAAAAAATGTACGGCAAATCTGTTTTAGCCGAAGAGTTGAACCGCATCCTTTCCGACTCGCTTTACAATTATATCCGCGACAACAACATCGAAGTATTGGGCAACCCACTTCCAAAAGAAGAGGTCAACAACAATGTCGATTTTGATACGCAAACTGAATTTGAATTTCAGTTTGAAGTAGCCCTCGCGCCACAATTCAACCTCTCGTTAAGTTCAGACATGAACTATACGGCATACAAAATTCAGATCGACGAAAAACTCATTGATGGTTATGTCAACGATGTGAGCCGTCGCTACGGAAACATCAGCAACACCGATACCGTTGGTGCTGGCGATTTGATGTACGGCGATTTTGTAGAACTCAACGATGCGGGCGAAATTGTTGCTGGCGGAATTTTCCACAGTTCAACCATGTTTCTCGACAATCCGGTTCGCGCACAACACGAATCCATGATTGACCTCAAAGCTGGCGACAAAGTTGTTTTAACACCAGAACAAATTGCCGACAATCCTGCCGATCTCGCTTCTAAACTCGGAATCGATCAGTTGCGCGCACAAGATTTGAAAGCGAATTTTCAATTCACGATCAAAAGCATCAGCCGTTTACATCCTGCCGAACTCAACCAAGAATTGTTTGACAAAATTTACGGCCCAGGTGTTGTCAATAGTCCAGAAGAACTTCGCGCGCGCATTGCAAGCGAATTGCAAGGCATGTTTGCACGCGATACAGACACACGCTTGCGCGACGAAATTGCGGCTGATCTCATTTTGCGTACCAACCTCAATTTGCCCGACGAGTTCTTGAAACGTTGGCTCGTTCAAGCAAACGAAAAGCCAATTACGATGGAACAAGTAGAAGGCGAATACGATGTGTATGCCCGTCAGCTTCGTTGGCAATTGATCGAAAACAAATTGATCAAAGACAATAATTTGGAAGTTACTGCCGAAGAAGCGACCAACCATGTGAAACAAATTTTGTTGGAGAATTTTGCCAAATATGGCAGAAATCCCGACGAAGTGTCTGACGATGAACTGAACGATACTGCTCGCCGCATTCTCAGCAAAGAAGATGAGGCAAAGAAGGTCTTTACAAACCTATATCAGGAAAAATTGATGACCTTGTATCGTACAAAATGTACCATTCAGGAAAAAGAAGTTTCGTACAGCGAATTTTCGGCATCCTAAACTCCGACGTTCTGACAGCATTTTGTTTACGGCATCAAACTTGAACCATTCACGAACAACCTAAAACTCAATATTTATGTTCGACCACAACGAATTTCGCAAGTACGCTACCAAGCACATGGGAATCAACAGCATTACGTTTGATTCTTATTCAAAATCAATAACACCCCGTAACATTACGCCGTCAATCGTCGAAGACCGTCCAGTACAAGGAACAATCATCTCTGTATTTGACCGTTTGATGATGGATCGTATTATTTTCATGGGTACTGGCATCAACGATCAAGTAGCCAACATCATTCAAGCACAATTGCTCTTCCTCGAATCGGCTGATTCGAAGAAAGACATTCAGATCTATGTCAATTCTCCAGGCGGATCGGTTTATGCTGGTCTGGGTATTTACGATACGATGCAATTGGTTCAGCCCGATGTAGCGACGATTGTAACCGGAATGGCGGCATCGATGGGTGCGGTATTGCAATGTGCCGGAACCAAAGGCAAACGCTCTGCCCTGCCCCATTCACGCATCATGATTCACCAACCGCTTGGTGGTGCTGAAGGGCAAGCTTCAGATATCGAAATCACAGCGCGCGAAATTGCTAAACTCAAAAAAGAATTGTACGACATCATCGCCAAACATAGCGGTCAGACGTACGAAAAAGTTTGGGCCGACAGCGACCGCGATTACTGGATGACAGCGGAAGAAGCAAAAGCGTATGGCATGATCGATGAGATTCTCATGGGTCGTCCAAACAAATAATTTTGTAGTTTAATACAACATCATCATTTCTCAAAAAGCATTCTGGCAGTTGTCAGAATGCTTTTTGAGCCAATAACGAAACCCGATGGCTAAAGACCAAAACGTACAATGCTCTTTTTGTGGACGCGCAAAACAAGATGCGATGGTATTGATTGCCGGATTACAAGGTCATATTTGCGACCAATGTATTCAGCAAGCTTACCGCATTGTAAAAGAAGAAAGCGAAACCAAAAAGACGCAAGCCATCACCTCGGCGCTAACGCTACTCAAACCAACAGAAATTAAAAAGCACCTCGATGAGTATGTGATCGGACAAGATCAAGCGAAACGTGTGCTTGCCGTTGCTGTTTACAACCACTACAAACGTATTGGCCAAAAACCGCCCAAGAAAAATGCAGAAGAAATTGAAGTAGAAAAATCAAACATTGTCTTGGTTGGTGAAACAGGAACAGGAAAAACCTTGTTGGCACGTACCATTGCCAAATTGTTGAATGTACCGTTTTGCATTGCCGACGCCACTGTTCTGACAGAAGCGGGTTATGTGGGCGAAGATGTAGAAAGTATTCTTGTGCGTTTGTTGCAAGCGGCCGATTATGATGTGGCGGCTGCCGAGCGCGGCATTGTGTTTATTGACGAGATTGATAAAATTGCGCGCAAAAGCGACAATCCTTCCATTACCCGCGATGTGAGCGGCGAAGGTGTGCAGCAAGCGTTATTGAAAATGCTTGAAGGCAGCACCGTCAACGTACCACCGCAAGGAGGACGCAAGCACCCCGAACAAAAACTCATTCAGGTAAACACCAAAAATATTTTATTTATCTGTGGCGGTGCGTTTGATGGAATTGATAAAAAAATTGCGCGACGCATGCAGTCGCAAACAATGGGTTATACCGCCAATCAGGAAGATCAGCAGATTGATAAGGACAATATGTTGCAATACATTGTTCCACAAGATTTGAAAACATTTGGATTGATTCCTGAATTGATTGGCCGCTTACCCGTGCTTGCGCACTTGAATCCATTGGATAAAGAAGTGTTGCGTCAAATTCTGACCGAGCCTAAAAATGCGTTGATGAAACAATACACGCGTTTGTTTGACATGGATAGTGTAAAACTGACCGTAGAAGACGAAGTATATGATTTGATTGTAAGCAAAGCACTCGAATACAAACTGGGCGCGCGTGGTTTACGTTCTATCTGCGAAGCGATTATGATGGATGCGATGTTTGAACTTCCGGCAGAAATCGGGCAAAAACGTTTCCACGTAACACTCGATTTTGCCCGCGAGAAATTAGCGAAAGCAAAGATTGATAAGTTGCGGGTGGCGTAGCTAAATATGAATTAAAAAAAGCGTTTTTTTAATTCAATTACATGAGTATCAATTAAAGTATGTTTGGAAAAAAATAAAAGGGAATCCAAATTTGATTCCCTTTTATTCTTTTGATAGTTACATCAACTCATTTTCCAGGAGCGTTATTATCCCTGTCTGGGCCTGATTTCTTTCCTGGTTTTTTGCTTGGCCAATTCGGTTGAGGCTGTGGCTGCGGTTTTGGTTTGGGCTGTGGTTTTGGCTGTTGTTTTCCCATTTTAATTAGTTTTAAATGTGTATTTACTTTACAACAAATCTCAAGCCACATTAATACAAAGGTCATAATGTCAGGAAACCCATATTTCTGTAATAATTCATGTCATATGCAAATGTTTATAACAACTACAACAAGCAATCTCTATTATGGGAATATTGTATTTTGCTTAGTTAAGTATCACTGGTTTGCAAAAATTAAAACCTACTTTTCATTTTCATGAATCCCCCGCAACACTTTCGCATCCATATAAAACGTTCCAAACGGAATGAAACATGCCAAGATCATTTTACCAGTAACACCAAACAATTTCCAGTTTTGATCGACACCAACGCGGAAAATTAAAACGAGATAGATCACGAAAACCGCACCATGCAACGGCCCTACAAGTTGCGACACAATTCCGTTGGCCCAGATGTATTTCATGGGCACGGCGATGAAAACCAAAATCAATAAGGTGATGCCTTCAAAGAATCCTAAAAAGCGAAGCCAGCCCATAGCCGATGTGAAATATTTTTTCATGTTAATCTGTTTTTTATGTTTTGAAAACCCGTTGTTATCCGAAAGCTACCAATAGATCCAACGCATCTTTGACCAATTTACGTTTCTTCTCGCTCGTTACTTGCGTTGAAAACGGCATGAGCAAAAAACCATCTTTATCGCGGTGAATGATGCAGGCTGCCTTTCCGTGTGTGGCTGTAAATTGAATTAACGCATGCACAATTTTCTCGGGGAGCGGATTGGAAACAACTTGCCCATCAACCTCGAAATGAAAATAATCGTTGGCATTTATTTCGTGTGGACGTGCGGCCAAATCTTTTGAAATACTTTTTTTTGCATAGAGTTTAAAAATACGGTACGGAAATTTTTTCGGCATCAAACGCACAGCAAGCAAACCATAATTTTTGCCAGACGCGCCATGATTCGGAACGGTTTGGTAGGTCCAGTAAGTAGTTGATGCTTCTACGCGCGCTTGCGCACCTTGGTACCATCCGCGCACGTAAGGATGCTTCGTCAGCAATCCGGGTTTCGGCAAATGAATTTCTGTAAAACCTAATTCTGCTGCAAGGAGTTTGTAATGTTTGTTTTGTACCCGATTGAACACATAAATCGGAGCGCCAACTGATAGGATGATGAATCCGATGATGAGTACAAAAAGTAGGATGATTTTAATCCAGAGTAGCACATCTTCCATGGGCAATTGGTTTTAAAACGTGTAGTTTATTCAGCCACGTCTGAAGGTCGATCCTTACCGCCATATTTAGGGGTTACAAAAACATGTTCTAGTGAATACGTAAATGCTAAACTGACGCAGAAATTATTGGTTGTCGGATTGCCATCAAAATCGCGGAAGCGTTCTTCACTCGATTTTAACCAACGACCTTCCAGACGTATTTTACTGTTCTCTGTTTGTGCAAAATCTAAACCCAAGGAAACATCGAGCAATTCTGGACTGTTGGCAATCATCACTTGGCTTTTGTCTTTGAAATAACAACCGCGCGCGGCCAATGTCAATTTGTTATGCAGTGGATACGTCATCACCAAAATTGCGCCCCCCCAATACACATAGGCATCTGAACTAAATACTTCCCTTCCGTATTGTTGCCAACCATCGTCGAAACCAAGTGTAAATGTCATTTTATTTTTGGCTTCGTACTTCATCCAAAAATCATGGAAGAAACGCATACGGATAACTTGTGCCGTTTCATTTCCGAGGTAAGCCGACGAGTTGAAAAGCCAACCCTTGCGTTTGTATTGCACTTGATAACCAAACGATGGCGCCATGGCCGGATTGGTGCGGTACATGCGTTGCCATCCGTTGAGCAAAAAAATGGTTCCCGACCAGTATTCGCCAAACGATTTTCCGAGTCGTATTCCGCTTTCGTAATAAGGCGAATTGTCGGCCATGACGGAACGCGATAAGGTTGCACAATCGGCACCAATGGCACTTTCAAAACCAATGTGCGATGCAAAAACACCCATATCGAGCCAGATGCCTTTCTTTTCTTTCGACAAGTCGAAACCAACATAGCCTTCGTTGATCATACGCACCGCATCCGGCTCGATAATCAGATTGGCTTGCACATACGTTCCGGCCATCAGACCCAAGGCAAAACGCATGCGGTTGCGCTCGTCTGAAAAATGAATAAGTCCCAAATTTAACGCCACTTCATTGTGTCGGTTGTGGCTGTAAATAAAATTGGGTCGTAATCCATTTGAGGGATTTGACAAATCGAATTGATAATAGGTTTCGCCATAAACGCGGAGCTTCTGAGCCTGCATGCACAGCGGCAAAAGACTGAGCATCAAAAAAGCTACGATGGATTTATTTTTTTTCATACTTCAAAATGGTGAAGGCGTAAATGTGTTTTTCATTGATCGGAAATTCTTCGCGCCACGTTTCTTTCCAATGTTGCATATTCAATTCAGGAAAAAACGTATGCGCATCAAACGTATGATGCACACGCGTGAGCCAAATAACATCTGCGATGGAAATGGTTTGGGCATAAATTTCGCCACCACCGATAATAAAAACATCTGCTTCGTTTTTACTTCGGGCTAATTCAAGTGCATCGTCAATGGTTGCGACAACAAAAGCGCCAGGTGCTTCGTAGTTTTTTTGTCGCGTAACAATGATGTTGATGCGATCGGGAAGTGGTCGGAATTTTTCGGGAATGGATTCGTAATTTTTCCGGCCCGTGATGACGCAATGACCAGAGGTTTTTTCTTTGAAAAACTTCATGTCTTCGGGCAATCGCCACAACAACCGATTATCTTTTCCGATGGCGTTGTTTTCAGCAGCAGCAACAATAAGGTGAATATTCACAGCAGAGAATTTATGCTGTCGAAGATACTGAATTATCTTCTGGTTGAAAGGCCAAGCGTAAGCCCCGCACGCACGACCAAGCCAAAACGAGTTGGTTTCCGATTGGTTAAAACCGGATTGGTTAGCACAAAAGCGGAGTTACGGTATTCGAGTGCGTCCACCTCAAATTGATAATACGAAGCCCCAAACCCGAAGAAAATATCCGCAAAAAAATACTTTTTGGCCACATAAGAACCATAATTGAGGAATAGGCTATAACTCCGTTCTTTGGCGAGGAAAGGAAGATGCGCACCACCATAAAGCAAGGTGTTATTTTGATCCAAAACCTGTGCATACATGGGTTCAAATTCGCGGTTGACCATTTCAAACAAGGGTCCCATGTAAAAGCGATCGCTACTGCTGTTATTTTTAGGATGAAACTTAAAAGCAAGGTGCATCCTATTTCCCGACCAAAAAACGTTGTAACCATCCACATCAATATCTTTAAAAGTAAGATCATCGTAGATTGCGTGATTGCGGTTGATGATTTTATACGACCCTTCGATGGTTAACCGTCGTGTCATGATTCCAGCAACAGCACCAAAATCGCGATAATGGGCATAGCGTGTAATCAGCGGGCCGGGATAAAAGCCAACATAGATACCTGATTGGCGCGAGGCTCTTCTCTCTGCTTTTCGTTGGCGTTCGGCAGCTTTTTTTTCATTTTCTTCGCACGTGTTTTTCTTTTCTCGCGCTGCGGCTTCACCTGTCTTATTTTCAAAGGTACCGTACAATGTTGCAACCTCTGCCCATTCGGCACAGGTGAGCGAACTACTTAAATTTTCTCGAATTTTGTCGAGGGCTAAAATACCAACACGTGCGTAATCTTGTTTGGCAGCATGACGCGCCGCATCGAGCAGATAATTTTTATCTTGGTTATTGAAACCACCGTTGATCGCTTTTTCATAAAAAGCAAAACCATTTTCATAATCGCGAAGCGAAATTAAAATAGGAGCAGCAGTACCTCGGTGATATTCGCCAGCAGCCAATTCAGGATTTTTTTCCAAACAGGTTTTGATACGTCCTGTGCTTGTTTTGTTGCTCGGGTATTTATTTTCTTTGATGGTGCGCTTATAGCTTGTATCTAATTTATCGTAAATCTGTAATTGATAGAGTGCCATATCTAAGACTTCTTTATCCCAAATATCTTGCTTCTTTTTTACCTCTAAAATTTTATTGCAGGCAATGTATTTGTACCAATCCGTTGTATAAGCAAACGCAATTGCTTTTCGCGACCATGTAAGCGACTCTTCGTACTTGCTTAGGTAAACTGAAATTTCGCCCATCCCAGTATAAAATTTGGCAAGTTTTGGGCTGAAATTCTCGAATTTGACAATGTAATTTTTACCGTAATAGGGATAGCGAATTGGAAATTTATCGGTGGACGAAAAGTATTCTAGTTCACTTTTGATTGCACTCAATTCAGTATAAGCGGCATCATTTCGTCCAATCATAGCATAGACAAACCCGATTTCGTAATCATTCAACATGTCGAAATAACGGATTGCTTTTTCTTGCTCGGAATTGGCGTTGGGACGTGCTTGCGCAAAAAAGGCTTCGCTTCTAGCTTTATAAAATTTCAACGAATCGAGGTCTTCGTCGGTTGTCTTATCAGCAGTAAGTTTATAAGCGTAGTCGTCCAAGGTATTGTAATCTTTTATACCCGAAGCAATCAAATCGCTGGTTGTCTGTGCCCACGTTACAGTTGCACATAAGAGAAAGCATCCGCAGAAAGCTAGAAGTCGTTTCATGGATTGAAAATACGCAAGTAGCCGGAGAAAAACAGAGGTAAACGATAAATAATCGAAACCGATTAGCCGTTGTTACACCAAAAAAAATGTTGTAAAAAAACGCTGCAACACAAGCTATACAGCAACCGCCGCTTTGATGTGCGGATGTGGGTCGTAGCCTTCGAGTACAAAGTCTTCAAATTTAAAATCAAAGATATTGGTAACGGCAGGATTTATTTTCAGCGTTGGAAGCGGGCGGAAATCGCGGCTGAGTTGCAGTTTTGTTTGTTCGATGTGGTTGGAATACAAGTGTGCGTCGCCGAGCGTGTGGATAAATTCGCCGGCTTGTAAATTGCACACTTGCGCCACCATCAGGGTAAGTAGCGCATACGAAGCAATGTTGAACGGAACACCCAGAAAAATATCGGCACTGCGTTGGTAGAGTTGGCAACTCAATTTTCCGTCGGCCACATAAAACTGGAAGAATGCGTGGCAAGGCGGCAATTTCATGTTTTCGATCTCGGCCACATTCCAAGCGCTCACAATGAGGCGGCGCGAATCGGGGTTGTTTTTAATTTGATTGATGACGTTTGTGATTTGATCAATATGGCCACCATTGGCGGTTGGCCAAGAACGCCATTGCGAACCATAGACCGGACCGAGGTTGCCGTTTTCGTCGGCCCATTCGTCCCAAATACTTACGCCGTTTTCTTTGAGGTACGCGATATTGGTTTCGCCTTTGAGAAACCAGAGCAATTCGTGAATGATGGAACGCAAATGCAATTTTTTGGTGGTAACCACCGGAAATCCGTCTTGTAAATTGAAACGCATTTGGTAGCCAAAAACACTAACGGTTCCGGTTCCAGTACGATCGGTTTTGGTAGCGCCGTGCTCAAGGACATGGCGCATGAGGTCGTGATATTGTTTCATAATTTTCCGAAGACGAATTGCTGATACAAAAATACAAAAGCCGCTTGCGCGGCTTTCAGGATTTTGGAAGAGGTTTTAAGTGTATTTTCAACAAAAAGCGAGCGTCAGACTCAATTAAAAAGCTGTTTGGTTAAAAACCTAAACCCATTCCAAGAACAACTAGCATCTGTACCGATAGAAATTGAATCGTTTTTAAAAATAAAAGCATAATGATCTACCGTTGTACAACCAAACGAACGTCCATGCCGAAGTTCAATTTCAAAATTGCGAATCAGGACAAGTTTTTCAGGCGTGAGCGTTTTACGTTTTCCTTTATAGTTCACCTCATAGCCATCTGGTTGCCGATAAATCATCAGACTATCTTGAGTATGATGAAAACATCCATGCGATTCGAAGAACAATACACACGAATCGTTGATTGCTAGCAAATCGATAATGCAAGCCGCTGTATCTTTTGAATGATCGAAATAATTGACACATAAATCAACCGTGTACGCTTCTTGCTTTTTAATATCGATGCGTTGCCTTTCGATGGATTCAAAAATGGATTTAAACTCTAAATAATATGTTCCTGTATCTAGATTCTTTAACAAATACTTCCCATTATCGTCCGGCTTTACTTGTTTCACTTTTTTATCTCCTCTAAAAAGACTAAAACTTTCTAGAAAAGCTTGATCATGCGTCCGACAATCGACCACATTTACGTTCAAAGAGGCGTTATTGCTTCTTTTTTTACTTCCTAAAAAGAAGAACATGAGCGATAAAAGTAGAAGGGGGAATATTACTCTTTTCATACTGCCCTCTCCTTCTCAAAAAAAAGCACTTCCATCCCATCGTCCTCCGTTTTCCCACCCAACACAAATCCACAAGCTTTGGCTGTTGCGATTGATGCTAGATTGGTTGGTGGAATGTTGGCTATAACGGCTTTCACGCGCGCATCGCTAAAAGCAAACGTCAACATCGCCTGCAAGGCTTCGCGCATATAGCCCATGCGCCGGTAACGCAAATCGATGTGGTACCCAATCATCACTTTCCCATATTCCTCGGGCGGACCAGCAAAACCAATTCCGCCAATCGAAATATTTTCATCTTGCAAAACAAGTTCCCAAGGCGCATACCAAGCAAACGATTCAGGATATTGTTCTGTTTGTTCCTGCCACCAAGGAATAGCGCCTAGAATGTGTGGCAAATAATCAGCCTCGATTTCAAACGTATTGACATTTAATCCTAAGGCCAATAACATGGCTTCGCGGTTGCTCAATAATGAAATGCTTTCTACAGTATGGCAGACAATGTGTAACCGAGGTGTTTTTATTTCGATATTGTTCATCGTTCTCTATCTAATTTATCATCTATGATCTGTCTATTCTAAAAACTATTCCGTTTAGCCAAAATAACTTAAAATGTATTCACCATTGTCTTTTGCTTTTCTAAAAAACGATTTTAGCTTTTGAAATTCACCGGTCATGTGACTTACATTAAAAGCAATATCAACATCTGTTTGAGTATTCCATACACCTTCTGGGTAAATACCATTACTATTCAATTCCTCGTGATTAAATTTTTCTCGAAATTGTTCAGGCGTTATTGGCTCTAGTAGTTGGCAAATCTGCATTATTATATCGGGAGAATGATAACTGACTGGTTGTTTCTCAACTTCAAAATCATCCGGTAAGTTAGCAAAATCTATACTGGCAAAATCCAATTCTTCACCAATAAACATATTTGGGGAAAAAATCTGTCCAACCAAATCACGATCTGAACTGTCAAGTCCTTTTGATAACACAAATTGTAACCCTTCAAACGATCCTTCAAACGTTTCTTCACCCTGTGCTATTTTAGAAGGTAGAATAGAATCCGCGCTATCCGAAATTTCAGAAAAATCACGTTGGTTAATTCTATAAAATGTTACCGACTGCCCCATATCGAACTCTATAAAGATATTACCAGCTGAATGATTCGTCAATGTTTCACTTCCGCAATATCCTTCGGATCATGTTTATGTTTAAACATAAGCGCAAACAAAACTGCCACTACCAATGCGTAAAGCGCAAACGTGATCCAGATGCCACGCCAGTCGTTCATGCCATTCTCCTGAACAAAATAATTTTGAATGAGGTAGCCACTTGCAAAGCTTCCGAACACCGCACCGAAACCATTCGTCATCATCATAAACAAACCTTGCGCACTTGCTCGGATTTTGGAATCGGTTGTGGTTTCAACAAACAATGATCCAGAGATATTGAAAAAGTCAAACGCCATACCATAAACAATGCACGATGCAATAATCATCCACAAACCATCGGCCGGATTGCCAAATGCAAACAGTCCGAAGCGCAATACCCAAGCAAGCATCGAAATGACCATGACTTTTTTAATGCCAAAACGTTTTAAGAAAAACGGAATGGCAAGAATGAACAGTGTTTCCGAAATCTGCGAAATAGACATGATGATCGTGGAACGTTTAACCACAATTGATTCGGCGTATTCGGGAAATTTACTAAAGTCGGAAAGAAACACATCGCCGTACATATTCGTCAATTGCAAGGCCGCACCAAGCATCATCGAAAAAATAAAAAAGAGCGCCATTTTATAATCGAGAAACAACTTGAACGAATCGAAACCAAGCGTTTCGATGAGCGTTTTTTTTTCGGTGTTTTTATTTTGTGGTGGAGAGGCTGGCAATGTAAACGAATAAACAGCCAACACAAATGCAGCAATAGCAGCAATGTAAAATTGCGAAGCCGTTGCTTTATTCTCTGTCAAATTGGTTACCCACATGGCCACAATAAAACCAATAGTTCCCCAAACACGAATGGGCGGAAATACTTTGATCACATCGTAATTATTAGATTTCAGAATGCTGTAAGCAACCGAATTAGAAAGCGAAATGGTGGGCATATAACAAATCATCGCCGCAAAAAACACCCAGAAAAATGTACCGGGATCATTCACTTGCGGAATGTAGGCGAGTGCTACACCGCCCAGCAAATGCAAAACACCATACAAGCGTTCGGCATTGATCCAACGGTCGGCAATGATGCCCGTGATGGTTGGCATAAACAAAGAAGAAAGACCTAGCGTTGTGAAAATAGCACCAAACTCCGCACCGCCCCACCCTTTTGTTGCAAACCAATAATTGGCAATGGTAATAAGCCACGCACCCCACACAAAAAATTGCAGGAAACTCATTACGGTCAAACGAATTTTGATATTCATAGCTACCTTATCTCTTTGTTAAGTTTCAAAGCTACTAAGATTACATAGAAATAAAAAACAACTTGCGGTGGCAACTCGTGCGTGTTTAAAACACTCAAAACAAAAATCACGTGTTCCGTAGGATTTAGAAATCCTGCGGCATATACCTGTATTAAAATTCAACCCATTAAATTGTTCCTGTTCCCGAAGGAGTAAAAATCATTACTGTTCGGAATATTAGTTATCTGAAATACATATTATTAAATGAGTTGATACTCCTACGCGTTTGCAACGCGTTGGGCCGAGATTCGCGTTTGCAACGCGAAATAAGAATTATTGAAAGATTTAAAGAAGATTTAATGCAATGCGCGTTATTAGCCTTGGGCTAACGCTTCTCGTGCATCCGCGTTGCAAACGCTGATGAGTTTACCACTTTTTTTATCGGGCTGAAAACCGCTGATAGCCTCACATTTTTGGGATGACATGTAAGTTCCGAACACCAATGAGTAAAAATCCTATGGAGCAATATGTAGCATCGAGATTGTGTAGAAATAAAAACTCCCGACAATCCGGTTATTTACATAACTTTTTTGTCGGGAGAAAAAAATGTGTTGTTGCTTATTCAGCCTTGCGGTGATTCAATTCATCGCGAATGCGGGAAGCTTTTTCGTAATTTTCTTCTTGTAAGGCTTTGTTGAGCATTTCTTCGAGTTCTTTAACTGATTTGCGAGAATACTCTGACTGACCCACAGAAGTTGCGTCATCACTCAAGGTCAAATCTTCGACACTTACTTCGGGCAAATCGGATTCGATGTCGGAATCTTTGCTAACGGCCTCATCGTCCAGAATAATTCCAGCCGTAGCCAGAATGGACTCATACGTGTAGATTGGACATTCAAAACGCACAGCCAATGCAATGGCATCGGAAGTACGAGCATCTATTTCTAATTTGCGAATGCCGTCGTCGCAAACCAAACGGGCATAAAAAATGCCTTCGAGTAAATTGTAAATCACCACTTCTTCAACCACAATACTGAATGCTTCGGCAAAACTTCGGAAAAGGTCGTGCGTGAGCGGACGGCTGGGCGTCATTTTTTCCAACTCAATGGCAATGGCTTGTGCCTCGAAGCCACCAATAATGATGGGCAGACGACGTTGGCCTTTTGCTTCGCCAAGCACAAGTGCATACGCACCAGATTGTGTCTGGCTATACGACAGGCCGACAATCTCCAGTTTTATTTTCTTCATATCGCCGCTCAAAGGATCGGTAGGTGTTGTTCGGTGAATCTAAAGATAAGTATTCCCCGCAATTAGTGTTGAGCGGCTTTAAATTTTTTCAAGGCCTCGTTCAAACGCGGAACAATCTCGAACGCATTTCCAACCACGCCATAATCGGCCGACTTGAAGAATGGTGCTTCGGGATCGCTGTTGATGACCACAATGGTCTTGCTTCCGTTGACACCAGCCAAATGTTGGATAGCACCAGAAATACCAATAGCGATGTATAAGTTAGGACGAATGGCAACGCCTGTTTGTCCAACGTGTTCGTGGTGCGGCCGCCAGCCGATATCGGCAATGGGACGTGAGCAAGCCGTCGCTGCGCCAAGTGTGGTAGCGAGTTCTTCCACAATTCCCCAATTTTCTGGGCCTTTCATGCCGCGTCCGGCAGAAACCACGAGATCGGCTTCTGGCAAAGCAACCGTTGCGGTAGAACGTGTTTTCTTTTCTTTGAGGGTAATGCGGTTTGAAACAGCATCGAGGTTGATGGATGCGGCTGCAATTTCTGCCGAACCATCGCCAAGCTGAATAGGGAATGAATTGGGCAGCAGGGTAATGATTTTTTTAGCGGAAAGGATGTTGTAAACGGCTGTTGCTTTTCCAGAGAACGCTGTTTTGCGAACGGAGAATTGTGCGCCAGCAATGGTCGGATGTTCAACGGCTCCTGCAACGATTCCGGCTTTGAGGCGGGCAGCAAGGCGCGGCGCAATGGCTTTCGCAGCGAGGTCGTGCGAGAAAATAATTACGTCAGCGTTTTCGGCTTCGGCAACTTGCGCGAGGGCAACAGACCAAGCATGTGCGTCGGCGTTGGCTAATTTATCGTTGGCAAGCGTGAGGACTTTTTTTGCACCTGCGCGTCCGAGTTCGGCGTAGGCGGCATCGTGTCCGGCTTCGATAACAGCGGTTACAGTTGTTCCAAGTTGGTTGGCAATATGTGCCGCGTAATTGACGGCTTCGAGTGCGTTTTTACGGATTTTTCCGTTAGATCCTTCGGTATATACGAGAACGGCCATGTTTCTGAAAGGCTTTGAATGAATTAAATGACTTTAGCTTCGCTGTGTAAAAGATTCACCAACTCGTCCATGTTGCTTGGATCGATGAGTTTAACTGCTTTACGTCCTTCAGAAAGGGTGTAAGACGCAATGCTGGTTAAAGTTGATGGATTGCTAACGGGCACAACCGTGAGTGGTTTGGTACGAGCTGCCATGATGCCACGCATGTTTGGAATACGGGCTTCGGCCATTCCTTTTTGACAAGAAACAACGAGCGGAAGTGCACATTCAACAATGGCAGAACCACCATCAATGTCTTGTTCCATCGTAGCCACATTTCCATTCACATCGAGCTTGCTAGCCAGCGATACAAAAGGAAGATCGAGCAGTTCAGAAATCATACCGCCCGTCATCGAACCATTGTAATTGATGGTTTCTTTTCCGGTAAGAATGAGGTCGAAATTTTGTGTTTTAGCGTAAGCCGCAATTTGTTCGGCTACAAAAAATGCGTCGGGGGCTTCGGCATCAATCCGAACAGCATCGTCGGCACCAATGGCCAAGGCTTTACGGATGGTGGCTTCGCTATCGGGAGCACCAACGTGAATGACGGTTACATTACCCGCGCCTTTGGCTTCTTTGAGCTCAAGTGCGCGCACGAGGGCGTACCATTCGTCGTAAGGATTGATGATGAATTGGACACCGGTTTTGTTGAATTCGGTGTTATCGTTGGCGAACGCGATCTTGGTAGTCGTGTCCGGAACGTTGCTGATGCAGACTAAAATTTTCATGCCCGATAAATGGATAACTGGTTTTTGAAGAGGTGCAAAAGTAAGGTTTTTCTGCGGAAGGAGAAAAGGCTTTTCTCATGCCATTAAAATTCATTTTACATGACAGTTTAGCCGGTGCAATTGTTTACACAAACAAAAAGTAAATCGTACAGGGCCTTATCTTTATAATTACGTTTGGTTACATGGCGTAAAACATCATGTTCAATGCATTTCCGCACGATGAATCCAATACCCAATCGTAATAAAGAAACCTTTATCGCGCAAATTATTTTTATTGATCAAATCAAGCTCATTGAAACTGCCTTGGTAACAAAGACCCAAATCGAAATGTGGGCCAACATTGACCATCAAATGTGTTTTAAATCCAAGGCTAAGTTGAAACAAATCATCAGGGGCTTTTCTGCCAATGGTTAATTTTCTGTTTATGTTGGAGCCATTGAATCGAAACGTTTCTCGACCATCCAATAAATAAGCCGCTGTGATTGAAACGCCAGGAGTAAAAAGCCCCCAAATAGAAGCTTCGGCATGATTGGTGATGATTCCATACTCCATAGCTAAAACATTGAACCGTGTTTCGTAAACATGCCCGTCTTTGTATGAGCGAATGCCTCCTTTCTGGCTATAATTGATACCAATCAAATAGTTAACATGACTATGTTCAGCAATACTTGCGGCGAGTAAAGTACCAACCGTAATTCCAGGATTGAATTTGAGTTTGGGAATTTCTCCGCTTGGTGTATAAGAATGTTTGGGTAGCGAAAGTCCGGCATAAAAATGTGGCTGGAATTTTTGCGCGGCAGAAAGAAGCGGTATAAATAAAAGTATAGCAGCGATAACTGTTTTCATGAGCGTTGGCCTTATTTGAAATCGTTTGAACAAATGTAGTTGATATCTCTTGCGTATATGTTATGAAACAAAGACCAAGTCCGTTTTATCACTTTTATTAAAAGAGCCTGGTTAAATAGCTTTATTTTCAAGAAAATGCAGAAGAATGTTCCAAATGTCGTTCACTCCCTCAAAAATCTTATTTTTGTCGGCCTGCTATTTTAAAAAGCAGTTTAACCGATGAGAACGATTCAATTCCGTGAGGCTCTCCGTGAAGCCATGACTGAAGAAATGCGCCGCGATGAAAAGGTGTTTCTGATGGGCGAAGAAGTAGCCGAATACAACGGTGCATATAAAGTAAGCCAAGGCATGTTGGCCGAATTTGGCGCAAAGCGTGTAATTGATACACCTATTGCCGAACTTGGTTTTGCTGGTATT
>JAAFIA010000022.1 GCA_013298545.1 Bacteroidota bacterium | reverse complement strand
TACCAGAAGCAAGGGTGATTGGAGGAGCTGGCGTGATGGTAGCAATAACTGGTACGCGGGTTGCAGTACATGTCAAGTTAACCATCAACGTATATTCTTCAACCTCACCAAAAGATGCAGTTGCCAAGCAGTAATCAGTAGCCGTTGGAACAGTAGCATAACGGCACATGAGACGCATGCGTTTTGGACCGCCAGTTACGTTTGATGGAACTGTAATGGTCGCTGTATTGACAAGCGTATTTGATGTTGCAGAAGCCCAAACGTTTTCGCCAACGTCAGCAAAGTCGCCATCGTTATTGTAGTCAATCCACAAACGGAAACCTTGGCCAAATGCCGCACCCGCCTGAGCCGCAATATTGAATGAACCGCCAGCAACAGTCGTTACAATTTGTGTTGGGAAGAATGTGGTGTTGTTTGGAGCAATACCATTACATCCTGAGTTCAGGTTAGAAATGTTTGTTGTTCCACCAGTTGTAGAGAAGTTGTTGATGAAATCGTTTGAAGAACATGCGAATGAATAGGTCGGGAAACACGTTGGAGCGGTAGGCGTTCCAATTGTAGCCGAGTTAAACGAGTTCTCCAAGTAGAATGTATCTGTTGCAGCAAGAAAGACGGTCAAGGAATCGTTGGTTGCCAATGAAGTACCACCAGTTGGATTTGCATACCAATTCAATACTCCAGAGCCTGAACCAGTAAGGGTAATGTTACCAGCACCACAACGGCTAGCATTAACACCAACAGCAGGTTGAACCAGAATCGTATGAATAGTATCAGATGTAGAAGGATGCAAACCGCAGATCATCGCACGGTAGAACGTGGTATCTGTTGGTGTAACAGAATATCCGTTTGTTGTAGCACCAACAATGTTTGTCCAGGTGATGTTGTCTGGAGAAGATTGCCACTGAATTGTTCCACCGTTTGTTTGACCAGTTACCGTCAACACGGTAGCAGAACCCAAACAGATTGGATTTGGAACAACAGACGCAGTACCACCAGCAACCGTAACGGCTGTTGTTGCCATCGCATCGTTACCTGTAATGAAGTCGTTGACTTGCGTGGTGGTAAAGTTGAACGAGTATGTACCCAATGCGGTCATGTTGTAACAAGCAAAGATGGTTGTGTCCAATGTCGCGTTTGGAGCAAGTGTTCCCGAAGAAATCACAAGCGGACCAAATGTTGCGGGGTTTGGACCAGATGCAGAACCTGTAATGGTAACAGGATTCACAGCCATGTTCAACGTTTGTGTAGAATAGTTGCGCAAACGAACACGGATTGGGTGACAGTTGGTGTAACAACCGCTAGCAGCAGGGCTAACAAGCAATTGAATACCAATATCAACGTTAACCGGAATACCGTCAAATTCGTCAGCACCAATATCTGGACCAGTACCACCACCATTTACAGAAGCAACAGGGCCTGGACGCACATCGTTATCAATATCGATGTTGATATTCATCGGCGTAGCACGAGATTCCAAAGCACTTTGAACTGCGTTGTTGATGTGCAAGTTTGTTGCGCTGATGTAGTTTGGATTAACAGAGAATGAGTTGGCATCTTGCGTTGTAGCAACTTGCCAAGCTGGTAAGCCAAGAACGTTTGCTGCATTGAATGAACCAAAAACATAACCAGTTCCATTACCAAAGTAGTTGTTACCATTAGCAAGGTAGTTGGTTCCGTTATTCAAACTGATTGCATAGTGCGATCCCGTTGAAGCTCCGTTTGAACGGAAGTTCGAGAAGATGTTGCTGTATGTTGAATCGGAAGGAGTTGCGGTTGGATTCGCCAAACGACGGAATGCATACGTGTTTGCAGTACCAACACCGACACCTGTTCCGGCAATATTTACAGTATTGAATGCTACTGTTGCACGGTTTGTGGTGTTTTTGGTAATACCGCTAAACTCATGCGACAAAGTGAGCGAGTTGCCCAAGGCATCAGTTCCAATATTGATAAAGTTGTTGTAAACACGAACAATACCACCGAAGATCTGGATACCGTGCATAACAGCAGAACCAGAGGATACAGCACCAAGACCACGAATTGTATTGCGGTGTACAAATGTGGTTTGCAAAGTTGAACCAGAAGCATTGATACCAACAACTTGTGGATTTCCTGTCAAAGCCAAGCTCGCCAAATTGGTGATGGTATTGTTGAAAACAGTTTGGTTAGCACCACTTGTAGCAGATGATAAAGTAATCCCTTGTACTGCGGCCAATGTTGTTAAACCAGTACTTGGGTTTGTATTGCTGAGGTTGCTGATCGTGTTACCAGAAATGGTATTGATACCACTTGATGCAAAAATACCACGCGTAACACCACTTGTCGATGTACCGGCATATTGGTTGGTCAAGTTAGAAATCACGTTGTTGGTGATTTGGTTGCCTGGTAATGTCGTGTTAAAGGCAGAACATTGAATACCTTGAACAAGACCAGCAGTAGCACTTGTACTAGTTGCATTAATCAAGCTGCTAGTGAGTGATGTGCTGCCAATGATGTTGTTACTGATAGTAACTGCAGTACCAGAAGAAACACCAATACCCAAAACGCTACTAGAAATAGTTGCTAATGTAGAGTTAGCGGTAATACCACCAATCTGGTTGTTAGAAATGTTCTGAACACCTGAAGCAGATGAGTTGATACCAACTGTGAGACCACCTGTGCCAGATGTTGTTGTTACAATTTGTCCGTTTGCAGTGTTGCTGCCGATAACATTGGGCACAAGGTTACCTACGTTATTAGCACCACTTGTACCAATTAAGTTAATGGCACACCAAATACCATTGGTTGTTGTGGTTGCACTTGTTGTGGTAAAG
Source organism: Bacteroidota bacterium (assembly GCA_013298545.1). GTDB lineage: Bacteria > Bacteroidota > Bacteroidia > Palsa-965 > Palsa-965. Next base: position 52,837 of record JAAFIA010000022.1, on the reverse strand, counting down.
TTGAAGTTGCGGAAAGTGTTACCTTGAACGCTATTTGCTCCACCAGTTCCTGTGTTTAACTGAAGACCAATGAAACGATGTGCAACAGCACCAAGGCTTGTATAAGCTGTACCACCGCACAAAGGAGCAGTACCACCGAAATAGTTTCCAGTTACAGTAAAGTTACCTGTGTTCGAACCAGAACCTGGTGTTAAGTTTACGGCATAGGTGAGAACACCTGTAGTAAATGTACGCGTAGCAGTTTGATAGAAACTGTTGTTAGCAACCGTAGCAGCTGTATTACCAGTAGAAATAGTAATCGCAGTAGAAGTCGTTGCTGCATTGAACCAGTTGTAGAAGCGATTGTTTGAGATATTCAAACCGCTACTAATGGTGTTCAATGTGCTGTTAGCTGCGTAGAAGAGGTTGGTTGGTTGTGTAGCTCCATCATAAAATTCGTTGTTGGTGAACGTCATGTTGTTGTTACCAAACAAAGTTGCGTTACCAAGTGCAACAACACCGCTAATTGTGCTGGTGTTGACACCACGGAACTTCAAATAGTTGAACGTATTGTTAGACGCATCATTGGCTAAGTTAAGTGCAGTACCCGTAACCGATGTATTTTCGATGGTGAGGTGACTCACAACACCAACACTGCCTGGACGACCATCAAAGTTTACATAGTTTGCACCGTTGTAGTTGATGGTTTGCAGGGCATTACTAACAATGGAAAGGTTGGTAGCACCCAATTCAGGACGAACGGTAATGCTTGTTGCAGGACCAGTTCCCAAGTTTGGAATGTTGAGCGGGAAGGTTTCAACCGTACTGACATAAGCCGCTTGTAAGTCGAATACCAATGGACAAAGTACGCCGTTCGTAGCAACAGCCGCAAATGCCGCCGTTAACGAAGTATAAGCACCTGTTGGCCCTACGGTATAGGTACCGCACATTGTTCCAGCAAGAGTTGCTTGCTGCATCGCGAGGAATGAACCACCGCAGTTTGTATTTGCAGCAAGAATACGCCAGTAATAAAGTGTACCAGACATCAAACCGCTTGCTACGTAGTTATAGGCTGTGCCTGTTGTAGCAATTGAGGTAGAAGGAATGGTAGAAACTGTTGTAAACGTAATATTATCAGTAGAGCGTTGAACCACGAAGTTCGCCTCTGTGGTAGAGTTATCCACCCAGTTCAAGGTCATCGCCGTAGCTGTTACTGCTGTAAACGAAGGCGTGATTGGTGGGGCAGCAGCGGCAGGAAGTGTCCATGTATATGTCTGACCAGCAGCCGGAAACAAGGGAACGTTATTGATTTCGCAAGTTGCAGTATTGGTTGCACCAGCAATAGATGTAGCCCAAGTTTGTAAACCGTTAGAAACTTGACGGTTGTTGAAGTCTGCGTTGCTGTTGCCACGAAGACCAACTTGTACGTTTTGAATTGCAGAGGCAACAGTATATGTTCCATAAACAATATCCACATTACCGTTAGATTCACTTAAACGAATCTGAAAGTTGTAGTTATCGTTATTTAAAACACTCTGATAGCGGTCATAATTGGTCCATTGCACAACCAATGTACGGTTGGGTGCAGATCCAATAGTAGCGAATTGCAAATCACCAGTTGTACCATCTCCCTGAATATCCATATTGAATGCAGAGATGACATTGTTGTTTGTTCCCGAGCTGATAGACGTGTAGGAACTAAACATGGCTACATTGCCCATAACAATCCAGCCGTTGGCATTGACACCAAAGCGAGTATAGGTTACGCCATTGTAACAGAATGAAAATCCAATCGGATTGTCTGGAAAGTTCGTATCGTCATTACCCGGAACACCAAGTACTGTACCACCTGTAATGGGTGTGTAAGTGCCTGCGCTCTGTGCAAACGAATACGTAGAAACTTGGGCAGATGCAATACCGGTACTTGCTAATAGTCCGGCTGCAATCATCCACGCTCGTGCAGTCTTCGATATACTGCGTAGTTGTGTGTAAAACTTCTTCATGTGGGGAAGCAGTTGGTGAGTTGTTTGGGTGTAAATGAATAGTGTGTTTGCGAAATAAAGTCCCGCAAGATATAAAAATCAGACGAAGTTAACCGTCTGTTGTTGAAAACTTAAGGTTAAACATCGAATTAATCCAATAAAAAAGATTCTTCGTCGAAGAAATTGTCGCACTCAAGCAGTTTTATGAACATTTGATCCGATGATAAGTTTAATTCCCCCTTTTTTGAAATAATCGTTTTATTGTCAGTGTTTTATGCTGACATAGCAATGTTTAAACAGCCTCCGGCCAACGGTTATTTTCGATATTTTCGTTTAAATCGTTCAACAAACTGGCTTTCATTGTTCCCTTTTCGCGTTTTAATGCCTCCGTTAATAAATCCATAGCTTGCGTTTTTACTTCGGCATCCAAATTGCCGCGCATTTCTTGAATAACCGTTATGGCTTCAAGGCACACTTCAACATTACTTTTTATAGCCAAGCCCACAAAAAATATCAGATGCCCGAAAAAGTTAATCCCACTTTCCCAACAAGCCATCGTCAAGGTGCGGTGGTGTTTTTCCAAAGCCTCGTTTTCCAGTAAATGAATCAGAATTTCTTCGCCTTTATTTTCGCGCAGTTTGACCAATACGGCATGTTTCAATTCCTGTGCTTCACGATCGCCTGTTTTTCCTTCCGTATTTAAAGTCTCCAGTAGCGTTTTAACTAAACCCGAATTGTCATTTTTAGCATTTTCGACAACGACATGCTCGGGTGGCGTACCAAAATAGACACTGCTAAAATTATCGCTGAAATGATAAACGCCTTTCGGAACGTCTGCAAATTCCTCTTCCTGTTGTTTTTTGCTCATGCCGCGAAAATAAGAAATACCCGCGTAATGGAGTCTAAAACCAAGCACCAATTTCATTGCGCCAAACAATCACAAGAACACCTGCAATTGAAATCAGCATTGCCATCCAAGCCAGTAGCGAAACCCGTTCGCGGTAAAAAATCATGGCCCCAAGTGTTACAAATACAGGAACAAGCGAAAAAATAGTCTGCGCTACCGATGCATCCAGTTTGGATACGGTGTACATGGATAAACACATGCCTAAAAATGGTCCAAAGAAGGCCCCCGCCAATCCATAAATTAAGCCACCATCCCGATTTTCTAAAAGTGGCGCATGGATTATTCGCCAACTCCCTCGCATTACCGTAAACAAATACAACGATCCCCCCGCGCACACCATCCGCATCCACGCCGCATGTGCCGGCAACAACGCCTCCGCACCCTCCACATCAAACGCCAGTTTTGAAAAAACTAAACCGATGCCCTGACACACAGGCGATAAGACCGCCGCCACAATCCCCAACCGCACATCCGCCGCACTCAAATGCCCCGCCGCCGTCCCACCCTTGCTCAATCCCAGCCACAAAACACCCCCAACCGTTACCACCAAGCCTAAAATCCCCCACACATTAATATCCTCCGATAAAAACAATAAACCAAACAACAATGCCGCCACCGGCGATAACGTACTAAACGCACTACTCAGCCGCGCCCCCAACAACTCCATCGACCGAAACGCAAAATAATCGCCAATCGTCAAACCCATAATTCCCGATAAGCCTAACCACAACCACTGCTTCCAATCCGGTTGTAAAAACAAGTCCGAAATACCCAACCCATAATACGCCGCCAATAACACCCACAACAAAATAATCGCAACCACCAACCGAAAATGATTGAGCGGATTAGACCCCAAGCGTTTCGATGCTTCTGTAAACGGAAAAATACCAATACTCCAAACGAGTGTGGTTAGAATTGCAGCAAGCTCGCCTGAAAAGTGCATACCTTAATTTGGTTGATACAACAAATAAATAGATTCGTATTGGCTAGAGATGAAAACGGAAATCGGGAAGAAATGAAATGCACCATTACCAGCAATTAGGATCGGAAAATCGAACTACCAATGCGAATCATTGTTGCTCCTTCCTCTACGGCAATTTTCCAATCGCTACTCATGCCCATAGATAACGTGTGAAAATGTGTTGCGCCATATTTTTCCTGTTGTGTTTTGAAGAATTGCGCCAATCCACGAAACTCCTTCCGCACCTGATCGCTGTTATCCGTATTCGTGGCCATGCCCATCAAGCCAACAATACGCACATGTTGAAAATCGGTTTGCCTACTCAGTAATTCCTCCGCTTCCGCCACATCGAAACCAAATTTTGTTTCCTCTTGCGCAATATACATTTGTAACAACACCTCAATTTTGCGATTACACCGCGCCGCCTGTTTATCAACCTCTACCAATAATTTTTCGCTATCCACCGAGTGAATCAAAGCTACAAAAGGCGCAATGTATTTGACTTTATTGGTTTGCAAATGACCAATCAAATGCCACGCAATATCTTTGGGCAAGGCTTCGTATTTAGGTACTAATTCTTGCACCCGATTTTCGCCAAACACCCGTTGTCCGCTAGTATAAGCTTCCTCAATCAACACATTGGGTTGCGTTTTAGAAACCACAACAAGTGTTACTTCGTTGGGCAATTGCGCCTTAGTCTGTTTCATGTTTTCTGCTACGGAAGCCATACCCAACTACAATTTAAAAATGAATTAATCTGCAATCGAAAACATCACCAAACCACTGCGCATTTTCGGCTCAACCCAAGTTGTTTTGGGCGGCATAATGCTATTCGTATCGGCAATGTATTTCAGTTGTTTCATCGAAACCGGAAACAATGAAAACGCCGCCTGAAATTTCCAATGATCCACTTGATTCATCAATTCTTCCGGCCCTTTGATGCCCGAAACAAAACCAATCCGTTTATCCGTTTTCAAATCAACGATTCCTAAAATCGGATCTAAAACATGTTTTGTCAACAAAAAAGCATCCAACGAACCAACGGGTTCATCATCATGAATCAATTCTTTTTTCAAACGCAATTCAAACCAGTTTCCTTCCAGATAAAGTCCAAACTGATGAATGTGTTGTGGTGTAAAAATTGTTTTTCCGTGATCTTGAATCTCAAACGAAGCACGTAATTTTTCTAAAAACTGCGGTGCATCCAAGCCATTCAAATCCTTCACCACGCGATTGAAATCATAAATCCGCAATTGCGTTTCTGGGAAAAAAACGCCCAAGTAAAAATTCCAAGGCTCATTGCCCGAATAATTCTGATTTTTTTCGCGTCGCGATTGCCCAAGCAACGTAGAAGAAGCCGAGCGGTGATGCCCATCGGCAATATACACCGCAGGCATCGCTTCAAAAGCTTGACGAATAGTGGTCGTATCTTTTTTTCCGTCGATTACCCAAAACGAATGTCGTACCCGATCAGTCGTCGTAAAATCATACTCCGCACGTTCATTCGTTTTTGTCGCAATCACGGCATCAATCGCCGCATCATCGGGATAACAAAACAAAACAGGCTCCGCATTAAAATCGCAGATTTCTAAATACTCTTTGAGTTTGCTCTCGCGGTCTGTTAAGGTTTGTTCATGAATCTTGATTGTACCATTCAAATAATCATCAATGCTTGTACACGCAATAATTCCGGTGTAGGTATTGCCTTGCTTGTATTGCCGGTAAACATAGTAGCATGGCTTTTCATCTTGCACAAAAATTCCTTCATTCTGAAACGCTTCGTATTGCGCTTTTACTTTACGCAACCGCTCTGGCGAACCTGGGCGCGAACGTTTCCCGTCTTTAAAATCGGGGTTGATCACATGCAAAAAACTAAACGGATTGCTCCGCAGTTTTTCATGCAAATCGGTTTTGCCATAATTGTCAACCGAACGCGAAGCGACTAGGTGAACCTTATCGCGTGTGGGACGAATACCTTGAAACGGAATGATCCGAGCCATACCTTAGTTTGCGTTAAAAGCAGCAATTATTTTTTCGGCCAATTCAATGCCAATGCGCTCTTGCGCTTCTTCGGTTGCAGCACCAATATGTGGTGTGAGCGAAATTTTCGGATGCTTCAATAAATCAGCAAGTGGTGTTGGTTCGTTTTCGAATACATCCAATGCACATTGCCCAACCTGTCCGCTATTCAAGGCATCAATCAACGCACGTTCATCAATCACACCACCGCGCGAAGCATTCACGAGCATCACGCCCTTTTTCAATTTGCTCAATTCCGCAGCACCCAACAGTTTTCCACCCGGAACATGCAGCGTAATGAAATCGGCACAAGCATAAATTTCGTCCAACGAAACCGTTGCAATCGGCACTTCAACAGGTGACGCAAGCCCCGAAATGGTTAAGGCAATTTTGGCTTCCTTCACAAACGGATCATACGCTTTTACATGCATGCCCAAACCTAATGCAATGTTTGCAACCGCTTGGCCAATGCGACCAAACCCAACAATACCAATTGTTTTGCCACGCAATTCTTTTCCTTTCGAATACGATTTTTTCAACGCTTCGAATTGTGTATGACCTGTATGCGGCATTTGACGGTTGGCATCGGGCAAAAAACGAACCATACCAAACACATGCGCCATCACCAATTCGGCCACCGAATGCGAAGATGCCGCTGGTGTATTGATGACTGCAATGCCTTTGCTTTTGGCATACTCGACATCAATATTGTCCATTCCAACACCACCGCGCCCAATCACACGCAAATTTGGACAAGCATCAATCAAATCTTGGCGTACTTGTGTTGCACTGCGAACAGTAAGTGCTAAATAGCCTTCGCGTTGAATGGCCTGAGCCAAATCGGCTTGCGCTACTTTTTCGGTAACAATGGTAAATCCTGCTTTTTCGAGCAAGGCTTTCCCTGCTGTATCAATGCCATCGTTGGCGAGAATTTTTTTCGACATACTAATCGTGCTTATGAATGAATCAACTACGCAAATTTCTTTTCGAATTCCTGCATGGCATCAACCAATACCTGTACACTCTCCAACGGCAACGCATTGTAAAGCGAAGCACGGTAACCACCCACATCGCGGTGGCCACGCAAACCACTAATTCCGGCTGCTTTCCACAATTTATCAAACTCAGGCTCCAATTCAGGTTTTGTCATCACAAACGTTGCATTCATTTTTGAACGATCTTCTTTTACCGTTACCGTTCCCGTAAACAAACTGTTGCGGTCAATTTCGTTGTAAAGAGTAGCCGCTTTTTCGTTGTTTACTTTTTCGATCCAATCCACCCCACCATTTTCTTTCAACCAACGCAAGGTCAACATCGATACATAAATTGGAAATACAGGCGGCGTATTGTACATCGACTCGCCTTTGATGTGTACACGGTAATCAAGCATCGACAACATTTTACGGTCTGTTTTGCCAAGCGCATCTTCGCGCACAGCAACCATTGTTGCGCCCGCAGGACCCATATTTTTCTGCGCCCCCGCGTAGATCAACGTAAATTTATTGCCATCCACACGTCGCGAAAAAATATCGCTCGACATGTCGCAAACTATCGGAATATTGGTTTCCGGAAACGAAGGCATTTGGGTGCCGTAAATGGTATTGTTGGAGGTGATGTGTAAATAATCAGCATCCGTTGGTATCGTATATCCTTTGGGGACGTATGTAAACTTATCTGCCTCTGAAGACGCAATCACGTTGGTGTTGCCAATCAGTTTGGCCTCTTTGATGGCCTTGCTTGCCCACACACCTGTGTTGACATACGCAGCTGTTCCGCCTGTGCGCAAGAGGTTGTAAGGAACCATGGCAAATTGCAAACTCGCGCCACCGCCCAAAAACATCACATTCCAACCATCGCCGAGGCCCAATAGTTCTTTTACCAAGACACGGCTTTCGTCCATCACCGCCTCAAAGTTTTTGCTGCGATGCGAGATTTCCAGAAGAGAAAGATTGAGGTTGTCGAAATTGATGCAAGCCTCTGCCGCCTGCTGAAGCACTGATGCCGGAAGAATCCCCGGACCTGCGCTGAAATTGTGAGCTTTGTTACTCATAAAAAAGAGATCGTTTTTGAATGCCGAAAATTAAGAAATAACTACGCTGCAAAAGCGTAAGCATAAAAAAAGCGTATTCTTTTTTAAATACGCTTTTTTTATGCTTATTGAATAAGGAAAAGGTGATGATACTTTTTGCCGCCTGATTCCACTTCTATCCAATAGCTACCCGGACTGAATGGTGTATTTAACTGCTGTTGAGAAACCATTCCACTTACTTTTTCTTCCTGCAACACTTGCCCTTGCGCATTGTAAATACGAATAATCGGGTTGTTTAAATAAGCAGAAAATTGAAGCATCGCTTGTCCTTGCGCTGGATTCGGATAAACGCGAAAGGCAAAAGACGCTTGGGGTTCAGGGAATCCAATTGTCTGACAGTTTGTAGTCGGATTATTGCCCGAAGCAGCAATGATTGGAGCAAACAAATTGACCTCCGCCTGCAAACGCGTGATCCAATTATCAATCGCATGACCGTTTGAGCCACAATTATTCAAGTACGAATAATTGTAAATAATATCGGCTTGATAGGTAGGTGCATTCCCTCCAAGTGATACAAAGTACTGGCGAATACTCTCGCCACCGTGTCCATACGGATAGAAAAAATAGGATTGGCATAAATTCGTTTGCGCATAACACTCCCAACTCAAGCGGCCTAAACCTTGCCCATAAGTATAATTGACAATAACATCGGAGCCTTGATGGAAGAGATAAACAGCAGGCGTATCGGTTTGCTGCTGAAACAAAGAGAAATTGAAAAGCCCGCCATAAAAATTAGCAACACCTTTGATTTTTGCATTGTAAGTGCCAATGTGTAATGATCCATCAATACTTCCTAAATCTGGACGTTGCAAGTATCCTGGTTGACTATTACAAGCGTATGGATTTAGATTGGCCGAGGGTGTTGGCGCATTGGCAATTGCACCACAATCAATCGGTTTTTCGCTGGCCTGATCCATAAATGCCACCGCAAGAGCTACAAAGCCGCCAGCACTCTCGCCTGTAATAAATACGTTATCAATATCGGTCGAGTCAATTAAATGCCGGCTTTTCATAAAACGAATAGCCCCTTTGGCATCCTGCATACCCCGATAATTGGCCCGAATCACTTCGCTGCTATCGCAAATGTACCCACAAGGTGCCGAAATACTCGTGTTGCAAAGCGCATACATATTGTAATTCGATGCTTTATGTGTACCAAGCCGCCAGTTGATGTTGGCAACAACCCAACCTTTGCGCGCCAACTCACGAGAGAGAAGGACCATATTTTGATCCTGCTTGCTACCACTAAACCATGCACCACCATGCACCATGACCATAATCGGACGCAAGCAATTGCCATCACCAATCGGTTTGTAAATATCCATCTCCAATGTATCTTGCTCGCCATTGTAACGAACATCCACGCCATAAACAACATTGATCAAACTATCATACGCATAATTGTTTTGCGTGTATGGCAATTGCGCAAAAGCGGTCAAGTGTACTAGTAAAAGTAGAAGTGAAAAGCTTGTTCTCATGATCTTTAGGTGAATCGATTTTATAGATTAAAAGTAGATTAAAAATAAATCAAAATCGCTTTTCACCTTATAATAAAAGGTGGTATAACGTACGAATGCCCGTTTCGCATACGAAACAGGCATTCGATAATGGCATTAGAACGTATTTACGAAACGCTTTGCGTTCCTCTGCGCACGAAATAACGAACCGTGAAAAAGCCCGCAACGGCCAACAAAACCAATGGCCATAACTGCACAAAAAATAAGAGAATCGCTTTTAAAATACGCCATCCCGTTTGCATAGCACCCGCAAATTCAGTCGCAAAAGACGCTTCATAAGCCGCCGCCGTTTTTTCCAATTCGATTGGCGTATGCGCTACAACAGGTTTCTGATAGATATACATACTCACGGTGCTGTAAGCAATTTGATCTTGCAAACGCAAATTGCCCAACAACGATTCGTCCGCATGTTCTTGCGCAGCAAGTGCCGATGTATGCGCGCTTACTTTTTGATCCAGTTTACCACTACTTGCCGTTGCTTCTTGATTCACCAAGGCCGCATAACGCTCTTGACGTTGTTTCGCAAGTTTGTTTGTTAGTTTATCCAAATGCACATCGTTGGCCTGAATCGTGCGGTGATCAATGTATTCCATCAACGGCGCAATACATTTCAGCGTTGTGTCTAAATAAGCATTCGGAACGCGAATCGTCATTGTATTGCCCACGTTATAACGCGTATGCTCCATCGCCGAATCGGTACTAAACGGAATCGTCTGTTGATTTTCAACCGTGCTATTCAGATGCGTGTAGGTTACAAAACCACCAAAATGCCGAACTGTATTTTCTATGGCATAAGTTGCCTCCCGCACATCGCCCACGCGACAACGAATATCAGCCGTTCGAATAAACTCATGCAACGTATCGCTCGGATCGTTTGCTGCCGCGGTTGATGACAATTCCAATTTGTTGGGCGCATTTTTTAATTCTGCGGCATCCGTTGTTTCACTGTTTGGAGATTCTGATCTCGTCGAATCGGCAAATTTTGCCAATTGGCGTTGTTGCTCCGAACCGCCACATGCAGTCAAGAGCAGGATTCCTGCAAAAGCAGGAGTAGCGAGGGCGATAAAACGCACGTTCATGGTTTTTGTTTTTGTTGCAACCAAAGTACGTTGCTGCATCATCGCTCGTATGTAGTTCACATACTTTAACTTATAAAGCCTTTTTGCTTACACGCATTTGTTAAAACCAGCAAAAATCAAAAGCTGAATTTTTAGCAGGTAAGCATACTTGCCAATTAAATTTTTCGGATGGGAAGCTGGAGTGCCTAATGTTAAGAAAATGTAAAATAGTTATTTTGTTTAATTTTTCTTGGAAATCGTTAAACAAAATAGGCGTTGATGTGTTCCACTTGCAATGAAACATAAAAAACATAGAATCATGAAAAAAATCGCCCTTTTAGCTATTATGGGATTTGCCGGACTGACCTCGTTCGCGCAAACGGCCCGCGTACAAGTCATTCACAACTGCGCAGACGCAGCAGCAGCATCTGTCGATGTTTGGTTAAACACAACACTCTTGCTCGATAATTTTGCATTCCGTACAGCAAGTCCGTTTGTCAATGCACCAGCAGGAACACCAATTGATTTGACCATTTGTGGCCCAACAAGTACAGATACAACACAAGAGGTCATTCGTTTTTCGGGAATTACGTTAACTGCAAACGAAACGTATGTGATTACAGCAAATGGTATTGTTAGTGCTGCGGGTTATTCACCAAATCCAGCCTTCACACTCGATATTTTTGCACTGGGCCAAGAAACGGCTACAAACGTTGCAAACACCGATGTGTTGGTCTTGCACGGCTCTACCGATGCACCAGTCGTTGACGTGGTTGCGGTTGGTGCCGGAACGCTCATCAACAATATTGCTTATGGCAATTACAATGCAACGTATTTGAATTTGCCAACAGCAGATTACAACATTCAAATTCGCAATGCTGCGGGTACAGATGTTGTTGCAGAATACGCTGCGCCGCTTCAAACATTAAACTTACAAGGTGCTGCATTAACAGTTGTTGCTTCAGGTTTTTTGAATCCAGCAAACAACAGCAATGGCCCTGCTTTTGGTCTTTGGGCAGCATTACCATCTGGTGGTGCGTTGGTTCAATTGCCAAGTGTTGCAATTTCGACGGCTCGTGTACAAGTCATTCACAATTGCGCCGATGCGGCTGCTGCTAGTGTTGATGTATGGCTCAACAATACATTGCTAATCGATAACTTTATGTTCCGTACGGCTTCTCCATTTATTGATGCACCTGCTGGAACACCATTTGACATTACGATCTGTGGACCAACAAGCACCGATACAACGCAAGAAGTAGCTCGTTTTAGTGGCATCAATTTGACTGGAAATGCAAAATATGTAATCGCTGCAAACGGTATTGTAAGCGCAGTTGGTTACTCACCAAACCCTGTTTTTGATCTCGATATTTTCGCGCTCGGACAAGAAGTTGCAAGTGCAGGTAACACAGATTTACTTGTTTTGCACGGCTCAACAGATGCACCAACGGTAGATGTGCGTGAAGCATTTAGCAACACATTATTGGTCGATGATATTACTTATGGTAATTACACCGCATCTTATTTATCACTTCCAACAGCCGATTATGCAATCAGCATTACAGATGCAACGGGTTCTGTTGTTGTGGCTTCTTATGCAGCGCCACTCCAAACATTGAACTTACAAGGTACAGCATTGACAGTAGTTGCTTCAGGATTTTTAAATCCAGCAAACAACAGCAATGGCCCTGCATTTGGTCTTTGGGTGGCATTACCTTCAGGTGGGCCATTGATTCAATTGCCTGTAGTAACAAACGTTGCAGAAAGCAATACACTCAGCAACGTGAACGTATTCCCAAATCCGGCAAATACAGAAATCAACCTCAATGCAACATTTGAACAAAGCGTATCGCAATTAGCCGTTCGTATGTATGATATGACTGGCCGTGTAATCATGCAAAACGATTTAGGTACAATTGCTGCCGGAACATTCCGCCAAGTAATTGAGACCAGTACATTAGAGCAAGGTTTATACATTCTCGAAATTGTTGCCGATGGTAAAGTATCGCGCGAGCAAGTACAAATCATTCGCTAAAGAGTAGATAGTTTCAGGTTAAATTTCAACAGGATTTACTTGTAATGCCTGTGTGATTGAAGCGACGAACAGAGCAATCTGTTTGTCGCTTTTTTGTATGTAATAATTTGTTAAAGAATACTATAATCCCTTCTTTATCGGCTTGTAAGACCGTTTATCTACTTTTTGCTTTATGTCCGTTTGAAAGTGCTTAACTTGCGGCACTTTAACAACCCAATATGCGTCCAATACATATTTTTTTGTGGCTCTCGCTGATCGGATTACTCGTCGGCCTTTACAAAGCATTTGAAAAAGCAGGTTATCCTGGCTGGAAAGCATTTGTTCCAGTGTATAATATTGTGATCTGGCTCAAAATTATTCAACGCCCTTGGTGGTGGGCCATTCTCGTACTCATTCCAACAGTTGGTTTTTACATGCTCGCCGTCATGCTTGTCTTGTTGTCTAACTGTTTCAACAAACGCAGTTTCGCAGATCACGTCAAAGTGGTACTCGGTTATTTTGTTTGGGTGCCCTTTCTCGGTTTTTCGAAAGAGGTGAAATTTGTTGGTGTTGTTGAAAGCAAAGAAAAACGCAGTATGTGGAAAGAATGGGGCGAAGCGGGTGTTTTTGCGATCATTGCCGCAACACTCATCCGCACATTTTTCTTCGAGGCTTTTCAGATTCCATCTTCTTCTATGGAAAGTACGCTCCTCACAGGCGATTATTTATTTGTAAGCAAAATGAGTTATGGTGCAAAGGTTCCGACCATGCCACTCACATTTCCGTTTACACATAACACGATGCCATTTACTGAAACATCGCCTTCATTTTTAGATTGGATCGAGCTGCCGCATTTACGTCTGCCCGGTTTTGGAAATGTAGAACGCAACGATATTGTGGTTTTTAATTTCCCCGAAGGCGATACCGTTTATAAAGCAAATACTAGCGCCAGTTACTACGCCATTGTGCGCAACATGGCCCGACAAAGCAGCCGTTCAGAAGCCGATGTACGTCGGCAAATGATTGATGGCGACGAAATTCTCGTTCGTCCCGTTGATAAAGAAGACAATTATGTCAAACGTTGCGTTGCGGTTGCTGGCGATAAATTCCAAATTCGCAATACTGCTATTTTCATCAACGGCAAAGAAGAAAAATTGCCCAAAGAAGCACGATTTGCTCGGAAATTTAATGTCCCACAATTATCACAAGGACAAGCCGAAGAATTTGAACTGCGCTTGAAAGATATTGGTGTTACAGATGGTATTGGCCAAACAGGAGATACTGCATATCCATACTATTCTCCCGTCTCCATTTCAAAAATTGGGGCATTTGATGCTTTGCTTGGAAGCAAATCGCAACCAGTTATGTATCCCGCAGATTCAGCGTTTCCCGAGGACGATGTTTTTCCTCATGTTCCGCAAACCTTCAAATGGAACCGCGATAATTTTGGCCCGCTTGTCATTCCCAAAGAAGGCATGACGGTTCGTCTCAGCCTCGATAGCCTCCCGCTTTGGCGACGCATCATCGAAGTGTATGAACACAATAAATTGGAAGTGAAAGGCAATGCCATTTACATCAATGGGCAAGTTGCAACCACCTACACGTTCAAACAAAATTATTATTTCATGATGGGCGATAACCGCCACAACTCACTCGATTCGCGCTACTGGGGATTTGTGCCGCAAGAAAATGTGGTTGGAAAACCTGTTTTCGTTTGGTTCTCGAAAGGCGAACACGACGGCATTCGCTCCAATCGCATGATTTCGTTTGTAGGCAAAGATGGATTGTCTAAATCTTATCTTTGGTATCTTGTTGGAATCATCGCCATCTATGTTGGGTATCAAGAATACCGCAAACGTTCTGGCAAGGACAAAAAAACTGCACCGAAAGCGAAAGGCAAAGCCTAAGCCTGTATGAGCGATAACGAGCACGAAAATCCAATCTCCGAAAATCCCGAAAATCAATCGGACGATTCGCTGCACGATATACCGAACGAGGAAATTCCGCACATCAATCTGCCTGAAGAATTACCACAAGGCGACGAAACAAGTATAGATCCGATTGCTGAAACTAGTTCCGAAAACACCACGGAGATTGCTCCGGTTTCGGAATCGGGCGAACAAACGCGCCGCAAAAAAAACATTTGGCGCGAATGGGGCGAAGCCCTCATCTTTGCATTCATTGGTGTTTTAATTCTCAAATTACTCGTCTTTGAACCGTTTGCCATTCCATCCGATTCGATGGACAATACCTTGCTGGCTGGCGATTACATTGTGGTGAATAAATTGGCGTATGGCGCGCGCATTCCGCAAACACCGCTTTCGCTTCCTTTTTCGCATCAACGCTTGTGGGGAACAACACCCGCTTACCTCGATTGGATTTCTATTCCATATACTCGTCTTCCGGGGTATGATGATATTGAACGCGGCGATATTCTCGTGTTCAATTTTCCTGCCGAAGACATCATGCCACTCGAAGGTCATCCACAATCGTTTCCGGTCGATCACCGCACGCACTTCATCAAACGTTGCATGGCGCTTCCGGGCGATACGCTCGTTATTGCGGATCGCGAAGTATTGGTGAATGGACGTATTCAAGCATTTCCGCCCGCCGCACTATTTAGTTACATCATCAAAATCGATTCGCTCAACCGCGAAAGCATTCGCTTCGATTCGCTTGGCATGGTACGTGAAAGCAGACAAGGACGTTTTTGGTTGTTTGGCCTTCCGTTATTGCCCGAACAGGTGGACAGTTTGCGCCGATTGAAGTATGTCATTTCTGTTGAGCCTGAACTGGCGCGCGCCGGAACGCAAGATCCACAAGTGTTTCCGCACGATGAAAATTTTGTTTGGAACCTCGACAATTTTGGACCTCTTTATGTTCCGAAAAAAGGAGCAACCATTCCGATTTCGGCTGATAGTCTTTCGCTTTGGCAACGCATCATTGTGGAGTACGAACACCACGTTATACAAACGCAAGGCGATTCGGTTTTCATCGATGGAAAATTGGCCACGACATACACGTTTGCGATGAATTATTATTTCGTGATGGGCGATAACCGTAACCTATCTATGGATTCGCGCTACTGGGGATTTGTGCCTGAAGATCATATTGTGGGACGCGCTTCATTTGTACTTTTCTCGTACGATAAAAAAGCGGGGCATGTGCGGTGGGATCGCTGTTTCTCGTCGATTGAATAAAGAACCGCATGGCTGCGCAAATTCTTCCTTCGTTATGTTTTGCACCGATACAAGCGTACAGCAAAATGCTTGCGGGCAATTGCCTGTTCGATGTGCATGAGCATTACATCAAACAAACCTACCGCAACCGCTATGTCATTGCTGGAGCAAACGGATTGCAGACGCTCAGTGTTCCTGTTGAAAAATATGAACCGCATACACCCACCGGAGCGATAAAAATTTCTTACCGCGAAGACTGGCAACGCAACCATTGGCGCAGTATTGTATCGGCGTATAAGCGATCTCCTTTTTTTGAATTTTATGAAGATGCGTTTCGTCCATTTTTTGAAATGAATCGCTATGTGTATTTGCATGAATTTAATCGGGCAACAACGCAAACAATTTGCCGCACATTGAAACTAGAAATGCCAGCAGAAGCAGAAACATATACGTTGCCACATACAAACGATTTGCGTGAACTCATTTCACCACGCGTGGCCATAGATAAGGATACTTCGTTTCGTCCACAACGTTACACACAGGTATTTGAAGAGCGGCACGGATTTCTTCCGAACCTGAGTGTGTTGGATTTGTTGTTTTGTGAAGGGCCTTCGGCGGTTCATGTTTTGCGCAATTGCATTACGAGTTGATTTGTTTCAAACGTTCCACAGCGAGGTAAGTTCTCTTTAATTCGTCAACCTTCAAATTCACTGAATTACGAATTCGGAAAATCACCAATTGCGTATAAGGATGTGTGCAGGCCTCTAATCTACTTCAATCAAACGCCCTGTAGAACTCAGTTCGGTTTGTGAAATAATTCCGGGATGCCCAGAAAGCAAAATATTCCCTTCACCACCAATGCCGTATTCCAGTTGATTCGTTACATGCACGCGGCAATCTGCTTTTGAATCTTGTTCAATTAACGCATAACTTGTGGTTAAGTTTTCTGCTTTTACGCCAAGCAAAGCCACCGACCAAATTTTAAGATTTTGCGTAGTGCCGCGCAGTTTCAATTGACCGCCGCAAGGATGCACATTCCAACAAAAAAATGTTGGGCAATTCAGTTCCAAATCGGCTTCTTGCAATTTGCCTTGCATGATGATGCCAAATTCAGGCGACGTAATCGCATTGGTTGTTCCCAGCAGTGAACTTTGGTTCATGTGTACAAGGCGCACATGATGTGCGTGTACAAACAATTTTATTTTTTTCTCACGTGGTTTCAACCACATGCGTTTGCTGTCGATGTCGAGTTTCAAAATAGAATCCTCAACCACATACGTTACTTTATCTGCAAAATCGTTGTCCGCTTCAATGCGAATAGAAAAAACCGAATCCTCTGTCAAATAAACATCAAACACATTATTTATTTCTACTTCGCGAAAATGCGGAAGCGTTTTTTCAATCACCGTAAGTTCAATCTCCCGCTTCGTGCAGCCCGAAACGAGCACGAATAGCGCAAATAAAAGGATTGAAAAAAGGACGATTTGTTTTTTCATGTTTACAGCGAATAACCAATTCCAAATTCAGGATAATCGAGAATGTGCAAATGTGATTTTAGCGAAAGCGAAAAAAATAAATGATCGTTGACATGCTGCCGAACAATGCCACGGTTATACATCACATACCCATTCACACGATCAACTAAACCCAAATAAATTCCTTCTTGTAATAAAATGGATGTGTGGTTGTAAACCAGTTGTTGCGAAATGTGGATGCCTGTTCGGTAATCGAACGATTTTTGATAAATAGCATCGTTATTTAATTCAGCTCGTGTTGACGAATCATAGAAAAAATCGGCTCCAATTCCAAAACGCACTTTCCGAAACGCGTTCCATTTCCATTCTCCCGAAATAGAGGAGGTAAGGTAGTATCTGGAATCGAGTGAGCGCGTGCGTTTTCCACCCATGGCATAGATAAATTCCCAGTTCTGACTGCGTGTCCAAGCGGATAATGTGTTGGCGTTTTTCTCCGTTTCGGCACTTAATTTCAAACCAAGTCCAGCATAAAGTGTCAAATAGTTCAATCCTAAATTCGGTTCTTGAAGATTGCCATTCGAAAAATGACTGAATGCAATACCTGTACGCAAAAGTGTTTTTTCTGTTAAGCGGTACTCGCCACCAAGCCGTAACGTAAAATGGGCATTGACGTGCGAACCCGTAGCAACAGCCAAATAATTGGATTGTAAGTCTAATTTTTTTGTCGAATAACCTAGCCCCAAGCCAATCTGCTGATCGAGCTGAAAACGATTGTGTTTGTATAAGTGAAAAATACAATACGGAAAGACCGAAAACTCATTACCAAAAACAGCTTTACTACCAAGCGAAGCATATTGAAAGCTGATGCCATAAGAAGGGAAACGATAGGCTATTTCCCAATCATTCTTGCCCGTTGTTTCGTGTTGCAAGATCAGTTCTGCCGAACGCACATAATCATTCACAACATAAGAAAAACTACTGTATTCGGGAACAACTGCACCTTGCTGATAAGATGCATACACCCGCGTATCGTGCCACCGCGACTGCCCCTGCGCAACATGCCCACACACCATCAACAGCAAAACCAACCAGTAGTTTTTCATGCCTTAAAGTTCGCGTTTTTTTAGCACCATTTTTCAAGTTTCGGAAAACGTGCGATCAGTTTTTTTCGATCAATACACACACTTAAACCAATGGCGAGTAGGAGGAAAGCCATTAATCGGTAACGCACCAACGCTCCGAGAACAGGCGTTGTTAGTCCTGAAATAGCCAACAATAAACTAGCGAACGTAAGACAAGAAAGTACGATCACATTTACCGATTTATCGCGCCGGAAAAATAACATGGCGAAAAGCAATAAGACGAGAATTAAAATATTTTCAAAAAATGGAAGTACAAGCAATGGATTTCGAACTTCCCACGGATAGGGGCGCACAAGTCCACGCCAAATCGCGGCGGGAACGGCAAATAAAACAGCACGTAAATTAGGTTGCAACGGTTTTACGTCCATCAAACTTCCCGCGCGCGGAAAATCCGTCAGCACCGTATAAGAACCATTTATATTGGGTTGAACGCCTTGCATTGTATCGTTGAAATCATTTTCAATGTGCCAATAGGTGTAGGGCGTTCCCACTGCAAATGTTGCCGTTTGCTTATCAGGCGAGAACTGAATTGCGCCATGCTGCTCGCTTGAAAGGTGCACCACAATACTATCGTTGTATAAATACGTGCCACCACCCGCAAGCCGCAAAAAATCGTTTTGTTTTATCGCAATAATTTTTGCTGGATTGTACTTATCCGCAAATATTGAAAATACGATACCGGTGCCGAGAAAGAGTGCAAGCATAATTCCAAACGTTGCAAATACATTGCGGCCATTGCGTTTTACGATAATAATCCAACTGAGTAAGGCCGGAAACAATGCCGCCAGCACATAAAATTTGGTTACAAAAACCAAAGCGGCAAACACAAAAATCCAAAACAACCGTTTCGGCTTGCCATCGCGTGCCCATAAAATTGATTGATAGATCAACAATCCAAATGCAAACAACAACAAGCCCTCTTTCAAAACACCCGAACCCCAAAATACAACCGATGGAAATAGAAAAATAATCCATACCGGAAGTTTTTTCCAATCACTCAAAAATGGCTGAACAATTTTATACAAGGCGGTAAGTCCGATAAACGAAAGCATACACATCACCAAGGTGTGAATGTGATAATTGCCGCCAGAAATAAGGCGCACAAGTGTGTTGAACCGAATGATGGTATGGCTATCGTTAAATAAAAAACTATCAAACGACCGATCCCAATGCTGCATCAACGAACGTACCTGCAAACAATTTTCGGTTTCTGTTCCAATGCCACACATCAGTCTGAAATAGGTTGCAGGATCTTTGCGCAACGTTTGATGCAAGATGGCACTATCGTCGAAATATTTCCAAATATCTGCCGCGCTTCTTTCCGTGTAGTAATACGTGTAAATCGCCCACAACGCAAAGCCCGCAAGTAATTTCAACGAAAAGAAAAGCGTACGTTCATTGGCTGTTGTTCCTTCCAACTGAAAAAAACGATGCATCCGAATGTAGCGGAAGCAAATCAATAAATAGAGTAGAAGAAGGAAATAGGTCACGGATCAAAAATAGCGTAATAAATTTATTTTCCGCGCCCTTGAACCACGATGAGAACCGTATAAATCAGAATTTTAAAATCAACATACAACGACATATTTTCGATGTAGAGTAAATCATATTTCAAACGCTCGATCATTTCAGGAACATTTTCGGCGTAGCCGTATTTCACTTGTCCCCACGAGGTAATGCCCGGTTTTACTTTATGCAAGTGACGGTAATGTGGCGCTTCACTCACAATTTTATCGATAAAAAACTGGCGTTCTGGACGCGGCCCCACGATAGACATTTCGCCGATGAGTACATTGTAAAACTGCGGAATTTCGTCGAGCCGCGTTTTGCGCATAAACCGTCCGAATGGCGTAATGCGCGGATCCGCTTTACTTGATAAAGCAGGCCCATTTTTTTCGGCATCGATATACATGGAACGGTATTTATGAATTTGAAACGGCTTTCCATGCAAACCAATGCGTTCGTGGCTGTAAAAAATCGGGCCGCGCGAAGAAAATTTCACGCACATTGCCACAATGATGTAAACTGGCGAAAAAACAGTTAAGGCAATAATGGATAAGCCAATATCAAAAATACGTTTCAGCGATTGTTGCCACGGCGGCATAATCTCGCGGCTTACTTCGATCAATGGCGCACCAAAAATCGAAGTCATTTTTACCGAACCCGATAAAATATCATACATATCGGGAATGATTTTGATCAGTACCGGCGCATTTTCCAGTTCATTGATGATGGCATTGATGCGATCGTGTTCTGAAGTTTCAATGGCGATGATTACTTCTTCCACTTGATTGTCGCTGATGATGCCACGAATTTGCTCTACCTCACCAAGATGTGGCAAACACGCTTTCAGTTCGTCCGAAAACCCATTGCGACTATCCACATGCACAAAGCCCACAAATTTATTTCCCCAGGAGCGTGTCTGACTTTCAATTTCATTGAAAAGTTTCCACGCATTCGCATTACTACCCACAAGAATGGTTTTGAAACCAATTTTTCGACTACGGATGCGGCTGTTGGTAATGGTACTCAACACTAAACGACCAAAGGCGGTGAATAAAAAATGCGTTACAAAAAGTGTCAACGTAGTAACGTAATACGTCTGATACCCAATCACGGTATCATCAAGCAGCAATGCAAAGAAGAGAATGATAACACCAATAAACGTGTGTAAAAATGTTTGCCCAAATTCTTTCAGACGCGATTTGCGATAAATGTTGCGATAGGTTCCAGACATGGCATACAAGACAAGCCAGAATAGCGTAACACCTGCCAAACCCATAAAAAAGTTGGAATCGTAATCGACAGGAATATCCTGCCCATATTTTACCGACTCGATACGCACTTTGCGATACGTGAAAAAGACCGCCCACGCAGCCGCAGCCGATATCATATCGCTACACACATACTTAATGACCTGCCAGGTCTTATTCATACACGCGAATTACTTCAACAGTTTTAAATTATCGAGATACAAATTTGCTTCCGCTTGCTCGGTTGGTTTGCTCATCGCAAAATAAACCTGATACGTTGGGTAAAGCGGTTGCAAACTGGTAACATCGGTGAGCCGGATATAGATTTTATTCCAATCGGCAGAAGGGTTTATGGTGGTCCAGGGGCGAAATTCATTCTGCGGTGTGATGACACCAACGGTTAATGCAGCATCGCATTTGTAATTCATTTCTAAATACGTCTCACGACCATCGGTTGGCAATGCGTAGGCTGATGTCCGCGCAAGAAAGGCAAATGTATCGTTGTTTAAATGCACTTTGCCGGAATACTGACCTTCAAAAGCATCGGTTGCTGTTTTGCGTAAAATATTCGGAAACGCAGCACTCGTGGCATCATCAAGCGAAATGCCCGGACTCTCAAAATCTTCCATCCACACAAAGGTGATTGCCGGAAAATAAATGACCGACGGACTAACATTGGTGGTTTGTCCACGCTGCAAATTGACCGTAGTGTTGTAGAAATTGTAGAACGGATAAATGGCGCGTGTCGAAGAGGTTCCGTTCATTTTAATGCCGCCACGGATTTTTAAATCATGTGCCCCTTCGGCCAAAATGGGGAAAGTCGCAGGCAATTCGTAAGCACCTTGGAAATTATCGTCGATATACACCCAAACGTCTGTGATTTTTTCAGACGCTGTTCCTTGTCCTGATTGAACCGAAAACGAAATAGAATCAACGCGGATATAAGAAGGAATTTCTTCATCCGGATTAATGATGGAGCAGGAATTAAGCCAAGTGAAAAGCAAAATGCCCACGCCGCTTTTAAAAAAAGACGTAGTTGTATAATTCATCGTTGATCCCGAAGCAATAACGTCATTAATGCTCGTTTATTGTTCGGGCCGCAAAATTAGCGTTCCATTCGAGTTGTTCAACGATTTTGTTTGCAACTTCTAATGCGGCATACCCATCATCAATCGGAACAGCAGGGCGCGAATTGTTCAAAATAGCCGTGGCAAAACTTTCCAATTCCATCTGAATGGCGTTTATGGGCTGAACCTCAGGGGCTTGCAGTAAAATGTGTTTCGGCTCACGACCTTCACCCAAATCGAGGTGAAAGGAGGCTTGGTCTGCGGCAAGGCCATCTTGGAGACTAGCCACACGCACTTGTTTTTCAAGAAAATCGACCGAAATGTAGCGATCCGAGCAGAAAAAACGCGATTTCCGCATATTTTTCAACGAAATACGACTTGCGGTAAGGTTGGCAACAGCTCCATTATCAAACTCAATACGCGCATTTGCCATATCAGGCGTTTCGCTGACAATCGCCACACCACTCGCACTGATTCTGCGGATATTGGCTTTGATTAAACTCAATACAATATCAATATCGTGAATCATCAAGTCGTGTACCACCGAAACGTCTGTCCCGCGCGGATTGAATTGCGCCAAGCGATGCGTTTCGATAAATAAGGGATTGATGAGTTGTGCTTGTGCGGCTAAAAAAGCCGGATTAAAGCGTTCGACATGGCCGATTTGTACTTTCACTCGCGCTTCTTCGGCTAGGCGCATGAGCGATTTTGCTTCGACTAAGGTTGTGGTGAGCGGTTTTTCAATAAATACATGTTTCGATTTTTTTAAGGCGCGCGAAGCCCCATCGAAATGATTGAGAGTTGGTGTCGTAATATCAACCACATCGCATGCGTCAATGAGCCGGTCGAGCGAAGACCAGCCTTTAAGACCGGTCTCCGCTTCTACGATACGCGTAGTTTCCGGATCGGTATCGTAGAACCCGACCAATTCGTAATGCGGAATGTTTTTCAGCAAGCGAAGATGTATCTTGCCCAAATGCCCTGCGCCCAGCAAGCCGATTTTCAACATACGGTGTTTGATTTTTTACAAAAATAGATGCCGCAGCAACGCCGATCCGAACTACATTCGCAACATATCAACAGGGAAATGTTATTGTAGCGTTGATTGCAACACCATATATGGAAGATACATACCGGCACAAAGGACTGCGGCGCAAGCTGATGGAAGAAGTACGTGGAAAAGGAATTTCGGACGCTGCCGTACTGGCGGCTATCGATAAAATTCCGCGCCATTTTTTTATGGATTTGGCCTTTTTAGAATTTGCTTATCAAGACAAAGCATTTCCGATTGGGGCTGGGCAAACCATTTCACAACCCTTTACGGTTGCTTTTCAAACGCAGTTGCTGCAAGTTAGCAAAGGCATGAAAGTATTGGAGATCGGAACGGGTTCGGGCTACCAAACCGCTGTTTTGCTCGAATGTGGCTGCCGCGTGTATTCCATCGAACGGCAAAAAGCCTTGTACGATAAAACAAGAGCATTTTTGCCGCAAATGGGCTATCAGCCGAATTTGTATTATGGCGATGGTTATAAAGGACAACCTGCCTTCGCGCCATTTGATCGTGTGCTTGTAACCTGTGGTGCGCCATTTATCCCTCCGGCATTGATTGAGCAGATAAAGCCTGGTGGACGTTTGGTTATTCCTGTGGGCGAGGGCGAAGTTCAGGTGATGACATTAATCACAAAAGCATTGGACGGTAGTGTAAAAGAAGATACCTTTGGTGAGTTCCGGTTTGTACCCATGCTGGGCGAGCGGGAATGGAAATAGACTTATTAACAAAATTCAGTTAAAAAGTACAAGAATGTTGATAACGCATAAACCAATACTATTTGACTAAATTTGTTGCGGGTGCGAAAGCACTTAACTTAACCATGTATAACCAAAACCACACAAGAATGAAAAAGTCAACACTTTTAATTACTGCATTGGCCTTTGCAACTTCATCGGCTTTTGCACAAGATCTGACTTCTAAAAAAGGAGAACCAATTCTTCCTGAAGCAGGCGACTGGGCTATTGGCATAAATGCGAATCCATTCCTCGATTACTTCGGTAACTTCATTGGCGGAAATGGTACCAACTTCGGTACTCCAAGTTGGGATTTCACCAACGGTGGTGGAATGATCACCGGAAAATATTTCGTTGATGCAAATATGGCTTACCGTGGCATGATCAACATTGGTTTCGGCTCACAAAAAATGGCCAACTATGTAACCAAAGACGGATCTACTGCAAATCCACCTGAAATGGTTACTGACGAAATGAAATCTGGCGGAAGCGTAATCGGTCTTGGCGGCGGTCTCGAATGGCGTCGTGGCAAAACCCGTTTGCAAGGTTACTACGGTGCAATGGCAATGTTTATGATGGGAACTCAGAAAGATTCTTATACATACGGCAACGCCTTCTCTACTTCCAACACTGCTCCTACTTCTACTTCAATCGATTTAGTAACAGGAGAATTTAATTCTGTAAGTGCACTTGGCACACGTCTTACATCACAGAAATACGGCTCACAACTTGGTTTCGGTATCCGTGGTTTCATCGGCGCTGAATACTTCGTATTGCCTAAACTTTCTGTAGGTGGTGAATTTGGCTGGGGTATTGGATTTAGTTCTACAGGCGAAGGAGAGGAAGTTCGCGAGTCTTGGAATGGAACAGGTACACAAACCACAACAACCAAAACTGCAAAGAGTTCTTCTTTCGGTTTAGGAACTGAAAACAGTAACTTTGGTGTTGCTCCTGGTGGATCTTTGTTGATCCATTTCCACTTCTAGTCTATTCGCGTTAATCGCATAAGAAAATCCGCCGGCAGTTTGTCGGTGGATTTTTTTTGCATCATTACGATCATTTAAATTTTCGAGCCGTCTCGCGTTGCAAATCTTTTTTCTTAATGTCTTCGCGTTTATCAAATGTCTTTTTTCCTTTTGCTAAAGCAATCTCCAATTTAGCCCATCCTTTTTCGTTGATGAACATGCGAAGTGGCACAATCGTCAAGCCCTGATCTTTCAGTTTGTTGACTAATTTTTTCATCTCCGATTTTTTGAGCAACAATTTGCGGTCGCGTTTCGGAGCGTGGTTGTAATGTGTTCCTTTTTCGTATTCGTTGATCTGAATATTCCGACACCAGAACTCGTCATTTTCAAGCACACAAAAGCCATCCGTCAGGTTGGCTTTTCCCAAACGCAATGATTTAATCTCTGTTCCTGTCAGCACAAGTCCGGCCACATACTTTTCAAGAAAGCTGTAGTCAAACGAAGCTTGACGGTTTTTAATTTCGATGGTTGATACTTTCGACATAAACTGGATAGTGGCACAAAACTACAAAAGGCAACCCATACGGATTGCCTTTTTCTTTTGTGCCCTGGGGGAGACTCGAACTCCCAAGGGTATTCCCAACGGCTTCTGAGACCGCAACGTTTACCAATTTCGCCACCAGGGCTGGTGATGCAGAAAAAGAAAAGCGTTTGCTTTTCAGGATAAAGAACGTTAGAAAAAAATGTGCCCAGGACTGGATTCGAACCAGCACGGTTGCCCGCCACCCCCTCAAGATGGTGCGTCTACCAATTTCGCCACCTGGGCAGGGGAATACTAATTTTCAGTATTTCAATCAAAACCGATACGATTTTCGGTAACAATTCGTTGTAAAAACGACGAAATAAATTCGTTTTTGCGAATTGCGAGTGCAAAGATAGTGCATTTCTCTAAATTTGAGCCATCATGCAAAAAAAATCATCTTTTTTCGCCTTACTCATCGTGTCGATTCTCCTGAATGCTTGTCAGAAAACAACCGAATCGCCAGTTGCTTACCGTGCTGAAATGCGCCAGTTTATACGCGATATAAGCGAACGTGGCAGGTCTGCAAGACCCGGATTTATTGTGATTCCACAAAATGGACAAGATTTACTCACCGCAGACGGTACGCCAGCAGGAACAGTAGAAGCATCGTTTCGTTTAGCCATTGATGGTTTTGGTCGAGAAGAATTGTTTTACGGATATGATAATCAGGATGATTTACAGGCAGCAACAGATGAGCAGGTTCAATGGCTTGGGATGTGTGATTTTGCGGTTTCGCAGGGCTTGCAGGTTTTGACAACAGATTACGTTTACACCCGATCGAAAGTGGATGATGCTTACACACAAAATGCCGCCCACGGGTTTTTAGCATTCGCTGCCGACCACCGCGAGTTAGACAATATCCCAGCCTATCCCGCGCTTCCACCCAACGCAAACAACAACAGCATTGCCGCCCTCGCCGACGCGCGCAATTTCTTATATGTCATTTCTCCTTCTGCTTGGGAAACCAAAGAGGCATTTATTCAGGCAATGGCTTCCTCCGCGCACGACGCGCTAATCATTGATTTGTTTTACAACGATGAAATGCTCACAGCAACAGATGTGCAACGGATGAAACAAAAACCAAACGGCGGTACACGTCTTGTTATTTGTTACATGAGTATCGGTCAAGCCGAATCGTATCGTTGGTACTGGAGCGAACCGATGCAGGTGAATCCACCTTCTTGGTTCGTAGCTGAAGATCCTTACTGGACAGATAATTTCTATGTGAGGTATTGGGATCCGCAATGGAAACAAATCATTTTAGGTCAGCAAGATTCGTACATGTCGCGAATTTTAAATGCTGGTTTTGATGGTGTTTATCTCGATATTGTAACAGCGTATGAGTATTTCGAGGAACTTCAATGAAACGGCTAGCGATATTCTTTTTCCTGCTTTTTATAGGTGCACAAGAGCCTGTTGCAGCACAAGCCGATTCGTTGAAAAAGCCCACGATTGATGGCGATAGTATTGTGAATTATGCGATGCAGTTTTTGGGAACGCCTTATAAATATGCTTGTGCTTCGCCATCGGGCTTTGATTGTTCTGGATTTACAAATTATGTGTTTGCGCATTTTGGGATTGATGTACCGCGTTCGTCATCGGCATATTTAAAATTTGGGAAGGATGTTGCATTGAGCGAGGCGCGCAAGGGCGATGTGATTGTGTTTCGTGGAACGCGGCGCGGGGAGGAGCGGGCGGGGCATGTTGGTATTGTCATCTCAAACCCTGGCGAACCGCTGCGCTTTATTCATGCGTCATCTTCAAAGAAACATGCTGGTGTGGTGATTACCGATTACGAAGCGAGTGCCTATCCGCAACGATTTATCCGTATCTGCCGCGTATTCTGAATCGCTGCTTTGTTTAACTTAGCAGCGTATGTTGAAATCCATTTGTCTAACACTCGGGATTGTTTCCGTTTCGTTTTTAACACCTGCTCAGGTACCAGCAACTGTTGCTTCAAAAATTACTGGGAAATGGCTCGCGCCGGCCTGCAAACCGCGCTTATACGGATTGGAGGATACTAGCGGCGTTCAGGTGCTTGCGCCAGTTTACGAAGAATTGACGGCACAAGACAACGATGCTTGGATTGCTGCTTATTATGGCAAAACAGGAGTTGTTAATTCCAAAGGCGAATGGCTTGTTCAGCCCGTCAATTATCCCATTTTGCAATACCGCGCAGGGAAAATGATTGTGCAGAAAAAAATGCTACGCAAAGTTACTGCCGACGAACAATTAGTTTCCTACCGCGAGAATACAGATAGTGCATTTTATTTTGGTGTGATGGATCAACTTGGCAACTGGCTGATTGATCCGCAATACAACTACTTAGCTTTATCGGATGATGGAAGTTTGGTGTTTGGAAATATCTATTCCAACTATGGTTATCTCAATGCCGATGGTACAGTGTTGGTAAAAGCAGAATACGATTTTGCCGATTTTTTCTACGATGGTCGCGCTGTTGTGAGCAAAGGAGGTTCCAATTCGTCATACCTCAATGCACTTTTTGCGTACGAATCTACTAGTGAAAAAAAATACATCGATATGCGGGCTAATTATTGGGGCGGCAAATGGTCTGTCCTCAATCAATCGGGCCAATTGGTTACTAAAATAGAGTACGATTATATTCGCGATTACAATGAGGGACGTGCAGCGTTCAATAAAGGTGGAATTTGGAAATCAAGCAAACGCTACGATGCATCGGGGAAACTAATTTCAGGGCGCTGGGGATTTTTAGATAAAGAGGGAAACGAAATCATTGCACCGATTTATGATTATGTCTATGATTTTGAAAACGGTATTGCCAAAGTCCGTTTGGGCGAGCGTATTTTTTGGATCGATCGCGATGGCAAAGAAGTAGCGGCTCCCACACAATTCAAACGAGCCAACACACTCAACATCTTCTGCGATCCCGGATTTTATGGCTTCATCGATCAAACCGGAAAATGGAGCATTGAGCCACAGTTTATTCGGGCCGGAATTTTCAGCGAAGGACTTGCTGCTGTTGTTCCCATGCGCGCATCAGATAATGTATGCGAAGTAGCAACAGATGATAACACCGATTACGAATCGTTAGATGATGCGTACCGAATCCGCCTGTTACGTCTTGGTGTGCGCAGATCAAGGCGTTATGAACCCGTTGAAACAGTGATTGAAACTCCAGTTCGCCGTTTATATGGATACATTGATGCTTCTGGAAAAATGAGCATTGCGCCCAAATACGATTTGGCTTTGCCATTTCAGCAAGGTCGCGCATACGTTTGTTTCCGAGATAAGTGGGGCATCATTGACAAGAAAGGGAATTGGATTGTGCAACCCATTCTCGATTGGCCACCATCGATGACGAATAGTTTTGAACGCAACCAACGCCGTTCATATTCATATTTGTATTTGGGTGGGAATGATCGTGGTAAAATGAAAGAACCCGTAGCTGAAAATTTGCAATATGATGTTCCTTATGGGCGTGATGTCAGTATTTATCAATTTCAGGAAGGTATGGGAATTATCTACAAAAATGGGCGTTATGGTGTGGTGGACACAAGCGGTAAAATTATTGTTGCGCCTTTGTACAACACGATTCGTCATTATCAACAGGGGTTAGCAGCAGTGGAGCTGAATGAACGTTGGGGATTTATTGACAAAATGGGTAAGGAAGTTATCCCAATTGCGTACATGTCTGTTGGCGATTTTGCGAAAGAAGGATTGGCATGGGCAAGATATTCTAAACTAGCTGCGAATGCTGGCGATGTAGAGCAGTATGAAGACGATGTGTTTTATGGTTACATTAACACGAAAGGCGAGTGGGCGATTCAGCCCAAATTTGTTTACCTCTCGGAATTTTCGGAAGGTCTTGCTGTTGCTTCGGTCGATTATACGAACAAAGGGTATATCGATAAAACAGGCACATTTGTGATTCCACCAAAATACAATACGGCATACGATTTCAATAATGGCTTGGCTTGGGTTGCCATGGCCACGTTAGATGCTGTTTATATTGATAAAAAAGGCAAAGTGAGTAAATTGTATATTCCCAATAAAAAAGACCCTCCGCAAGAAAATTATCCGTTGGTTTGGCGCGAAGATGTTAACGGACGTATTGGTTACCAAAACAATACTGGCGACTGGATCATTAAGCCTGAATATAGCATCGGCGGTCTGTTTTCAAAAGTGGAATAAAATTGCATCACAAAGCCCGAAAAAATAATGTGGCTTGGATTAAAATCTGCATATATTTGAATGGCGCATTTTGCGCATTAAACCAGAGTAACACATAAATACACTACAATGGGACTGTTTGACAAAATCAAAGGCGAGTTTATCGACATTATTGAATGGACCGATAGTACTCAGGACACAATCGTTTGGCGTTTTCCACGTCATCAAAACGAAATTAAAAACGGCGCAAAACTGACTGTGCGCGAATCACAGGTTGCTGTGTTTGTTAACGAAGGACAAATTGCCGATTTGTTTATGCCTGGCATGTACGAGTTGACAACACAAAACATGCCTATCCTCACCACGCTCAAAGGATGGAAGTATGGTTTCAACAGCCCGTTCAAAGCCGAGGTTTACTTTGTCAACACAAAACAATTTACCAACCTAAAATGGGGCACGAAAAACCCGTTTATGTTGCGCGATCCAGAGTTTGGTCCGTTGCGTATTCGTGCGTTTGGCTCGTACGCCATGAAAGTAAAAGACGCTAAACTGTTCATCAAAGAAATTGCTGGAACAGATGGCGAGTTTACGACAGACGAAATTACAGAGCAGCTTCGCAATATTGTGATCACACGGTTTACCGATGCGGTTGCTTCGAGCAAAATTCCAGTTTTGGATATGGCTTCAAATTATGATGAATTTTCAAAATTCATTCATGAGAAAATGAACCCAGAATTCAACGAGATTGGTATTGATATGACGAAATTTCTCATTGAGAATATTTCGTTGCCACCAGAAGTGGAAGAGGTGCTTGATAAACGTACGAGTATGGGCATTGTGGGCAATTTGGGTGCTTATGCACAGTTTCAAGCGGCACAATCCATGGAAGCTGCTGCCAATAATCCCGGCGGTATGGCTGGTGCAGGAGTTGGTATGGGAATGGGTTTTGCGATGGGCAACCAAATGGGCAATATGTTTCAACAAAACCAGTTCAATCCGCAAACTGGTGCGATGAATCAACCCGGTCAAAATACGCCACCGCCACCACCGCCCGTAGAACAATTTTACATGGCTGTAAATGGTCAACAGCAAGGACCGTTTCCAATTGCATCGTTGCAACAAATGGCCGTAGCAGGAACATTCAAACAAGATACCCTTGTTTGGAAAGCAGGAATGGCTGCATGGACAGCCGCAGGGCAATTGCCTGAATTGGCGGTTGTCTTCAATGCAGTTCCGCCTCCTCCGCCACCGCCAATCGCATAAATAAAATTCAGTCAACGCGCGGCTGGCCTGAGCGCTGGCCGCGTTTCTTTTTTGATTCACACTTTTGAATCTGTTTGTTATGAATGACTTTTCCGAGAAAACACATGATGTTGAGAAAAAAGTAAAGTGTCATGATTGTGGCGCATTGCTCCGTTTTGACCCAGGTGTAAGTAGTCTTGCTTGCGAATACTGCGGCGCAAAAAATGATATTTCAGAAGAGATGAAGCCCGTTGAAGTCGAAGAAATTGACTTTGAAACATTCATCAACAATGCCGTTGCTCAAGCCGATACAATGGATGTTGCGACGGTTAAATGTGATAACTGCGGTGCTTCGACCTCGCTTCGCCCAAACGTTACTTCCGATGCCTGTCCGTTTTGCGATACACCACTCATTATTCGCGGGGGATCTGTTTCACACATCATTCGTCCGAAATATATGCTCCCTTTTTCAATCGATAAAAAGAAGAGTTTGGAACTTTTTTCGGAATGGATTCACCAATTGTGGTTTGCACCCAATGCGTTGAAAAAGACGGCAAAGAATGATCGTTTGCGTGGTCTGTATATTCCATACTGGACATACGATTCCGAAACCGTAACTAGTTATTCGGGTATGCGTGGAACGCATTATTATGTTACAGAAACATATACCGTAAATGGACAAACGCAAACACGAAGCGTTCGTCGTACAAGTTGGTCGCCAGCATCGGGAACGGTATATGGAAAGTTTGATGATGTGTTGATCAATGCCAGTAATTCGCTCCCAGAGAAATATGTCAATGAATTAGAACCATGGGATCTGCATCAACTTACCGGATTTAATGAGCAATTCATCAGTGGTTTTGTTTCCGAACAATATCAGCTTGGTGTAAAAGAAGCATTTGAAAAAGCGAAAGATCGCATGGATCCTCCAATTCGCGCATTAATCCGTTCCGACATTGGTGGCGATGAACAACAGATTTTGAGCTTGGATACACAATACAATGCGGTTACATTCAAACATATTTTGTTGCCAATTTGGTTAAGTGCATACAAATACAAAGACAAGGTATATCGTTTTATGATCAATGGCCGCACAGGCGAAGTGCAGGGCGAACGTCCATACAGTGCATGGAAGATTACATTCCTTGTACTTGGTATCCTTGCTGTTATTGGTGCAGGTATTTACATTTATCAACAGACAAAATAAAATGGCTTTTCTTACGGATCAACTGGTTAAAAATTTAGCAGATGCGATTAACGGATCTGATCGTGCTCAAGAAGAATTGCAGCGCAAGGGCCGTCAAGAATTAGTGATGGTTCACGATTCGATTCGGTATGACGACGATAGTGCATTGGAATGGCTGCACGAAAATGGTCATGATGAATGGGGCCTTTTTATTACGGCTGTTTATGGCGATCCGCATGCTGTTCAAGCATTGTTTGATGGCAAACAATCGCGTATGGCGATGGCTGCACATGCAGTTCTCGGTGACACACGTTCGATGGAGTGGCTGGTGAAAAATAACCATAAAGCTTGGATTCAATTGGTGGAAGCCATCAAAAAATCACTTGCTGAAGAAGAATAAATCATGTCGGATATTAGTAAACCTTATCATGGTAGCGCAATCCGGCAAATGACCTTACTTTTTGGTGAGCGAAATTCGGCGGCATTCAATTGGCTCATCGAGAATAATTATCGCGAACTAGTTGAGTGTGCTGCTTGTATAAAAAGTGGCCGCGATGCTTCATTTCGTTGGCTAATCGATCACAAACACCTAGAAGTAGCTGCATTTGCAAATGCCGTGCGTGGCGATAAAAATGCCTTTCGTTGGTTGATGCAATACAATAGCGTATTTTGGGCAGCTACCGCCAATGCGGTGAACAAAGATAAAAAGGCTATGGAATGGCTTCGTGTTAAAGGGTTTGATGTCTATGCCGATCTTGCCAATGCAATCATCGAATACGTTTCCAATGAAAGTGGGGATGTTTCGGGTTATTATTCTGCACCAATTTAATTGATAGATCAACTATATGCGTATTGCCGGACAAATTCCTCACCCACATTTTACGATCACGGTATTCCAGATGAATGCCAAATACCTCATCAAGTTTGAGGCAGGCCCTTTCGAGCAAACCTATAAATTTAGTGAGGAAGATTACAAAGGATTTGACCGCATCAAAACGCTTGTCGATGAGCAATTTTTAAATGACGTAACAGCACGTTTCAATGAAATGGCTTTAGCCATGCGCGGAACAATGGGACGAAATCAATGATTGTGTATGTAGTCGTAATAGGGATTTAGAAATAACCAGAGTTGATTTCACGCATCAAGATAAATGTAAATGGTTTATTTTACCGGAACAAAAAATACTGCAACCTTAATTTTTCGGAAATTTCCGATCATATCGAGGATATCCTCGATATGATCGGAAGCCTTAATTTTATTGGGTTTTTGATCTATTTTTTCTTTTTCGGGGCAATTTTTTTTGGCTCAGTTTTTTTCTGGATTTTTTTTATGCTATCGGCAACAGGAAGATTCTCGGGCATCGTTCCTCCAAGTTCTTGAATTGTTTTTCGTACTTTTTTTCCTACCTCAAAATGTGTTTGATTGGCTTTGGTTTTTCCTTTGATATTTTCGCGCCTTAATTTTTCTTCTGTTTGTGTAGCACGAAAAAGATTAGCTGCAAGTTCTGTACTCCCCATGTGATCAAGTATATGCTCACTCTTTTTTAGTCCTTTTCGTTCATGTATTCCTTTGGCATCAAGCCCTCCATACAGGCCCATATATCCATGATTTTGAAATATCGCGTAATCAATAGGCTCAATCACGCCCGCATTTTTGGCTGCCTCGGCCAGTTGTTTGTTATGCTCGGATAATTCTTTACGTAAAAAAATCCTTTTCTCAGCTTCTGTTTTTAATTGCTGATACGATTGCATTTTTTGAATTTCTTGCAAGCGTGTCTGTACCGCAAAATATGTTTGCCCTAATGCTACAATTTCTTTTCCCGGATCAGCGTTTTGGACAATCAGATAACAAGCATAGCGCGATAACTTGATATCATCAATTTCGCGCTTTGCACCTTTCCCTAATTCGATCATATCGAGGATATCCTCGAAATGATCAGAAACCTTATTGCTGCTGTTTTTGCAGGCTTCCTTCGCGCGTTCAATTACGGGTTTGAAATGGCGAAATTCGGAATACTCCAATACACTACTTAGATCACGCGCAGACCAATATTCATTGTTATTTGCATCTACTTTTCTAAGTTGCTCGAAGGCTGTTTTGTTAGTACTAATCAGTTTTTTAGTCATCGTCTTATCCTTTAAAGTGCTCTACGAATTGATTGAAAAAAGCTAAAATCTGTCCAAGACATATTGTATTGGAAACAGATCATCAATAATACAGCAAAGCAACCATACGCAAGTACGGTTACCTTTCAATTTTCCTGAATAAATTTAAATTAATTTGTTGCCCCCCGCACAAAAACCTTCCGCACCAATACACTATTAGCTGTAATCATGCGCACCAGATAAATACCCTCCGACCAACCTTGTGTATTTATCTCCCCCGAAGCATCAATTCGCTTTTGAAAAACAACCTGACCATTCATATCCAATACTTCAAGCTGTACCTGCTCCTCAGACGTTTGAAAAATGATGCGCTCTTGTGTTGTCCAAATGGCTTGATTTAATACGTCAAATCTTACCGCAACAGGTGCAGAATAACTTGATGTGCCGTTTTCATCAACCTGACGCAACCGATAATAATTTATTCCCAATGCCGGATGCGTATCGTAAATGCGATAGCTGTGCATCGAAGAACTTGTTCCATTACCCTCAACCCAAACCAAATTATCAAATCGAATACCATCAACAGAGCGTTCTACAAAAAATCCGGCATTCTGATTTTCACTTGCAGTTGACCATTCTATTCGTACGCGATCGTTTTCTTTTTCGGCACCAAATTGTAAAAGTTCTACGGGCAAAATTGTAGCGCAAGCAATATCAAAAGGCCATGCTTCAACATCATCAATTTGTAGGTGATGATCATTTGCACCATCATTAACATCAGACCAACGCAACATGATTTCATTGCCTGCTGGAATTGTAACCGTTATACAAGCAGCCATACGTTGCCTATTTGCTGCTAAATTTCCGTCGAGCGCGGCGCGTTGTGCAGATGAACCCGTACATGTTGCAAGCGTACAATTATGCAATTGTGAAAAGGTTAAAGCCGGAACACTCGTCCAAGCACCAGCAGTTAAACTTGTTACAGTTGTCGCTGTTTGATAATCAAAAATAATTTGGTTGTTGTTAAATGGAGGAGCATTGAATGTTGGACCACTGCTGTTTTCTGCAATCGACCATTGCTCGGCATAAAATGCAACATAAACAGATGTGATTGTTGTACCTGTATTATTTAAAATGCGAACGCCATAATAACACGTTCCTGTAGATCCAGCAGGACGCGCACCAAGACTTCGATCTGTTGAAGATGCGATTACATAAAGCCCTCCCGCATTATTTACTGCAGTAGATAACGGTCCGCAAGTTGCTTCAATTGTTGGAACATCGTCGCAAGCATCACCCGCACAAACTGCCGACTCTTCTACATACCATCCCGTAATAGTTGTGTTGTTTACCCAAGGACAATCGCCTGCATCAGGCGTATTGGGAAGCGTATTGAAATTTTCTGTGTATGGCGTTCCTAAACTTGTAAAATTTGCCTGTCCGTTTAACCTATAATTAAGGAGTAAAGTGATCGTAAAAATGAATAAGGCGAAGTATTTTTTCATGATGCTACAAAGGTATCCAACAGCATCTGCGCAACTAAGAAGATTCGATCAATAAACCATTAATTCCGTTGAATGATACTGTTAATAGGATACCTGAAAAGCACCTTTATCACATAGATTTTATCCAGAAACGATACGGAAGCAAGGCGTCATCACCCGCATAAGCAACACCAATGCGCGGCCCTGTAAATACATCTTTCGGATCGATGCTGATGCCGGAATCTTCAAGCCAAATTGTTTGATCGAGCAATGAAATACCTGTATGTGCAGTCGTTATCCCTAATGCTTTTGAAACACTTCCTGGCCCCGCACACAGTTGCTTGTCCAATACTTTTTTTGAACGTCTTTTTAGCATCGTTTCAATCCCTCTTTCTGGCATTACTGCTCGGATTAACGTTACATGCGGAATACCTTGACGATTGACTACGATGTTGAACA
Organism: Bacteroidota bacterium; assembly: GCA_013298545.1. Lineage (GTDB taxonomy): Bacteria > Bacteroidota > Bacteroidia > Palsa-965 > Palsa-965. Next base: position 16,733 of record JAAFIA010000022.1, on the reverse strand, counting down.
AATGGTGAATACCATAGCAGAGATAAACGTACGCAATACCACCTTCGCGAAACATCGTCGCTGTGCGCGGTGTTATTTTCCCGCCATACGCATGCGATGCTTTGTCATTTATTCCGGTATAGGCTTCGGTTTCAGTAATGATGGCGGTTGTTGTGATGCCATCAATACATGTACAGATGCGTTTGCCCAAAAGATTTCTTGAAAATGCAACAACATCTTCTTGTAGGTAAAACGATTTAGGGAAACGTTTGCTCATGGTCTTAAAAAAACAGAAACGACCTCAAAATATGAGGCCGTTTCATGTACTTTAGAAAACAGGAAAATCTATGCTTCAGAAGATTCAGAAACTTGAATCTTTTCTTGAATACGTGCTTTTTTACCAGTGAGTTTGCGGATGTAGAAAATACGTGCGCGACGTACAACACCTTTTTTCTTCACTTCAATGCGCTCAATAAAGGGTGAGTGCAAAGGGAAAATACGCTCAACGCCAATCGCGTTTGACATTTTGCGAACTGTAAAAGACGCTACATGGTCATGGCCACGACGTTGAAGAACAACGCCAGTGTACATCTGAATACGTTCTTTGTCACCTTCTTTGATTTTGTAGTGAACAGTAACGGTGTCACCAGCTTTGAAAGCAGGGTGTTTAGCCTTTGAAACCAGTTGATTTTCGGCGTATTGTAAGAGATTCATGATCAGTGCGATTAAAATAGTTGTTCAATAATGGGGTGCAAATATACGGTCTTTCATCGAATTACCAAACCAAGAACAAAACTATTTTAACAAGAATCTGTTCATTTTGTCAAATTTGCCTTGGGAAGCCCATGAAATCGAGTTATTCCGATGCAATCAGGGCAGATAAAACTTCTAAATAACGGTTTTCTTGTGCCCGAACGGAGTATTTTTTGACCACTGTTTCGCGGGCCGCTTCTCCGATTTCCTTGCGCAACTGCTCCGATTCCATTAAACGCTCAATTTTGAGAATCCATTCCTGTGTTTCCGATGCTAGAAAACCATTTACGCCATCTTGAATGATTTCTGTATTGACCCCAACAGGCGACATAATTGTTGGAATACCTAATGCCATATACTGCAATCCCTTTAAACCACATTTCCCTTTGGTCCATTCGTCGTCTGGAAGAGGCATGATACCAATATCGAGATCTGATAAATCTAGAATTTCAGTTTGGCTTGTCCACCGCATGCCACGAATCCCTAATTCTTCATTGACATAAGAAGGATCGCCGATAACTTTGATGTGAATGCGCTCACCATATTTTTGTTTCAGTATGCGCAAAAAAGGCAAGGCAAATTCAAAATGTTTAATGGTGGTGAGGCTTCCTGTCCAACCGATGATGATTTTATCGGCTTGTTTTGGGACGGCTACACGCTGATATAAATCTGTATTAATGGTTGTAGGAATGATCACCACATTTCTCGGATTATGGTGTTTGGCATAATCGGCCAAATACGCATTTCCGGCAATAACAAGATCGCTGAGGGCAATAATTTCGGCTGTTTTACCCGGATTTTTGAGCCAACCCAGTTTTCGATTGGCATCCGAAACATCTAAGTTCCATATTGCATCATCGAAATCGAAAACCAATTTTGCACCCGAACGTTTAACACGCCGTTCGAAAGCTACTGAACCTGTCATAAAGGCTTCGCGTTGAACAAAAACAAGAGCATATTCGCCCGCTCGCATGGCATCGCGCCAACGCCGAATCGCACTCTTCAAAAAAATGCGAAACTTACGAAACCAGTTGCCCGGACTATAAAAGTAATGATCGTCTTTGGCCGAAATGAGATACGAATAATCGTATTGGAAACCATGACGACTCAAAAAATCTAAATACTGCTCAAACCGGTATCGCTGACTAGGAGAGCGATCTGGACGATGTGCGGCAATGAATAAAATTTTGGGCATATCTGGTTTCTAAATAATGAATCTTCCAACAAGCTCGGAATTTCAGTTCTGGTGCAAGATATAAAACAGCATAAAATGCTGCTTATACTTTACGAACTGATTTTGGGTTTCATGAAATTATTGACCACAGACATCAACACATACAAGATAATGATCAGCGGCAAACCGGCGTACTGAAGCAATAACAACAACAAGACTGCCGCAATCAAAAACGTCCAGCGAATTTCATTTCCTTTCCATCCAAATGATTTGAATTTTAAAGCAAACAATGGAATCTCAGCAATTAATAAATACGACATGACTACGGCCACAACGAGTAAAAGAATTGGATTTAAAAACCATGCTTCGTAACCCGTTATTGCGCCTAAATCAGCACCCGGAACCGCATTTAAAATTAATGGAAACGAACAAATCAGAATCGAATTAGCAGGTGTTGGAACACCCACAAAACTCTCGCTTTGACGTGTATCGATATTGAATTTAGCCAAACGCAATGCCGAAAAAAGTGGAATCAGAAACGCCATCCAAACCCACCACGGCTTTTCAAACGCTGGCGTTCCTCCTGCAAAATCAGTGTATGCCAACATGCTTTGATACTTGACATAAGCAGCAAGCTCTAATAATTTAAACAAGACAATGCCTGGAACAACACCAAATGTTACACAATCTGCCAACGAATCGAGTTCTTTTCCGATTGGCGAGTGTTGATTGAGTAAACGCGCTACAAAACCGTCAAAAAAATCGAGCACAGCCGCAATGCCTACGAGGTAGGCACTCCAGACCAATTGTCCATCAAAAGCGCAAACAATGGCCAAGCATCCGCAGAGCAAATTGCCCAACGTGATTAGATTCGGAATGGAGAAAAGTTTCATTGATGCAAAGGTACAAAGACTGTTGTGTTTTAAAATACAAACAGGTTGCTTCCATTGTATGAGGAAACAACCTGTTTGCGATTTTTTAATCCGTATTAAAAGACAATTTTAAATTCTACACGGCGATTTTTAGCTCGCCCAGCAGCCGTTTTGTTATCATCAACAGGTTGTGTATCACCATAACCAGCAGTTGTCAAACGCGATGCATCAACACCTTTGCTGACGAGATAAGCTTTAACAGCCTCAGCGCGACGACGTGAAAGGTCCTGATTTTTTGCAGGATCGCCTTGATTGTCGGTATGGCCAGAAATGCTCAATTTGTAAGAAGGATTTTCTTGCATCACTTTCACAACGTTATCAAGAATTGGATACGATTGTTTTTTGATGATGTCTTTTCCGGTTTCAAACTGAACACCACGAAGCGCTTGATCGAGCACTTTTTGAGTTTCTTCTTTGACAACTGGGCAACCATTATTTTCAGGAAGACCCATTGCATTTGGGCATTTATCTTCGGCATTGGGAATACCATCGCCATCACTATCAGGGCAACCTTGCAAATTTGCGCGGCCACGCTCGTTCGGACATTTATCGTCAAGATCTGGTGTGCCATCGCCATCAGTATCAGGACATCCATTGAATTTCGGATCACCTGCTTGTTTCGGACAACGGTCTTTGCTGTCTATAACACCATCGTTATCGCTATCAGGGCAGCCTTGCATATTCACTAAACCAGCAACATCAACACAAGCATCTTCGCTGTCTTTTACGCTATCACCATCTTTGTCAGGGCAACCACTTGCAGATGCAACACCAGCTTCTTCAGGACATTTATCGAGGTAATCAGGAATACCATCTTTGTCTTTGTCGAGTGGGCATCCACGCAAATCAACTTTCAATCCAACGTCGGTTGATGGACATTTATCAAATTTATCGAATACACCGTCTTTATCTGTGTCTTTGCGACCAACGTTGAAAACGAGTCCAGCAGTTGTCATCAAGAAACGATCGTTCAAGTTTCCTTTAGCTCCTTTATTCGACATATTGTCGTATGTATCAGACAAGGTCAAGTGAAACGAGCTTTGCAAACGAATTGCAGCATTGCTACCTAAACGAATACGAAGGCCACCACCCATTGGGAAATTGAAATCGGCAGAGAACCCCGTACGGCGATAATAGAATTTATTCAAGTGAATAGCATCGCCAAAACCAACAAACAAATACGGTCCAAGAATGGAATTTTGGTTGAGCCATTTATCGTTGTAAAATTTCAAACGCGCATACACATCTATACCAACCAAATCGCCTTGGTAATCAAAATTTGGGCCAGCCCAGCCAAGTCCACCAATATTTAAATCGCCAGCAACATCGAGCCACGGATTGATGTAGCGTCCGGCGTTGATACCAACAACTGGGCGAATAGGATTGAATTTAAACATTTCGGAAAGTCCTTCGCCGTTGAATTGCAAGGCGCCGCCATGTACCCCAATGCCCCATTTTTTATCTATGTTTTGCGCATCCAAAGCAAGTGGAGAAATGAGCGCAGCAGCTAGTGCAACGAGTAACGATTTTTTCATTTTTTTTTGATTAGGTTTTGTCAGGCTGCAAACTTATGGAATTTCCGCAGACCCTTATTGTTTTTTGCGCGAAAACCAGTTTGTGATCGCTTCGCGGTTTTGTGCGTTCAGGCATTTATCTGCAGTAAGCATTCCTTTTCGAGCAACACAAACTCCAAAATACATATCGAGCAAACCTTCTTTTTCATGCGCGTCTGGATTGATCGAAATCAATACACCTTTTTCAAGTGCGTAAGGAATCCAACGCCAATCGAGATCGAGGCGGTAGGGATGTGCATTGAGTTCGATTGCAACACCATTGGCGGCACAAGCATCGATGATTTTTTCGTGATCAATCGGGTAGCCTTCGCGCGAAAGGAGCAGGCGGCCTGTGGGATGGCCGAGCATGGTTGTGTATGGATTTTCGATGGCGCGGAGTAGGCGCGTGGTGGCTTTCTCGCGATCCATTTTCAATCCACTATGAACAGACGCCACAATAAAATCAAACTGTTTTAAAATTTCTTCTGGATAATCGAGCGAACCATCATGTAAAATATCAGACTCAATGCCTTTGAAAATTTTAAACGGAGCAAATTTTTCATTCAACGTGTCAATCTCTTTCCACTGCTCAATCAGTTTTTCGGGCTTCAATCCACCTGCATAAAAAGCCGATTGCGAATGGTCGCAAAGTCCAAAATATTCCAAGCCCATGGCGATACATTTTTCGGCCATATCTTGAATGCTGTGCATGCCATCGCTCCATTTGGTGTGGTTGTGCAACGTTCCGCGCAGATCCGAAAATTCGATGAGTGTTGGAATTTCGTTTCGTTGTGCCAGTAAAATTTCGCCACGCCCCTCGCGCAATTCCGGCGCTATGTATTGCAAACCATAATGGCTATATATCGCTTCTTCTGATGCGGCTTCAGTAGGAAAAGCGATGTTTAATGTTTCTAATTGCTTCAAATGCGAAACATCTGCCGATGCCAAAAATAATGCACGGTAAAATTCTTCCGGTTTACACAACTCAATTTCTACCGGAACAGCCGATTCCTGTTCAAATCCAGCCATATCAGGCGATTCATCGGCAGCCACCAACACATGAATCGTTTCAATGATCTCGCATTTACGACGCATGGGACCCGTGAGTGAAACCAATTCTGTTTGCATCGTTTTTTTGAGGTAATCGACCAACTGCAAGGCTGTTTTTTCAACTGAGGCGTAATGGAATTTCCCCGCATTAGCCATCGTAAACTCAATCGCTTTTTTTACCGACTCTTGTGTTTTTGCACCAAAGCCTTTCAATTCAACCAACCGATTTTCGCAACAAGCATAATGCAATTCGCCTGGAGATTCAACACCCAATTCGCGCCAAAGCTGTGCCACTTTTTTGGGGCCAACACCTTTGATGCCGAGCATTTGAATAACACCCGCAGGTGTTTTTTCGAGCAAAGCCCTTAATTCTTTTGTTGTGCCCGTTTGCTGCAATTCGAAAATTTTAGCCGCAATACTTTTACCAATACCGTCTATTGCTTCGAGTTCTGCTAACGATTTTCCAGCAAGATCAATATCTGTTTTATCGAGCCGATAAGCCGCATTGCTCAATGATTTTATTTTAAATGGATTTTCACCATGCACTTCGAGCAGTTGTGCAGTGAGTTTAATAGCATCAGCAATGGCTTCTGTTTGCATAATGATTGTTTATCTTAGCGGTGTATGGCAAAGATCAAAAAACTTTTCTGGCTTGTCGGAATTTTTTATGGCAAGTTTTTAATAGCACAACCTGCAATCAACATCATCAGTCATGCTCCCATGCCTGAAAAACTCACCAACAATGCGGTTTGTGAAGGATTCATAGGCAACCACCCCTACATTTATACATTTGGAGGAATAGATACTTCTTTAATTTGGTCAGGCATCAGCCGCCACGCATACCGCTACGATGTTTGGACAGATGTTTGGGATACCTTGCCCGATTTGCCCGATACACTAGGTAAACTAGCAGCGGCTGCAAGCCGCATCCACGATACCATTTACATCATGGGTGGCTATCATGTTTTTCAAAATGGAAATGAAACATCATCAACCCGCGTACATCGTTTTTGTATCAGCACCAATTCTTATTTAAGTGATGGTGCGCCCTTACCGCATGCCATCGACGATCAAGTGCAAGTTGTTTGGCGCGATAGCTTAATTTATGTCATTACGGGTTGGAGCAACGTAGGCAATGTCTCGTATGTGCAAGTCTATAATGCGCGAACGAACACTTGGGCAGCAGCTACAAACGTGCCTAATAATGGACAGTACAAAGCGTTTGGCGCATCAGGTGTACTTGTTGGCGACACCATTTATTATTATGGAGGAGCCAATATGTCGGCCAATTTTCCGGCGCAAAGTTGGTTGCGAAAAGGAGTAATTGATCCACAAAACCCTTTGCAAATAGCATGGCTACCGCCGGTCTCACTCAATAATTATACAGGCTACCGCACAGCTGCAATTGCTTGGCCCGGTTTTGTATCGTGGCTTGGCGGAAGTAGCGTGAGCTATAATTTCGATGGTGTTGCTTACAATGGAAGTGGTACAGTATCGCCTACCGGAAACGAAATTTTTGTTAGCACAGCAACAGGGCAAATGTTTTTGGGCAATGCTCTTTTACCGATGGATTTACGAGGTGTTGCTGTACTTGATACAACAACTAAATTTATTGTGGGCGGTATGTGGGGAAATCAACAACTCGCAGGAGTTACATACGAATTACGTTTTTCGCCTGTAAAAATTGAAGAAAATACATTCTCTTTCGATAACACAGATAATATGAATTATGAAATGTATCCCAATCCAGCAGACGCATTTATATACTTAAAATGGCAAGGCGAAACCGACCTGAAAACGCATTTAGAATTAGTTGATGTAAACGGGTGTTTGTTAGAGACTCATACCGTAGTCGGATCAACGTTTGAATGGGCAGTTGATGCGTACCCAAACGGCTGCTATTTTATTCGGTTAAGCAATCATAACGGAACGTTTACCAATAAACTAATTTTAGTGCGGTAAAATTTAAACAGTTACTAATTTACCGATTATGAAATGAAAAAACACATTTTATAATGGTTTATGATTTATATTGCATCCTAAAATCCATTTCCATGTTTTTAATGCACCCCTACAAACAAATTAGTTTAACAGCCTTACTCTTGCTGTTGACTACGGGTCTCGTTTTTTCTCAAAACGGTAAAAAAGACGATTCGACTGCCGATACGGTTGTCAAAGTGATTGAACGAACAATCATCACACCACTCAGCATTGACTCCGAAGACTCAGTAGCGATTCTTTGGAAACAGATACGCGCGCGTACATTTATAAAAAGTGTGCGTCGCGAAGGCGATACTGCGCGCATGTCAGAAGGTGGTTTGGGCGATGTCATTATCATAACATTAAATCACGAAGATTCCGCTTTCAGTAATCCAGCAATACGCAACAATTTAAGACTCTCCATCAATGGCTTGCCGTTTGATGATATAAAACCGATGTTCTCAAACAACGACAGCATGCTCTTGTTTGAATTGATTCGGACGACGAGTGATGGTAGAGAGGAGCACGACGTTTGGGATATTCTTCAACAACCAGAAAAAGGATGGAAACGGCCTGTAACGGTTAGTATTTGTACCATGACAGAATTGCCACTCAAGCTCGCTCCAAAAAGTCTAGCCTATAATTTTGATTTTCTCATCATGCGGAAACGTTCGTTTTGGTTGATGACCTTATTTATGATTGGAATACTTGTCTTAAGTGTTTGGGCTGGAAAAAACCGCGATATTTTCCGCGACGATACAGGCAATCCAACCAATGATTTGAAAGCACCATATAGCTTGTCGCGCGTTCAGCTTGGTTTCTGGACGTTTATCATCGTGTTTTCTTTTCTCTACATTTGGGCCATTACGGGTGTTTTACCCAACCTTACTGAAGATACGCTTTATCTTCTTGGAATTAGTGTTACCACAGCAGGAGCGTCGCGCGTTGTTGAGCGCATGAGTGGATTGAATACCGCAACCACCGCGCCTCTTCGCCAAGCGAGTGGAAGTTTTTGGCGCGATATTTTAACCGATGCCAATGGCATGAGTATTCATCGGGCACAAATGGTTGTTTGGACGCTCATCATAGGCATGTTCTTCGTCCGTCGTTCTATTTCCGATTTCAGCATGCCCGACCTCAATGACAACTTGCTTATTTTGATGGGACTGAGTGCAGGAACATATATTGGTTTGAAAACGCAAGAAAAGCCATTGCAAGTAACGAATGGTACCCAAACCGACAATCAGCCCTTAAATCCTACACCAGCAACAGCTTCGTCATCAACTACACCTGTTAGTGTCCCTGACACACAAGATGCTACGCTTCCTGTTACCGAAACGACAACAGATGGTACAGAAGAAATTCACGAGGAACCTCCAGTTGGTTAATTTAAAATCCCCTACACCATGAGCCAGTTTACGATCAAATACCCAATTGTTTCCAGATACCTGACTACACCCAGCAAGCGACGTTCGGGCAAAATTATTCCGAAAGTAGTTTTCATCGTTGCGCACGATACGGGAAATCCCAATTCAACTGCTAAGGGCAATGTGAGTTATTATGAAAATTCAAGAGATGAGATGAGTGCCTCCGCGCATTTATTTGTCGATGATAAAGAAATTATCGAATGTGTGCCCGCGCTTACGGGTACGCCCGAAAAAGCATGGCATGTCTTTTACAATGTTACTACCGATAATCAATTGTATGGAGTCAATGCCAACGATGCCGCAATTGGTGTGGAGTATTGCTACGGATCGAAAATAAATGCTGACGAAGCTTACAAGCGTTATGTCTGGGTGATTGCATTCATCTGCTGGAAATTTAACCTCGATCCACAAAAAGCCATAACGGGTCATTGCTTTCTCGATCCAACCCGCAAAACAGATCCCGTTACCGGATTGATGCAAAGCCGCCGCACCTACGAGCAATTACTTCGCGATGTGGTTGCTGAATACGCGGAATGTGCAGGCGAACAAAGCCTCAATACGGTTACTGTTGTTCCACCCAAAACAGGTAAGGTCAAAGCAACCGTAAAACTCAATATCCGCTCAGGATCGCCAAGTACACGCGCTGCTGTTGTTAATGTTGTGCCTCCAGGAACAGTTATCGATTATACCGATGTTGTTCAGGGCGATGCCGTGAATGGCAATACAACGTGGTATAAAGATACCAACGGCAATTTCTTTTGGAGTGGCGGCGTAGTTGCGCTGTAAACGCAAGCATAAAAAAAGAACGTCAGCATTTTTTGCTGACGTTCTTTTTATTAATCCATCGGTGGAATATTCAGCTGCACCCATTCGTCATAAGCTGGACCGTACATTCCAATTACAGGCATATTGTGCAACCGCATGATGGTGGTTAGTTGTCCGCGGTGATGTGTTTGGTGATGAACAAGTACATCAAGAACTTTTCCTTTTGTCCACGTTTCGCCATACATCATCACCTCATCATTTAAGTTTTCGTCTTTCCAGTTTTTCTGCACAGCATGCATTGCCGATTTTGCATGGTGCTCGTAAGCTTGGAGTAATTCAGATTTGGTTAGAAAAACATCCTGTGTTTCTTCAAACCCATCAATTTTCAATCCTGTACGTTCCAGCATTTCGCCAATGGTTTCTGTGATGTGCGAAGCCAGCCGCGAAATACTTCGGATATTATCGTGTGGCTTGACATGAAATTTTTTTTCGTCAATAAGTTGAAACAAATTGAGCGTGGCTTGGTACTCGTATTCCCAAACGGCTAGAAAATCGGCGATGGATCGAAACATGATGCGAAGATCGGAAAATATAGAGATCAATTACCTTTGTGTCATGCGCAATCATGTCATGTGTTTTTTGATGCTCTTTTTTCTAGCGGCATGTCAACTGGATACATCTCCAAAAAAGAACGCAGCCAACATGACTAAGCCTGTCAAAAGAGATACGCCATCCGTTGATTCTGCGAATAAAAAAATAGCACTTAAACTATCGGTGCTTGAATTGGAATTGCAAGCAGCAGGGTTGGTTGATGTACAAACACTCGATTCAACACTTGTTGTCGATTTAAAATATTCAACAACGGATAATTTCATGAAGTTGGATATGTATGGTGATTTGACGCATGCGTATTTGCAAAAAGATGTGGCCGAAAAATTGGCGAAAGCACAACACGCCCTTCAGGCAATACATACGTCCTATCGTTTGGTGGTGTATGATGCTGTTCGGCCCTTACACATTCAGCAATTGATGTGGGATACGGTGAAACTTCCACGCGCAGAAAAAACAAAATACTTATCCAATCCAGCACGCGGTTCGATTCACAATTATGGTGCGGCGGTAGATGTGAGTATTTTGGACTCGTTGGGAAGGCCCTTAGATATGGGCACGCCGTATGATTTTTTTGGCGAAGAAGCGCATCCGGTAAAAGAGCAAGAATTGTTGGCGAAGGGCGAATTGACACAAGCACACATTCAGAACCGTCAAATTTTGCGGGCGGCCATGCGGGCGGGGGGATTTTGGGGCATTCAAACAGAATGGTGGCATTTCAATGCATGTACACGTGCGTTTGCCGCAGAAAATTATCCACTCGTAAAATGATGCACAAAAAAACGGATCGATAAGTTATACCGATCCGTTTTTTGATGAATTAGAACGTTTACTGTTTGATCAATTTGACACTTGACGCAAAATCTTCGCCAGTAATTTTGATGGTATAAATTCCGTTTGCAAAATTTTCGGCATCAATTTCTAAAAGCGATGTTCCTGTGGGTTGTATGCTTCGCCCTTCATAAACCAAACGACCAGTATTGTCGTAAATCGAATAAACGACAGTTTGTTTTTTGGCTAGATCGAGACTCACCGAAAAGCTATTGTCAAATGGATTCGGGTAAGCATTGGCCGAACTCGAAAGACCAGATTGTTGTGCCGGAACATTCAGCGAAATTGCTTGTGAAATGTCAAAAAGATACAAACCATTTTGCATGTCTGATGCAATGATGGTTCCACTCGGTAAGGCTTCGTAAGCACCCCAACAGCCATGATACGCTTGCGGATAACCATTGCTTTGGTTATTTAATGTATCGGTATCAAAATAGCCCGTGCGCACAATATTGGAAGGATTGCTGATGTTGAAAATCTGTAAGCCATCTTGGTAATAAGCCGCAACAAGTGTGTTGTTTCCGATGATGTATGGATTGTGCGGTGTACAACCAATTGTAGAAGTGAATGTTTGATTGATGGAGATGTTGGCAATATTGGAAACATCAATTGATTTCACGCGACGATTGACTGGAACTTCGTCCATAAAGATCAATGTATTACCATCTGATGTAAGAAAGCTGCTGTGGTTGTAGCCTTGATCGGGATAGCTTGTTAATTGCCCAATTTCGGTAAAGTTTGAGCCAAATTTATAAATATGCAAACCATCATAACCACAAGAAGCGTAACAGGTATCGTTGCGCACAAACATATCGTGTACAGTTCCGATAGCGGGGTAATCTTGATTGAGTGTACGAATAAGCGTTGGTGCAACCGGATTGCTCAAATCATAAACGGCCATGGAATAGTAGGTGCTGTTTGGCAAGGTTACACTAGCGCACCAGAGTTTTGTACCATCAACAAATAGTGTATGTGCATTTTCAAAGATCGAAGTACCATCGTAAACCACATGTACCGAATCGGGCAAATAACTCATGTCAACAATCTGAAAACTATTGTTTGGCGAATCGTCGCTGATGATGTAGCAATACTTATCGTAGGTTTTTACTTCGTGCCAGATGCAATTTTGGTGTGTTCCAGCTACATAATCGGCTTGAACTGGAGCCGTAGGATTTGTAATGTCGATGAAATACGTTCCAGAAGAACCACCAATAATCGCGTATTCGCGGTTGTCTTGTGGGTTGTGCCAACCATAACACCCTTGGTAGCTGATGCCATAAACAGGCTCGTCTTCTTCGGCAGGATTGTACCAATGCCCCAATAGGGTTACGTTTTGCGAGGAATAATTTTGTGCTGCAAGGTTCGTAAAAAATGCTAGCGCAACTACGAATGCGTATATTTTTTTCATGATTTTAGAGTTCGGGTATAACCAATTGTCTAGTAAATATAAGAAAAAGGACGATTACATTTCAGCGATCATCGTTTTCATTAGCAAGGTCATTTTCTTTTCAGCAACCTTGGCTACTTTCTGCACTTCTTCGTGCGACACTTCGATGATTTTTCCGGGAACACCCAAATCGGTAATGACCGAAATCGCGAAGCATGGTAAATTCAGATGTCGTGCTGCAATTACTTCGGGCACCGTACTCATACCAACGGTGTCGCCGCCAATGATGCGTACATACTTGTATTCGGCTGGCGTTTCAAATGTTGGTCCTGTTAATCCGACATAAACACCTTCTTGCAGGTGAATATCGAGTTTGGCCGCAGTTGCTTTTGCTTGTGCAAGGAGTTGGTGATCGTATGCTTCGCTCATATCAGGGAATCGTGGGCCAAAGCGTTCGTCGTTTTTACCATTGAGCGGATGCGCCGGAAACAAATTGATGTGGTCGGTGATGAGCATGAGATCGCCCACTTCAAAATTTGGATTTACACCACCACTTGCATTCGATAAAAATAAATTTTTGATGCCGAGATATTTCATGACACGCACCGGAAATACCACTTCGCTCATGCCGTATCCTTCATAAAAGTGAAAACGGCCTTGCATCGCCACCACATTTTTTCCGCCCAGTTTTCCGAAAATGAGTTTTCCAGAATGGCCTTCTACGGTTGATACGGGAAAGTTTAAAATGGTTTCGTAAGGCAAAACGTATTCGGCCTCAATTTCGTGCACCAATCCGCCTAGACCTGTGCCCAGAATGATTCCCAGTTCGGGTTGAAAACCGTTTGTCTTTTCGTTAATGAATGCGACTGTTGCCTGAATTTTTTCGTACATAATCGAGAATTTGTTGGTTGAATAATTCGGTGTCTTTATCGTGAAATGTAATTTCTATGGGAATGTAATGCACCGGAAGTCCGGCCAATTGCTCACGAAGTTCGGGAAAATCGAGGCGCATGGCATCTTTTTCGGTGGTCAAAATAATTTTCTTTTCGTTCGGAATTTCGGCAAACAAGGTCTGCAATTTTTGCAAATCAGCAACAGAAAATTGGTGGTGATCCTTGTATCTTACAGTGATTAGTTTTTCGGCTTTATCGCGCAGGTAAAATTCGAGCGGTTGCGAATTGGCAATTCCGGTTAATAGTACAATTGTATAACCGCGTTCAAAATAATAATCGCGCCCAAGCATGGCCGAAGTTGATTTCTGACCAAACGGAATAAAATCGCCATACCGAATGGTTGAAAAATAAATTTGCTGATGCGGCAACGGTTTCAATTCACGTATGATGCGTTTGCGTTCGAGCGGCGAAAAGATATTGGGTGTTTTGGTAACAATGATAATATCGGCGCGAGCTGCTCCCGATTTCGATTCGCGGAGCAATCCGGTTGGCAACAATTGGTCGTTGTAAAATAAGCGCGTATAATCGGTGAGCAGAATTTGTAAACCAGGTTTTATCTTTCGGTGTTGGAAAACATCATCGAGAATCACCACATCGAGATCGGGGTATTTTTGTCGGAGCTGATTCACACCGTGTACGCGTTTTTCATCTACGGCTACACAAACGTGTTGCGGAAAACGATGCCGAAATTGGCGCGGCTCATCGCCAATATCCATTGCTGTTGAGTCGTTATTGGCTTCAAGAAAACCACTTGTTTTGCGTCCATAACCACGACTCAGCGTAGCAATTTTATAGGCCGCTAAAAGTTTGACGAGGTATTCTACATGTGGAGTTTTTCCCGTTCCACCCGCAGTTAGGTTTCCAACGCCAATGAGCAAAGGCGATGCAAAAGAAGTGCTTTTAAAAATACCATAATCAAAACAACGATTGCGAATAGCAACAATCCATCCGTAAAGGATAGAAATGGGCCAAAGCAAAACGCGGATCAGATTCATGAAGCGCGAATTTACAGTTTTTGTAGGGTGCTCGGTTGTTTAACGAACAGAAATGCTACGCTCGTAAGGCACGCGATTCAGAATAGAACGGCCCAACGTAATTTCGTCGGCATATTCGATTTCGTCGCCAATGGCCACACCACGAGCAATGGTGGTCATGCGAATGGGATAAACGCCCAACTTTTTATAAATAAAAAAATTGGTGGTATCGCCTTCCATGGTTGTGCTGAGGGCCATGATGACTTCTTGTGTCTCGCCCGAGGCAACGCGTTCGACCAAACTATCAATGTGTAAATCGTTTGGACCGATTCCGTCCATAGGCGAAATGATGCCACCGAGCACGTGATACAAGCCATTGAATTGTTGGGTGTTTTCGATGGCCATGACATCGCGTACATCTTCTACGACACAAACGAGCGTGGCATCGCGGCGTGGATTGCTGCAAATGCTACAGATGTCGGTATCGCTGACGTTGTGGCAACGGGTACAATGTTTGAGTTCGTCGCGAAAACGGCTGAGGGTTTCGCCAAAACGTTTGACGAGCGCGGGGTCTTGTTTGAGTAAATGTAAAACGTAGCGTAAAGCGGTACGACGACCAACGCCGGGCAATTGGGCGAAGGCTTCTACGGCTTCTTCAATGAGTTTGGATGGGTATTGAATCATTGTAGCTGCAAAAATAAGTCGTCGGCGGTGGATTGTGGCAGGGCATTGCCGATTTATTACATTTGTTTTCAACAGGCGAAAAGATGCGTTTTACTTTTTTTCTTACTGCTCTTTTGATTTCTGCATGCCTTCGTGGGCAGGGGACAGGCGATAGCCTGTTTGGGGTGGGGGGCGTACATTCCGTTTACATCGATTTTGCGCAGTTGGGTTGGTGGGATACGCTTACGGCCAATAAAGCATTGGGCGACCAAACAGGCCAAGATATTTATATTCCGGCAATTGTAACGCTTGATGGACGTGTGATGGATAGCGTAGGCGTGAGGCTAAAAGGAAATGCAAGTTATGTTGGACATCCGGGAACCAAGAAACCCTTGAAACTGAAATTTAATGCTTACATCAACGGACAAAAATTCGATGGTTTAAAATCTGTGCACCTCAACAACAGTGCCTACGACCCAACCATGCTGCGCGAAAAATTGATGCTCGATGTATTGCGGCGGCATGGACTTCCAGCTCCGCGATGTACTTATGCTGCGGTTTATTTCAACCAAGAATATGTGGGCTTGTATAAAATGATTGAATCCATTGATAAAACATTTTTGCAACAAACGTTTGGCGATAATGAGGGCAATCTATACAAAGGCGATCCGAATGGAACTCTACAATGGTTTGGGGCTGCACCACAAACGTATTACAATGCTTATGAATTGACAACCAATGAAACGGCCAACGATTGGACGGGTTTGGTTGATTTGATTGATCGCATCAACAACAGCGGCGATCAATTTCCGACACGCATACGCGAGCGCTTGGATGTAAATGCTTATTTATGGACATTGGCTGCAAACAATGTGTTTGTGAATCTGGATTCGTACTTGTTCAATCCGCACAATTATTATTTATACGACGATAGTACAAGCGGAAAATTTGAATGGATCAGTTGGGATGTGGGTTTGGCCTTTGGGGTATTTCCGCTTTGGGGGCAAGCGGCATCCCAGGAATTGGATTTGTTTTATATGCCTAATCCGCCAGATCGTGTTCCGCTCAACAAAAATTTATTTGCATTTGATGAATTTCGGCAAACGTATTTAGAGGCAATTTGTACCTATTTGAATGAAGATTTTCGCCCCTCAGTCATGTATGCGCAAATAGATAGTTTGGCAGATGTTATTCGTCCGTATGTGTATGCCGAGCCGCAATCCAATCAGATGTACTCCAATACGCAGTTTGAGGGCAATCTTGGTTTCACGAGTTATAATGGATGGATTTTATCGAAAATACCGGGATTGAAAACCTTTATTGGTGAGCGTTACCATCAGTTGCGGGAGCAGTTGTGCGCGTCGGGATTGGCGTGTATGCAAAACAATGCGGTTAGCCCGCTGGGCGAAGAATCGATTCATGTCTATCCGGTTCCAAGCAGTTCGCGCGTAACGGTTTATTTCGATTCGCCAACACACGACGCGTATGTATTGTACCAGATTACAGATATGCGTGGCCGACTTGTTGTTGAGGAACAGGTAAAACTTGATTGGGGGATTTACAAGCGCGAACTTGATTTTTCGGGTCAACCGGCAGGTGTTTATGTCTTGCGGGTGTTGAATAGTTGTACCGACATTCAGAAGAAAATCATCATCGTACATTGATGATGTGAGGGCAAAAAAAAGCAGCGGCAAGGCCTAACC
>JAAFIA010000021.1:32367-58047 GCA_013298545.1 Bacteroidota bacterium | reverse complement strand
AGTTCCAAAGCACAAATCAAAAAAAATAGAAATACCAAGTTCCAGATTCCAAGTTCCAAAGCACAAATCAAAAAAATAGAAATACCAAGTTCCAGATTCCAAGTTCCAAAGCACAAATCAAAAAAAATAGAAATACCAAGTTCCAGATTCCAAGTTCCAAAGCACAAATCAAAAAAAATAGAAATACCAAGTTCCAGATTCCAAGTTCCAAAGCACAAATCAAAAAAAATAGAAATACCAAGTTCCAAGTTCCAAAAGCAAATTCCAAATCTCAAACTACAGCAAGTTTAATTGAGATTTGGAATTTTTGCTTTCAAAAAACGGCTATACATCCAAACCGCATTCCTCTGGAACTTGGAACTTGGGAACTTGGAACTTGGGAACTTGGAACTTGGAATCTGGAATCTGGAATCTGGAACTTGGAATCTGAAACCTGAAACCTGAATCTTCTATTTCAAACCTTGCTGCTTTAAAAACGCTTTGTTATTCGGTTCACGGCCAATAAAATTGCGAACTAAATTCAACGCCTCATTGCTTCCACCTTTGCTCAATACCTGTGTGCGGTAACGTTTCCCCACTTCGGGCGATAACACTCCTTCTTTTTCAAATACCGAAAACATATCCTGCGCATACACGAGCGACCAGAGATAACCGTAGTACTGCGATCCATAATTGGTAAGATGACCGAAGCTGCCCGCAAAATGCGTTTCTTCGACGTATGGACAAAGCGTAATGCTGTTTTGCAATTCGCGCACCTTGGCCGTAATGTCTGCTTGCGATTTTACTTCCATCCCATCATTCAACGTAAAATCGAGCGTGCCGTAGAAAACTTGTTGTAACATATTCATGCCTGAGTTCATGTTGCGCGCAAGAAGCATACGATCAACGAGCGTATCGGGAATAACTTCGCCCGTTTTGTAATGTTTAGCGAAAAGGCGTAAGACATTTTTTTGCCAACACCAGTTTTCCATAATTTGTGAAGGGGCTTCAACAAAATCGGTTGGAACATTTGTTCCGGCGAGCGAAGCGAGTTCGGTTTCGCTTAACAAAACATGAATGAGGTGACCAAATTCGTGGAAAAAAGTTTCGGCTTGTTTGTGCGCTAGCAGCGATGGCTTTTCGGCGGTGGGGGCGGGAAAATTACACACCAACGCAGCACTGTGCAATTGTTCGTTTCCGCCCAAAAGTTTCTTCGAGCCTGTAATCGGAAAACACGCAAAATGATTGTATTTGTTTTCGCGTGGATACAAATCGAGGTAAAAATACCCGATGCGTTTTTGCGATTCATTGTCCCAAACCGAATACGCTTGAACATCTTTATGCCAAACCGAAGGCGTTGTATCACGCACAAAATTCAAATTGTATAATTTCTGATACACCGTAAACACACCACCAATCACTTGTTGAATTTCGAAATACTCTTTTACTTTTTCAGGATCAACACGGTATTTCTTTTCCATCAAACGGGCCGCGTAATACGCATTGTCATAAGGATAAATTGTTGTTTCGCGTTTGCCCGTTTCTTTGCTTTTTACCGCAAGCATGGCCGCCAAATCGGCTTGTGCTTTGGGGCGTAAATCGGTCGCTAATTTTTTCTCAAAACTCCAAACATTTTTGGTGTTTTTCGACATGATGTCGGCGGTAATAAATTCGGCATAGGTCTTAAAACCGAGCAGATTTGCTTTACGCTTACGCAGCGCTAAAATGGTTACCAGTAAACGCTCATTTTCTGCACCACCGATATTCATTTTTGCCGTGTACATTTTTTTGCGCGCAGCCGGATTCTTTGCATACGCCATAAACTGCGCATACACAGGCGTACTCATGATTACATAATACTTTCCATCCTTGTTGTAAAACGGTTTTTTAAATCCTTCTGACAAACCCGCCATATCGGATTCTTCCAGAATAACAACTGTTTTGTCGTTAGAAATGTGGTGGCCAAATTCAACCGAAAGATCATTGAGTTGTTGATTGATCGCCTGCAATGTATCACGATCACTTTTGGCGAGTGTCATGCCATTGCGTTTGAAATCTGCAACCCATTTGCTCAGAAAAAATTTGCGCTCGCCAGTCAAGCTGAGTGCTTCAGGCGTTTTGGCATAAGCCGAGACCGCTTTATAAAGCGATTCGTTCAGCAGCAAATCATCCGAGATTGTTGTAAATTGTTTTTGCATTTCGCCAGCCGCATTGCGAACGCCTTCGTCAGGATGCGCACTGGTAATCAATTCGCCCAAGCCGATGAAAATATAAATTTTGTTTTTCAGATCGTCGAGTACCTGCATCGTATTGTCGAACCGTCTTTTTTCATCATCAACCGCCATAATAGCCGCAAGCATGCCTTGAATATCCGATTCGGTCTGTGTCGCCGCTTCGCGCATTTTGGCCACATCGAGCCGCGCAAAATCAAACAACTCATCCGGTGCAGCCAGCAAGGGATTGGCGGTTGTAGCTTTCGGGTGGTCGGTAGCTACTTGTTCGCGACGCGCAGCGCCAAATAAAAGTGTGAGTGCAAAAAGCGAAAGGATGCATTTAATTTTCATGGGCGATGCTGATTAATGCTTACAAAGTACATTGCTTTTTTGAATTTGGCAAAAATAGGTTTCCATTTCTTACAACCAAAAACAAGCCTGCTGTTACTCCGCGTTATTAATATTCATTTACCTCAAAAATCCTTTTCTACTGGCCAATTTGCGGTCATACGAATAGTGTAGCTGTAATTGTTCCATAAATAATTGGACAAACAGTTCAAGCATCGGTATTCCCCAATTGTTGCAGACCATCCAGCCTGTATTGCTCAAAATCGTGAACGCTAAAACTAGCGTAGTTTTGAACTATAATTGGTAGTATATTTGCGGGTAATAACACATCACCAAATTATGCTGCGAAAAATTCTCGTCTGCGCTTTTGCGTTTTCTTCATTTTGCCTGATGGCACAAGTTCCGGGCAGTACGTACCGCTCGGCCAATAATCCGTATTACTGGAAAAACCGCATGCCGCATGCGGGTTACTGGCAACAGGATGTGCATTACAATTTAAAAGCAAGCATTGACGATAAAACCGATGTTGTTACCGGAAGTGAAGAACTCACGTATTGGAACAATTC
This sequence comes from Bacteroidota bacterium, assembly GCA_013298545.1. GTDB lineage: Bacteria > Bacteroidota > Bacteroidia > Palsa-965 > Palsa-965. Next base: position 54,941 of record JAAFIA010000021.1, on the reverse strand, counting down.
GCCGGATACGTTGTATTTCGTTTTCTTTCACTTGTATGAAAACGCATTTCAGCCAGGTTCATACACAGACGATCTGCACCGCAACAACGATTATGCAATCAAATACGGAAAGTATGAGTCGCAAAAATTAGGCACCACCGTTTCTGATATTGCCATTGATGGACAAACAGCAAAAACAGAACTGGACAATACCATTTTAAAAGTTTGGTTGCCCAAGCCTTTACTGCCCAACAGCAGCGTAAAAATCAGCATGAATTTCAAAACGTATTTCGACAATGGTGGAACCATTCGTCGGCGTATGAAAATGTATCAGACATTTGGTTTCAAACATTACGATGGCGTGCATTGGTACCCACGTTTGTGTGTGTATGATCGCAAATTTGGTTGGGAAACAGATCAGCATTTAACCCGCGAGTTTTATGGCGATTTTGGTTCGTACGATGTGGAATTAACGTTCCCGAATAATTTTATTGTGGACGCAACGGGTGTGATGACGAATGAACAAGAGATGTTGCCTGCGGCTTTGCGCCAACAACTTGATATTGCCAATTTCAAAGCAAAGCCTTGGGAAGAAAAGCCTTCGGTGATTATTCCGGCTGATGGTACAACCAAAACATGGAAATTTCATGCCGACAATGTGCATGATTTTGCGTGGACAGCTGATCCGACCTATCGTATTGGCGAAGCACAATGGAATGGTATTCGGTGTATTGCATTGGCACAAGAACAACATTGTTCGGGCTGGCAAGATGCGGCTTCGTTTACAGCGAAAGTAATACAAACGTATTCGACCGATTTTGGCATGTATGGTTATCCGAAAATGATTGTTGCGGATGCGCGCGATGGCATGGAATATCCGATGCTGACATTGGATGGTGGCCGTGCGCCAGATTACTACGACCTCATTGCGCATGAAGTAGGACACAATTGGTTTTTTGGGATGGTGGGCAGCAACGAAACCTATCGCGCTTTGTTGGACGAAGGGTTTACGCAGTTTTTAACGTCGTGGTCGTACATCAAAATCAAAGGACAGGAACGGGTACGTTATCAATACAAATCAAATTACGTAGAGCGTTTTACCGAAACCGATCAGGTCATCAATAGCGAAGTGTATAATGGCTACATGGGCGATGCGATCAAAGGCGATGAAACGGTGATTGATAACCACTCCGATCATTTTGGTGGCGCCTTGCGTCATGGTGGCGGCTATCGTCAAGTGTATATGAAAACTTCGACCATGTTGTACAACTTACAATATGTCTTGGGCGATTCGTTGTTTCTTGCAGCGATGCAGCATTATTTCAACCAATGGAAATTTGCGCATCCGTATGTCGAAGATTTCCGCAATTCGGTGATTCAATTTACACATGTCGATCTGAATTGGTTTTTTGATCAATGGTTGACTACGGGCAAACAAATTGATTACGAAGTAAAAAAAGTGAAAAAAGGCGATGCTGCGGATGAATACGTCATCACCTTTGAACGCCATGGCATGCAAATGCCAATTGATTTTACGGTTGTTGGCAACGATGGTGTTGCATACAATTACTACATTCCGAATACGTGGTTTGAGAAAAAAACATCGGCTACCATTTTGCCGCGTTGGATTGGTTGGGACAATGTGCGCAAGACGTATGAAGCGCATGTGATTATTCCATCGGGCATCCAAGATGTGATGATTGACACCACGCATCGTTTAGCGGATGTGAACATGCTCAACAATAACTTAAAAACGCCTGTTGCCTTGCGTTTCGATTCGCGCATTTACAATCCACCTTCTTGGCAAAAGTATGATTTGCGTGCGCGTCCAGATTTTTGGTACAATGGTTTTGATGGAGTAAAGGCAGGTTTCTTTTTAGGTGGCGATTTTTTCGATACGAAGCATGTTTTTGATCTGACCTTCAATTACAATACTGGAATGGCGCAATCGGGCTTACATGCCGGAGATGAGATCAATAAATTCGATCAGTTTTCGGTTGCTTTGAATTACAGAACACCGACCAATGGTTTCATCAAAAACTCTGCGGTTTGGGTAAGTGGTCGTCATTTCGACGGGCTGAATGCAGCGATGGCCGGATTTGAAGTGTGGGATCGTAAAATGCACAACCGGTTTTATGTGCAGTACAAATTGATGCACCGTTGCGATTCGTCGGATCTGACCTACCTCATTCATCGCGATGAGTGGCAACCGGGCAAGTACAACAATACGCTTACCGTTGGTTTCCAACATCCATACACTTACCGCAAAGGCAAAGGCGATATTCGTATCGACTTGCGTTCTTCGGCATTGGGCAGCGATTACAATTACCAAGCGTTGACATTTGCAACGGTAAACAAAAACGATTTGGGTCGCATCAACATCAACACGCGTTTGTTTGTGCAATACGGTTTAGGAAACAATTGGGCGGATGAGTCGATGCTTTATGTTGCGGGTGCCAACTCGGAGGAATTGATGGACAGCAAATACACCCGTTCGATGGGAATTGTTCCGGCAGAATGGGGTGGTTACGACAATGATCTGAATCATTTTCATGCAGGTGGTGGGTTGAATTTGCGTGGGTATTCGGGGTATTTGGTACCGCAGTTTGACCAGTTCAACAACGTGCGCAGTGTGTATAAAGGCACAAGTGGCGCGGCATTTAATGCAGAAGTAGAATTTCAAGAATTGTTCCGTTTTGTAGGTCGTAAATTGCCGAAACTAAACAGTATTTTTGGCCTTACAACGTATTTGTTTGGCGATGTTGGGGTAATCAATTACAACACCACGGGCGAAGAAACGTTACGTTTGTCAGACCTACGCGCGGATGCGGGCGTGGGAACTGCGCTAACGATCAAACGTTTTCCGCCATTGCAATTGGTAAAGCCTTTGACAATTCGTTTTGATATGCCCCTGTTCTTAAATCGCACACCTTATGTATCGCCAGATTATGTGCAGTTTCGTTGGGTGATTGGGGTGAGTCGGGCGTTTTAGGGGATTGATCGATTACAAAAAAGCGGATGTTCTTTTAAAAGAACATCCGCTTTTTTGTTTTTTTTGGGGGGGGTGTATGATTTTGATTAATTTTATATCTAACAATATTTAGCCTCATGAAAAATACCGTTTCTCTTCTATTTTGTTTGTTGTTTTCATACGCTTTCGCTCAGAATGATACGCTTTGTCAACAACCCAATGCCAATGTCGGCATTGATGCATCATTAGGGTATCATGATAATTTTGGTACTGATTTTAATAATTATGGTACAGATACTTATTTAAAAGCCTTTTGTATTCCGGGTGCAATGGGTGGTCGTAATTCGAATCGCGGTATGCTTTATTTTGATTTGTCGGCTATTCCTCCAGGAGCAACAATTATTTCCGCAGAATTGAAACTATACGCAACAGGTTATATCAACAACCTTTTGCCTGGGCACTTCGGAAATAATCTTTCTTACATTGAACAAGTTAGTGCGCCATGGACGGAATCGACGGTTACATGGAATAATCAACCTGCGACTACACAAACCAATCGCGCAACACTACCTATAAGTGGAAATGCATCGCAAGATTATACCGTCAACGTTACGGCAATGACACAAACGTTGATTAATAATCAAGCTGCCAATTATGGTTTTATGCTTCGTCTTGATACAGAAGACCCAAACAATCAAGCGGCATTGCTTTTCTACTCAAGCGATCATAACGATGCATCTAAACATCCACAACTTTGTGTCATTTGGGGCGGCAAAGTAGGTACTGTGGAGACGATTATAAATGAAACATCGCCATCAATCGCAGTATTTCCGAATCCTGTGTCCGAGATACTGACTATTCAATCGCCGTTATTAGATGGCAATTGCGTCGTCTCTATATATGATGCCAATGGAAAACGGGTCAAACACGTTGCATTTGAAAACATCCTGCGCGAAACTACAATTCCTGTTTATGGCCTCAACCAAGGAATGTATTTCCTTGTCATTGTTAAAGACAATAAAAAATCACAGGTGAGTTTTATTGTTGAGTAATTTTTATTGCTGTTTCGACAGAATCAACTTCTTAATAATCCGAATATCTTTTATTTCTTTTCTAAAGAAGTAAAGGAATATTACACTCATAATAAAACACAGCACCAAGACCTCAACATAACTCGTCCACTGAAAAACATAGAAAGCAATACTAATTGCTGTAATGATAAGCGGAAATAGCAATTGCTGGCTGAAAGAATACTTGAACGGAGATATTTTACGAACAGAAAGATAAAATGTGAAGCTAGTAAAGAACTTCGCCAATGCATAGGCGATGACTGCTCCTAAAAGGCCTAGCCAAGATATTAGTATGACAGAAAAAATGAGTTGAACAACTGTCGCTATGGCTAAATTTAAAGGAAGTAGTTTTGTTTTTTTGTAGTAAACTGCTGGAGCGTAATAGACGTAGAAAACCATGCGGAGAAGTAGTGAAACGCATAGGATTGGTAAAAACACAAGTGCCTCGATATAGTTTTCTTTATGAATGATCCAAGGAACAATAATAGGGATGACAACAATGGTAAAAATAATAGCAAGAAAGACAACGCCTATTGTAGCATTGAAATAATGGTTGATGATACGACTAATTTCAGCCGTTGTATAATTATCTTTTTTATTGAAATAGTGATAAACTTTGGGATAAACTACATTGATCAATCCTCCTAGTATAAACTCAACACCAAGTGTACATTTAGTTACAAAATCAAATATGCCGCTAAATTCCGTGCTCAAATAGTGGTTAATGATAAAACGATCTGCATAACTAGAAATCCATGTAAAAATGAAATATAAAATTATAGGCCAGACAAATGTGAGGAGGGTTCGCGCTTCTTGGGGATTGAATTTAAATCCTACATGACGGTAGATATATAAAATCCCAAGCAGAAAAATAATGAATCCAGAATATAACCGTCCGAGCATAGGGCCTTCTACACTATTACCATACCGTTCTAACCCCCAGAGTGAAATACCTATTGTTGCAATAAAATTGATGAGATTGACAATAACATATTCTCCAGTCTTATCGCTATATATGAGAAACTGGGTGTATTGTTTAAAAAGTGCATTACAAAATGAAGTTACAATACACATCCAGAGATAGGGATGCCATTGCAAGTTATTCTGAGACAAAAAAGAGTCATTAAAATATCCCAAAATCATAGCAAGTATAAATACAAGCAGAGCAAAACCAGTTCCAGAAAGGAGATTTGTAGATAAGATTTGCTTCTGTTGTTCTGGTGTCGATTGAAACTTGAAATAATCAACTGCCGACTTTTGCTCAGTAGCAAAAAGTATAATTGCTTGAAAAAAAAGCGTAATCGCTAAATAAAGAGTTAATACACCAAAGACTTGCTTATCAAGTGTAGCGATATAAAAAGGAAGTAAAATTAATCCCGAGGCCAGAGGTAAACCGCTAAATAAGGTAAAGTAAATAGACGATGAGAAGAACTTCCGAGAGATCATTTATCCAACTTAGATTTTGTTCGTATTTTAAGCAAAACTAACACTAAAAAAATAATAAATAAATTAGCCGTCCTTTGCCTTTAGCATAATACCTGTTTTTTAATGAAAATTCTATTTCTAAGTTGTTGGTATCCTTCCGATAAACAACCACATAAAGGTTTGTTTATCAGAGAACATGCCCGTGCTATTCAGGATGAAAATCATGAACTGGTGGTTGTCGCCTTGCATCTATTGGATAGTAAGTCTTTATTTAAGTATTGCCAAAAAACAGTCGTAGATCAGGGTATTGTTACACATCACCTAGAAATTCACTCGTTCTTGCATAAAAAAATCAATGCCATTACCCCTTTTCTTAGCTTCATTACACGTCGGTACATTAAAAAACGAATACTTCCAACCTTTAAGCCAGATGTTATTCATTCCAATGTAATCAATCCTGCTGGAATTATAGGATGGCAGTTGAGTAAGGATATTCAAACAAAACACATGATTACCGAACACTGGTCTAAATCTGACATTTTTTTAACCAAAAACCTATGGGCTTCGCAAGGCACAAAAGCGTATCAACAAGCCATTGCTATTACCACCGTTTCGTTATTTCTTAAACAAAAAATAGCTCCATTTGTCGATTCCAAAGAAAAGATAGAAATCGTTCCCAATATCATCGATCAAGAAACTTATTCGTTTGTAGCAAAAACCAAACAAGTAAAAATTGTCTTTATGGCTATTGCTACATGGGAAAGACCCAAACTGCCCCATCTTTTTGTCGGTGCGCTTGAAGCAATTGCTTCGCGAAATAATATTGAATTCGAATTACATCTCTTTGGAGATGGTTCTTTGCTTCGTGAAATCAAGCAAAAAAAACATTCCTATAACATCGTTTATCGAGGCTATTGCAACAAAAAAGAAATTGCTACACAATTCCATCAGTCCGACTTTTTTCTCCATGCCTCCGCAATCGAAACATTCTCTATTGTGGTCGCAGAAGCATTATCAACCGGAACACCTGTAATCGCATCAAACGTTGGTGCTATCCCCGATTTGATTAGCACAAAAGACTATGGTATTTTATGCGAAAACACATTAAGCAATTGGGAAAATGGCATTGAAATGGCATTGAAAACAAGCTATAACCACAAACAGATATCGGAAGCTGTTACACAAAAATATTCTAAAATTAGCATCGCCAAAAAGTTTCACACGATCTATAGAACCCTGAAGTGATTCTTTCAGAAAGATAAGATTAGTAAGCTGAAAAATCTGGGCTTTACAATGATCAAGCAACTAGTCGTATTTCTCGGATTGAACTACGCGTTAAAACAGATACACTTGATAATTTCGTCAAAAATAATTTTTCTGAAAATCAAAAAATTGATTTGATGAAAATTGACACAGAAGGTACGAAGGATTTAGTGCTTGAAGGTTCTACTTATTGATTCGCACTTGCTTGCAAGAGAGGCAACGCAGCAACTTCCCATACAGCTATGCACTTATCAGCATACGCCCCATTCCCCTCTGTACACTTCTCATTCAACATAAAAACGGGCTTGCCAAAATTAAACGGGGCTTGCTCAAAATTCAATGTACGCCAGTTGCCTGTTACAATGTCCTCGTTCTTTAAATGATCTGTAAATGTTGTTGTAATTAAATACTTGCTTCCGCTTTTTGAGATATTGGATAAGGCTTTAAAAATTAAATCGAACGATAAATGCACTAAACAATCACGGCAAAACACAGCATCTACACGAGGCAATTCGCTTTCGCATAAATCAAGATGCTTAAAATTGCGATCTTGTTTTTGGTACATGCTTGTATTTTTTTCGATCAAGGCTTTCACAATATCGCCGCCTGTATAATCGATACCATTTAAATCAACACGTTGCATCCACATAAAATCGCCGCAGGGAATATCTAAAACCGATTTGATTTCAAACTGTTTTAAAATTGCGGGCAACTGCGTTACAATAACGGCTGTTTGATCATCGTCCGATCCTCTGCCAGAAACAGACTCGTGTCCACCCCAACCATTTCCTTCGTATATTTTATTAAACACATCCTCATGCTTCAGCCCTTTCCATTTCATGTTCTTTTTGAACTTCACATAACGTTGCATGATAAACCCCGGCACGAGATCAGAAATTGCTTTTTTTATTGACATTGGATGATGTATGCTATTTTTTAGAAATTATATAATTCATTTTCTCCCCCAAAGGTATCAATCTCCCCCAATCATTCCCCCCAAAACCCCCGCCATCTTTCCCGTAAGTGCTTTTCGAGTATAAATCTCAACGCCCGAACTGGCAATCGCTAAACGCTCCGCTTGGTAATCCTTGTACCAATCCAACAATGTTGCTTTCATCAAAGCTGCGTCGCCATAATTGGCAATCACTCCCGCTTGTGTTTCATGCAAAATTAAGCCCACATCGCCATCTGTTGGACCAACGGCCAGAATCGGACGTTTTGCCGATAAATACTCGAAAAATTTTCCGGTCAAAATTCCGCGCGCATTGGGTGTGTCATTGAGTACCAACAGCAAGACTTGTGCTTGCTGTTGATGCAAGACCACTTCTTTTTGCGGCACATAGTCAATCTTGTTTAAGTATTGAGCAAGTTTTTTTGCCTTCAACGCATCCACAATCGAGAAATCGACTTTGCCGACCAACTTGATTTCCAAGTCGCGCCCAAATTCTGGAACTTCGTTACACAGTTGCGCTAACACTTCCCAAAGCGTTTCTGGATTGCGCGAAGCAGCCATTGTACCTAAATGCGCGATTGAAAATTTTTTATCTAGCGCAATTGTTTGTTGCACAAAATCGGCATCATCGTAACCATTGGTAATCACTTGAAATTTTTCTGCCGCATAAGCCGCTCCCGATTTTTTCAGAATCGCCTCCATCCCATCGCTCATCACTTTACCCACACTCACTACACGATCAGCCGCACGAAGCACTTGCAATTCCATTCGACGGTGGCGCGCATCGGCCCAACGCGTCAATTTCAATTCGTGGTAAAAATCAATTTGTGTCCACGGATCTCTGAAATCGGCAAGCCACGGAATGTTTGTTTTTTCTTTCACGCCCAAGGCAATCTTATGCATGCTATGTGGCGGACCAGTTGACACAAGCGCATCTACCGGATTTTTTTTCAGGTAATCTGTCAAAAAACGAACCGACGATTTAATCCAAAATTTGCGCGCATCGGGAATAAAAAAATTGCCACGCACCCAAACCGAAAAACCATGTTTCTTCTTTGCCCCTTTTTCTTCGCTTGCAAAACCAGCACCAATCGTTCCTTTCTTCCCCGTAAATTTTCTGTAAAAATCGTATGGTTCCCAAATTGGTGTTTGAATCACTTCCAGCCCTTTAGGCAAATCGCTCAGTAAGGATTGATCTACAACAGGCATTTCAGGATTGGAAGGTGTATAAACAATCGGTTCCCATCCAAATTCGCGCAAGTACTTCACAAATTTCAACCAACGCTGAACGCCAGAACCACCCGCCGGAGGCCAGTAGTAGGTAATTACCAAAACGCGCTTGCGTGCCGTCATTGCTCAAACAACTACTTATGCGCTCTTTTCAGGAGCTTCTAGTTTGTTTACGCCTTTGTTCGATTTCCAGTCCATGAAAATTCCACCTGCAAGCAAGAGGAAAACCAAGATAGAACCGAAGCCCGCAACTTTCTCGCCTTTCGCATACCACTCTGGCTCAAACTTAAATACGATTTCGTGCTTGCCCGCAGGTACACGCATACCACGCAAGAGGTAATTGGTACGGAAATATTTTGCTGGCTGATTATCGACATACACATTCCAACCTTTGTCGTAATAAATTTCGGAGAATACCGCCAGTTGTTCTGTTGTGGCATTCGACGCATAATGCAATTCGTTTGCTTTGTACGAAGTCAATGCAATCGAAGCCGTAGAATCGTATTTCGGTGAAAACCCATTCAGATCGGCCTCATAACGCTTGTCAACCAAAGCCGTTGTGCGCGGATTGAATTTTCCGAGTGCCAAAATTTCTTCGTTTGCATCGGCAGCCAACTTAACCTGCGAAACAAACCAAGCATTGCCCAAAGCCGCACCATTTTTCAACACATACTCTTTCGATTTGCCGTCTTGATCTTGATACGGCACAACGAGGTAACGACCATTGAGCATATTCACCACATTCAATTTCGACAATTCAATACGCAACATCGAATCGTTGCCGAGAATTGGGGCAAAAGAACGAACCTTGTTTACTTCACGTTCCAACTGAAAATCATATACCTCTTGCACACGCTTGAGTTTTACCGCACTATACCCACCAATCGATTTGTGGTAATACGATGTACGCGCATCGTTCCAAATATCGGCAGCCGTATTTAAGACACGGTAATTGATTCCTTTATCTTCGAGAATTTGTTTATCCGAAGCCGTCATCGCCGGAGGCGGCAAATCGCCTTTGCGTCCAACTTTCACATAATCACTTTGTCCTTTTTCGTCATCATCGGAAAGGTAACGGTTGCTAACGCCCCACATATCAAAAATAACCAAGAGCGTAAGCGCGCCACCCAAAGCCATAGCAGGCATTTTGACATTTGCAAACACAAACAACAAAATCCCAGCACCACAAATAAACAAGAAACTACGACCACCATCTGAACTCACAATATTCTCACGCGTTTCGGTCAGAATATCGACAAACTCTTGCGCTTGCGCGCCTTTCAAGCCACCTTGCGAAAGCATGGCCATTTGCTGCGCCGTTTGTTTTTCGTTCATCGGATCAACAAACATCGTTGGACTTAACCAAACGAATAAAGCCAAACCGCCTGTCAAAGCAAATGAAATATAGAAGTACTTGATTTTGCTCTTAAAGGCTTCTTTGTTGTTGATGATTTCCTGCACAGCGAGAATCGCCAAGAGTGGAATAGTTAATTCGGCAATGACGAGAATCATGGCCACCGCACGGAATTTATTGAACCCGGGCAAATGATCGAAGAACAAACGCACCCATGTTTCGGCATGATAGCCCCACGCCAACGAAATAGACAAAAGCGTTGCGCCCAGCAGCCACCATTTGATGCTGTCTTTTACAATAAACAAACCGAGAATAAATAAGAAACAGAAAATTGCCCCCACATACACCGGTCCGCTCGTAAACGGTTGCTCGCCAAAATAAGCACGGCCATATTGCGCCACAAGACCTTTCAGCTTCGGGCCACCCGCGCCAGGTTCTACCGCCTCAAAATCACTTTCAGCATACGCACCAACAGCCGATGATGCACCGCCGTTAAAGTCTGGAATCATCAACGTAAACGATTCGCCAACACCATAACTCCATTGCGTCGCATAATCAAATGGTAAAGCTTCGTCGCTTTTTTCTTTCTTCTTTGAATCTGGTGTAATCGTCAATTCTGAAGCACCACGCGTTGTCGATTTTACATACTCATTCGTCAAAAACAAACTGGTGAAGCTTGGTAAAACCGCAATCACCACCGCCACGAGCAATAAACCCGCCGCTTTACCAAATTCTTTTAATTTATGTTCGTATTGCATGCGTACATATTCGCCAATACCGATAATCGCGACGAGTATGAGCAAATAGTACGTGATCTGCAAATGGTTCGCACCAATTTCTAAACCCAAGGCCACCGCTGTAATCGCAGCACCCAGAAAAGGTCGTCCGCGAAAACTCAACAACATCCCCAACAAAACCGGAGCCATATACGCAATGGCATACGCTTTGGAATTGTGTCCCGCTTGCAAAATGATGATGAGGTAAGAACTCAATCCAAAACCCACCGCACCAGCCACCGCCAGCCACGGATCGACTTTAAATACTTGCAATAAAAAATAGAAACCGATCATGCACAACAACACAGCCGTAGCCGGATGCGGCATCAATTTCATAAACGCATTTTGAACGTATGTTAAGCCATTGGCCGGATACTTGGCCGAAATCTGATACGCAGGCATACCACCAAACATCGAATTCGTCCATAACGGTTCTTTGTTGTTGTTTGCACTGCGGAAATCAGCAATTTCTTTCGACATGCCTTTATGCTGTTCGATATCATGCTGACGGATTTTTTTGCCATCAAAAACAAGTGGCGAAAAGAATACAGCCGTGATGGCAAAAAACAGGACGATTGCGCCCAAATGAAGCAGGTAGCGTTTGTTGGTCATAGGATTGATTTTCGGTCAGAACGACAAGTGGCAAAGGTATCAAAATCGTTCGTTCGGCAGCGTTAAAAAAAGCGAAACCGCCAAGGGCTTGGGAAGCCTTGGCGGTTTCATTTTTTTTCAGTTTTCAGATTCGTGGAGGTCCGAATTTGATCGGTAAATACAGAAAACCAAACACCTTAACCAGAATTGCATAACAAACATACAAGGCTTGTATGAACACATCAAGCCACTTTCAATAAGTGGCATACTTTTTTGGTAATCGGAGTAGAAGTGCGGATAAGTGGCGAAATCCAATCACGGAATCTCTTCATAATCGACATACTCGCCAGCTTGATCGCCCTTTTTCGGACTTTTCTGCTCGCTCGTTTGCTGATTTACGGTCGTTTGATTGGGATTTTCTTGGTTGTAATAATGGTGATGTGTGGCCGAATAGCGCGGCCCTTGCGTGTTGTTACGACTAGCATTGAAACTGCTGTACAAACGCCACACCACCCAAATAGCGAGAATGGTAAAAAATATTTCTTGCATTTCGGCTACAAAAATACGCAGGACTTACGAACTGGCATATTTCTCGCGCAATTTCTGACGAAATTCTTCGGGCGTTTGTCCAATGTGGTTTTTAAAAAAACGACTGAAATACGCCGGATCATTAAATCCGAGCGCATACGCAATTTCCTTGGCTGTAGCCGCCGAATACAAAAGCAAACGCCGCGCTTCCAGCAACAAACGCTCTTGAATCAATTCGCCCGCGGTTCGGCCAGTATGTTTTTTTACCACATCGTTCAGGTGATTGGCCGAAATAGAAAGCTCATCGGCATAATCGCTTACACGGTGACGCGTTTTGAAATGCGTATCGATATTGATTTTGAATTGACGGACCACATGGTTGACGCCTTCCGTTGAAATCGTAATCTCTGAAGCCAACCTTGTTTTGCAACGCAGCAAGAAGATATTGATGTAAGCACGTATAATATCTTCGCGATACGGATCGCCCGAATCGTACTCCGAACGAATTTCGTGCAACAAATCCATCAGCACTTTGGCAAAGTCTTTATCTAACGAAAAAGCAGGTTTCAACGATTCGCCATTGAGAAAAGGGATATTGCGCAACAAGTATTTGTTTTCGCGGTCGAAATAATAAAACTCTTCCGAGAACATCAACACAAAACCCTTACTCTCGCCCGAGCGGTTGAGCATGTGTACTTGTCCGGGGGTAACAAAATGAAGACTTCGGGCACCAATGGTATAGGTTTTGAAATCGATCATGTGTTCGCCTTCGCCAGTCTCAAAAAAGAAAATCTCGTAAAAGCCATGGCGGTGAGGCTCTGAACTGATGTCGTGATCGCGTTGTGTTAGTTCAAGTAATTTAAAACGGACATCATCGCCCGGATCGGGAGAAAGTTCGTGAATAGGGATGTTGGGTTTTGCTGTTGTCATGGAATGGTGAAATTAACAAATTTCCCAAAACTGGTGTTGCGCCTTCTATTCGCAAGTATCTTTGCAGCTACTTTTACATATTCATACAACATCTAGCAAAAAAAATCATGAACTATAAACTTTTTGGACGATCGGGCTTGCGCGTTTCCGAGCTTTGTTTGGGCACCATGACTATGGGAACAGAATGGGGCTATGGCTCCGATGCCGAGGAAAGTCAACGTGTTTTTGATGCGTTCCTCGAAGCAGGCGGAAATTTTATCGATACGGCCAACCGCTATACGGAAGGAACAAGCGAAACCTTTTTGGGCAATATGATCAAGGCTTCTGGACGTAAAGACGAATTGGTTGTTGCAACCAAATATTCGTTATACACACAAGCCAATCGCATCAACGATGGCGGCAACCACCGCAAAAACATGATGCAAAGCGTAGAAGGCAGTTTGCGTCGCCTACAACTCGATACGATTGATTTATTGTATTTGCACATCTGGGATTTTACCACGCGCGAAGAAGAAATTTTGCGTGGCCTCGATGACCTTGTGCGTAGTGGCAAAGTACATTACATTGCCATTTCCGATACACCAGCATGGTTGGTTTCACGTATGCAAACCATCGCCGAATTGCGCGGCTGGGAAGCGTTTGCGGGCATTCAAGCCGAATACAGCCTCATCACCCGCGATGCCGAGCGCGATCTTATTCCCATGGCCAATCACCTCGGGCTTGCCGTTACCGCCTGGGCTCCGCTCGCAGGTGGCGCATTGACCGGAAAATACCTGACCGAAAATAGCGATCCGAAACGCATCAAGGAAGGCAGCAAACGCATCAACGAAAAAAGTACCGCCATTGCGCGCGAAGTGGTTCAAATTGCAAATGAATTGAATTGCTCTGCTTCCCATGTGGCGTTGCAATGGATGATGCAGCAACACCAACAAGTATTTCCAGTTATTGGCGCGCGTAATGCAACGCAATTGCGCGATAGCATGGCCTGTATAAATGTCAAACTGACTGCCGATCAAATCCTACGCTTAAATACCGTGAGTGCGATTGAGTACGGATTTCCGCACGAATTTTTGAAAAGCGATACCGTGCAGCAAGTGCTTCATGGCGGGTTTCAAAATCAAATCATCAACCACCGAAAACCATGAACGTCAATATTACTGTAAAAGAAGTCAATTCTCATTTTGACCAAGCACTTGCCGACCGCGAATACGAAGGACAAGAAAGTGCCGACAATATTCTCTACAATTGGGAAGATGAATTTGAAGTGAAGGCCGATGTGAAAACATTTAAAATTCACAACAACACCACCTACACACTCGAGGCCGAAATCGACGGCCAACGGATGAGCCATGAAATTCTGGGCACAAGCATCATTGAATGTGTTACGAGTGATGAGCAAATCATGCAATTTGCCATTTCGCGCAAACTAATCAAAGACACCAAAAAAATAACACGCGAAAATGGCGATATCCGTTTCTTCGTTTTCTTGAAAGATGGAAAGAAACACATCAGTCCATTTTCAGGCACCTACATTGCGCGCGAAGATTTCCCAAAGGGGTGGCCAGTTCCAACAGAAGAAGAAAATACGGACGATGATTTTGATTTTGGGGACGAGGAGGAATAAGGGTTGTCTTTAGAGAAAATAAAAATGCCTGAGGATTTTTTCTCTCGGGTATTTTTTTTGAGTGAAACTTTATTGTTTGATTTTTTTTGCTGGGTGAAGTTTTAGAAGTTGGAGTCTGCAAAATGTATGCTCCGCTGGATTTGCAATCCGGCGGCTACACATATATCCTAGAAATATAAGATGTTGCAATTTAAAATATTTAAATCACTTGCCGCAGGATTTTGAAATCCTGCGGAGCGAGAAATTTATATCTCGCTATACGTCAAAAGACTTCAAAAAAAAACGCTCACCAAAAATTCAGTGAGCGTTTTTTAAAAAAATTATTCCCTATTGCCGCACCACATGCACAAAGCCATGATTCTCTACACCACCACCTTCTGGGGCGCAGCGTGCTTTATAACTCGCAACCCAATAATAAACACCGTCTGTTACATCGTTGCCTTTCTTATTCTTTCCATCCCAAAGATCGGTGTATGTATTCGATTCAAAAATCAAAACGCCCCAACGGTCATAGACTTGTAAGCTAAACTGATCGGCATAATACGTTGCTACTTGCGGTGAGAAATCGGAACTTACAAAAGGCGAGAACCGATCATTGATACCATCACCATTCGGCGAAAACACATTGGCAGCACTATCTGGACGCAATAAATTGATGGGTTGATTCAACGCCACTAAAGTTGTGTAGTGAATACAGCCATTCAAAAACCATGAAACGGAATACTGGCTGATGTTGCCCACATTGGTTGTGTACAGTGTGTTGCCGTTTGCACCTGCTACTGCAGCCGTATCGTAATACCATTGGTAATTTGAAAATCCTGCCGGAGCAATCAACAATACCGCAGAATCGCCCGGACAATAATCGCCGTTGATGCTCAAGGTATCATTGGGCGGTGGCGGCTGCGCCACAAAAACCGATTGCGTATCTAAACAACCTTGTCCATCGCTGATGGTTACAATGTAAGTTCCAGAAACCAAATTGGTTGCCGTAGCTGTATTTTGTGGTGGAACGGTATTCCACACATACGAATAAGGTGGCGATCCACCCGCCCCCACCGCCGTCGCCGACCCGTCGCTACCGCTATAACACGATACTGCACTCGTCGTTGCATTTACATTTACGGTTGATGGATTGGTGAGCGTTACACTCGCCGTTTGTGTACAGCCATTACCATCTGTTACAATAACCGTATAGGTTCCCGCTGCCAGCCCCGAAATGGTTGCGGTGCTTTGAACTGGCGTTGTTTGCCATGCGTAAGTAAATGTACCTTGTCCACCACTCGCCGATGCAGTTGCCGAACCCGTATTTGCATTCGCACAACCCGGTGCTTGTCCCGAAGCCTGAACAGTAATCTGCGGCGGCTCCGTAATCGTTACCGTATCGTAACCGATACAACCAATGCTATCGGTAATCGTTACAATGTATGTTCCAGGCCCCAAATTGGTTATGGTTTGTGTTGTTTGCGACGTATTTGTCCACGTGTAAGTATATGGTGCAAGACCTGTTCCTGTTCCAGTAGCCGTTCCATTAGCGCTTCCAAAGCAAGTAACGTTTGTCAAACTCGACGTTACCGGAAGCGCATTCGTTTGTGTAATTGTAACTGTTTGCGTTACGATACAACCCGCATCATCGGTGATGGTTACCGTATATGTTCCGACTGGTAAACTCGTAGCTGTCTGTGTTGTTTGAGATGGACTACTGGACCAATTGTAGGTATAAGGCGCAGTTCCTCCGGTTGGCGTTGCTGTTGCCGTTCCGTTTGGTGGCCCATTGCATGTAACTGGCGAAGAAACCATGGCAACGGTGATTGGACCGCTAACCGTAACAAAAAATGTATCGGTGATGCCACATGAACCCGAACCAGTTACCACAACATAATAATCCCCTGCAGCCAAACTATCGGCAGTTGTACCTGTATCGCCATTGCTCCAAACGTAGGTGTAGGGCGGCGCGCAGAAGGTTGCAGCAGCCGTTGCAGAACCATCGCTTCCAGCGCAACTTGCAGCAGTAGTCGTAAAGTTGACCGAATTGCAAACGCCTGGTGTACTGATTTGTGCTAAAAACGAATTGCCCGCAGTACCACCAACCACATACATCGTATTGTTTCGTCCAACACGAATATCGTTGATTGTTCCGGTTGTGGCGAAAAAACCAATTTGCGTCAACGCCGGATCATAAATATAAACACCGTTGGTTGAACCCGCATACACATTGCCACAATCGTCAACCGCTACACCTGCGCTTGTAAGAAACAAACTATTGGGAACAGCAACTTGATTGATTAAAGCACCCGTAAGCAAATCGCGACGCTCTAAATTATTTCCGCGCATGTTGTACAAGTATTGACAACTCGCAACAATGTAATTCATGCCCAATGACATGGATGTATTCATGGTAATCCCATCAGTGAGCGAAAAAGCCGTATTCAGATTCCAGACAACCGAATAATTATTGGCCGGATCAAGACAGAAAATCGAATTGTTCACTTGAATGCCATAATAATATCCGTTTTGACCAAAACAAGAAATGGTCATATCGCCCGGCGAGAAATTTGGAATAAACACATTCGACTCCACACCCGTTGTTGCATCAATGTTAATACCACGTCCACCGTTACAGCAACTTGGTCCGCAACCCGTAGCAATCAGTCGCGATTGATCGCAATTGAATAAGATGCGCCATTCTTCGTACATGAAACCACTGTTGCCATTATTCCAAACCAATGTTCCCGCAGGAGAAATTTTTGCTGCACCTGATGATAGACTTCCATTCAATCCTTTCGAGGCATAAACGTTTCCGGCATTGTCCATTTCAATATCGCCATCATACGAATCAAATCCGGTAGTCAATGAAGTTAAATTGTACGTCCAAACTAAATTTCCGGAAGGATCATATTTTTCAATAATATCATCCGAAAACGTAAAGCCCAGTACAGCCACATTGTTTGCACCATCGCGCGCAATTTCTACGGGCTGCATGCTCGATGTAAAGGTGGTAACTGTCCAAGGATCAACTACGATGGCGCGTGAATGATCGTAATTGCCTAACGAAAACTGAACCGTATTACCAACAATCACAAAACGAGATGGAATCAACGTATGATCATCGGCATAAAAACTCAACGGAGCATGATCCGTAATTTCGCCATATTTTGCAACAACACGCAAGTTTCCGTTTTCGTCAATAAAAATTTTCTCTGCGCCGGAATACTGCATTTTCACACGCGACACATCAGCACCGGGCTGCACGTGCAAGGCATATTTTAATCCACCATCTTTGAAAATATAGTCCACATCAATGCCCGGATACAAATTGCGGTATGTGAGCCGATGCGTTCCATTCAATCCTTCAATCGGACGTTTGGGATCTTTGGGATTGTTGAAGCTCCACGTAGCACGGCTCAATTCTTCGGCCACAAGCAATGCGCCCGAATTAGCACCAATCCATTCCATACGCACATCACTCGACTCGTATGTATAATGGCGTTCGCGTTCCAACTCTTTATTCTCAGAAAGTTTATGTTCGTCAGCCTCTTTGCGTTCTTGCCGATCCATTTCTACTTTTTTGGCCAAGACATACACCACGCCATTTTGCATAAAGCGTACTACGGTTGAATTTTCTACACCGTAAAGTATCGGATCGGTCAAGCCTGGACGTGTGTATTGTCCTTTATTTTCTATAAAAACCGCTTCTTTTCCGGGCGCAAACATCCAATTGGAGGTTACTTGAGCCGAATTTTGAGCGGCCACAAAGCCACTAAAACTGAGCAATAAAACAAGAAGCCAAAGCTTCATAGCCGGATACGGAGTAGAAAGACGCATAGATAAATCGCTTGAATGAAATGAATGATGTGATTGCCGTATGCAAATTAGAACAGTTTTTCCGAAGCCACAAGTTTTTTGCGTGATTAAACACAGAACCTAAAAAAAAATCGTCGAGGCATGAACTTTTTTGAACGAGCCGTGTACCGCTATTCAAATTCACGAACATGCGAACAATTCTCTTATTCCTAATTGGCTTATCGACAATGGAGTTAAAGGCCCAGTCGATGGGTAATGTCAACACAAGCTCGGGCAATATCCTCTACCAGCCACCAACCGAAAATGCCGCAGGTTGGGTAAACGGACAAAAATCAATGGTGTCGAAAGCACAGGTTTTAATCTATGTGCAGCCAACAGCTTGGTTTATCGAACTCAATGCCTGGGAAGAAGCCTTGACGACAGAAGCGTGTCGGCAAAAACTACAAGTGCGTATTGATGGTCTCTTGCGCAAACTTCAAGCACAAAATATTCCGAGTTCGGATGTCTTAATTTCGACCATTGGGCAAGAACGCATTACCGCTTACCGCAGCGATCGGTATGGCAATCAAACCGAATACACTTCGGGATATAATTTGCAAAAATCGATTCGCATCAAATACAAAACACAAGAACAATATCCGGCAGTGCTTTCTGCTGCTTCGGAATACGGGCTTGATAATGTAACGCAACAATATTGTACGGTGGACGATGAGCAAGCGATTTATGCCGAATTGTACCGTCAGGCCATGGCCGTCGTGATGCAAAAACGCATGGAGCAAGCAGACTTTTATACCGCTACCATGTTGCCTGATTGGAAAGTTACAACAGAACGGTACAATGCTGTGCAGCCATCGCCCAATGCCGTTCCTGTGGGTTCGGTGCGTCAATCGAATGCGGGATATGATATTGTCCTAAATCCTGAAATGGCTAATGGCGCTGTTCAGTACACGCTTTATCTCGAACTCAATTACGTCTTACAAAAAAATCCAAATCCTAACACCATCAAAACACGATAATCATGAAAAATCATATTCTTTTTATTGCCGCCGCTCTTCTTACGCATACCGCCATGAACGCGCAGGTGCTCGGAAACGCAACAACAACGTATTCCAACATTTCTGGCGATGCAACGCTGATGAATTGTTCGGCAGCAAACATTTTAACTACCTCAAGTGGTAGTGCTGCAAATTATACTTGGAGTGGCAATGTTGCACAAGGCGGTTCGCAAAACATTAACCTGCAACAAGGGGCGAATGCGCAATATTACAATCCTTATACGGGTCGTTATGAAAACACACCAACGGGCGGCAATCCAACTGGGAATGAAAAAGCGCAGGCTCCACTACCGTTTGACAACACGGTAATTTTTGATGCGGATGTGATGATCAACATGCAAGCAACAAGTTACACCGCGATTTTCAGCGTAACCGATTTCGGGAAAACCGTTGCTGGGGCCGATTCTGCGCTCAATTCACGCATCGACAAATTTACAGCGAGCATGAAAAAAGATGGCATCAAAGAAGGCGAAATTCACATCGACTTTATTTCTATGCTTCCTATTTACGAAGTGCTTGCAGAAAACAAAGTGTTTAGCAACGTGGCTACCGAAAAGCCAGCCGGATTTAAAATCAAAAAAAACATCCACGTTCTTTTTTACAAACACACACAATTGGATCGGATCATTTCGGAAGCTGCACAATCTGAAATTTACGACCTCGTAAAAGTTGATTACAACCTAAATAATATTGAAGCGGCTTACGATACATTGCGCAAAGTTGCGGCAAGCATCATTGCCATGAAACGTGCAACCTACGCACTCATGGGCATGCAAACAAAAATGACAACAATGGCCGAAGGTTACGACAGCAAATATCCGTCTGAACGTTATGAAGCTTACACGGCTTATTTGCAAGGCATGTCAGGACAAAACCTGCAACAAAAAAATCCAAATTTAGAAGTGCGTGCTGCTGAAAAAGAACAAACTGTTTTTTACAACAAAGTTCCTTACAAACAATTTGATCGTGTGTTGAATGCTGATTTGGCGGAGCCTGGTGTTCAGTTTTACTACAAATTGCGCATCAAATGTGTGGTGATGGTTGCTCCAGAAGAAACCAAACCAGCACCTAACAAACCAGGATCAACGGTAAAAGTTCCGGCAACAACAGGACCACAGCCAGCGATTAAAAATTATTAAGTAACTGTTTAAAATTTGTTTTTGAGAATTGTTATGATGGATTTTTGTGCCAGACGAGGCGCGTTTTGAAGGTCCGCCATAGGCGGAAGCTGCTACGGTCAAAAAACGCAACGAAGTATGGTGCAAAAAGACACATAACAATTCCGATGCTTCGGAACAAAGGATAAAATTTAAACAGTTACTAAGTATTCGTAACGGGCAAAAATCCCCGCAAGGCATTTCAATACGAAGTGTATGCGGGGGTTTTATTTTTAACTAATCGTAACCGTAATATTCGCAATGCCCATTGTTTAAAAGCAACCACAAATGAGACGCTAAGGAAGCGCTAACCAGAAAACACGTCGCTAGTATTTACGGAGAGCTATCACGAAAATTATATCCTATTCTTTGATTTGAAAATTAGAAGCTTGAAATCTATAACCGCTTACCTTTGCCCCGTGAATCTCTTCTATCGCCACTCTGGAAACGCCACGGCAAAACCGCTCGTCATTTTACACGGTCTCTTCGGCATCTCCGACAACTGGGCCGCCCTCGCACGCCGCTGGTCTGAACACTTTTCTGTTTATGCCGTTGATTTACGCAACCACGGACAATCGGGCCACAGCGATGACTGGAATTATCAAGTCATGGCCGACGATGTGTTGGAATTATTCGGTGAGCAAAGTTTGCACGATGCGGTTTTACTCGGTCATTCGATGGGCGGAAAAACCGCTATGCGTTTTGCACTCGATTATCCGTTAGCACTTTCAAAACTCATTGTCTGCGACATTGCGCCAAGACCATACGCACCACAGCAACGCGAAGTCGTAAATGCGTTATTGGCGGTAAAACCCGAAGAATTGAGTTCGCGCAAAGAAGCCGAAGCACGTTTAGCGCAAGGCATCAGCGATCAAGGCACGCTGCAATTTTTATTGAAAAATTTATACTGGAAAGAGCAAACCAACGGCGAAAAAAAACTGGCTTGGCGTTTCAATTTAGCCGTCATTGATCAAAAACTCGATGTGGTTTCTGAACCCACAGATTCGCCTGCACCATGTTTGGTTGATACGCTTTTTATACACGGCGAAAAATCGAATTATGTTACGGCAGATGACAAACAAACGATTCCACGCATTTTCCCCAACAGCCATTTCTTATCTGTTGCCAATGCCGGACATTGGGTTCATGCCGACCAGCCCGATGCGGTATTTGAGGCAGTCATGAAATTTGCGGAATGAGTAAAATTTCACCAAATCACAAAGAGTACTATCTTTACTCCTTCTATTTCAAAAACGATCATGACAACAGCAGAAATTCACACCAACAAAGGCGTTCTGAAAGTTTCTTTTTACGAGCAAGATGCGCCTAACACCGTTGCTAATTTTGTTAAACTCGCCAAAAGCGGATTTTATGATGGCTTACGCTGGCACCGCGTATTGCCCGGATTTGTGATTCAAGGCGGATGCCCCAACACACGTGCTGGCGCTACAGGTATGCCCGGAACTGGCGGCCCAGGCTGGAAAATCGATTGCGAACTCAATGGCGGCAACCAATTCCACGATAAAGGCGTTCTTTCTATGGCACACGCCGGACGCAACACAGGCGGTTCGCAATTTTTTGTGGTGTTGAGCCGCGCACAAACCGCGCACCTCGACCGCAACCATACTTGCTTCGGAAAAGTTACCGAAGGTTTGGAAATCATTGATACCATTCAACAAGGCGATTCCATCGACAAAGTGATTATTCACGAAGAAGCTTAACCGTTATTCTGCTCCGTCGATGTAGCCAGCAAACCACTCATGTATTTCATGCAAAAAACCGGTCTCAGGGCCGGTTTTTTCTGTTATACTTGTTGTACAAATTCCGCTATGAACGAATTACCTCCTGAACCGCAATCCGACCAACGC
>JAAFIA010000021.1:0-32357 GCA_013298545.1 Bacteroidota bacterium | reverse complement strand
TACGCCTTTGTTCAATAGATTCCTTGATATTGCCCGAGACGATAACAAGCACTTGTGGAAATATGTGCTTGGTTTTGTCATTGTGTTTGTAGGCTATTTTGTAGGACAAGTTCCTTTCGCAATTTATGCCATTTCGGTAGCTGAAGATCATGGGCACTCGTTGCGTGAGATTACGGAAAACTCCGAAAAATTAACCGATCCGAAATGGACGGGCGGTTCGATTGAAATGACGTTTATTACCGTCATGCTCATGTTTGTATGCAGCATGATTTTACTGTGGGTGGTCGTAAAATTTATTCATAAACGACCGTTTCAAAGCATCATTACTGCTTCAGCGCGCATTCGTTGGAAACGCATGTGGTTTTCATTCGCACTGTGGATGATCTTGAGCATTCTTACGTTAGTCATTGCTATTGCGCTCTATCCCGCACATTTTACGTTTCAGTTTCAAGCACAACCGTTTCTCATTTCACTCGTGCTCGGACTTTTATTTTTTCCGGTTCAAACGTGGCTTGAGGAATTTTTGTTTCGCGGCTATTTGATGCAAGGCATTGGACAAGTAACGCGCACCGCATTTTTACCCATTCTCATTACCGGAACGTTATTTGGATTGATTCACTTGATGAATCCAGAAGCACAAGCGTATGGCATGTTAACGGTGTTGCCGCAATACATTTTGCCGGGAATTTTTCTGGGCATGGTGGCTTGCCTCGATGAAGGATTGGAAGTAGCTATGGGCTATCATTTTGCCAATAATCTATTTGGTACAGTTGCTGTTACCAGCAGCAGCAGTGCCATTCAACTCAACGCCATCTACAATTCAAAAGGAGTATTGAGTGGTTTTGACAATGTGGCATTACTCCTGCAATGCCTCGTGTTTCTGGCCATTTGCTGGTGGTTGTACAAATGGAATTACAAAAAAATAATTCACTAATTATCTTACAATGAAAAATCTATTCTTCGGAATTGCAACATTTGTCGGACTTCAGGTTGCGGCACAACAAACGGCCAACTATCAGTTTTCTGTCGATCTGACAGCGATCAAAAATGATTGGGCAACAGTCGAACTCATCACACCCACAATGAGTCAAGACGAAGTAACGTACCGTTTTCCGGCTATGGTTCCGGGCACGTATCATGTCTATGATTTTGGTCGTTTTACACGCAATTTCAAAGCGTTTGATAAAGCCGGAAAAGAACTTCAAGTCAGTTCGGTAGATGTGAATAGCTGGAAAATTTCGGGTGCAAAAAGTTTATATAAAATCACCTACGAAGCCGAAGATACCTGGGACACAGACATCAAAAAAGATTTTGTGTTTGAACCTGCGGGTACCAATTTTCAGCAAGACACAAATTACGTTTTAAACAATCATGGTTTGTTCGGTTATTTCGATGGCATGAAACGCAACACCTATCAGGTAAGCGTTACGCATCCCAACGGATTTTATGGCTCAACTGCATTGCAACAAGTAACGCGCAAAGGCAATACAGATACCTACACCATTCCAAATTACATGGATTTGGTGGACAGCCCAATGATGTACAACCGTCCTGATACCACACACATCAACGTTGGTGGTGCTGATGTATTGATTTCGGTGTATTCGCCCAACAAATTGGTTAGCTCAAAATTCATTGCCGATTCGTTGCGTTTGATTCTTGACTACCAGCGTCAATATTTAGGTGGAAAATTGCCTGTCGATCATTATGCGTTTATCATTTATCTCACGGCAAATCCAAATGGATTTAAATCGGGTTCGATGGGTGCTTTGGAACATTCGTATTCTTCGTTTTATGCTTTAGGCGAAATGAAACCGGAATACATTGCAGGAACAGTAAAAGATGTAGCGGCGCACGAATTTTTTCACGTACTCACACCACTCACCATTCACTCCGAAGAAATTGGTGATTTTGATTACAACAATCCACGCATGTCGCAACACTTGTGGATGTACGAAGGTTTGACAGAATATGCTGCGCATCATGTACAAATCAAATACGGTTCATTAAGTCTCGACGAATATTTGGAAGTATTGCACGATGAAATGGTGCGCGCCATGAATTACGACGATGCGCTTTCGTTTACCGAAATGAGTAAAGGCTGTCTCGACAAATACGAAGATCAATACAACAACGTGTATCAGAAAGGCGCATTAATTGGTCTTTGCTTAGACATCAAACTGCGTCAACTCTCCGATGGAAAATATGGAACGCAAGACATGATGCTGGATTTATCGAAAAAATACGGAAAAGATAAATCGTTTAAAGATGCTGATCTATTCAACGATATCGTTGCTTTAACATATCCTGAAATTGGCGAGTTCTTTAAAAAATATGTGATTGGCGGTGAAGCGCTACCGTTTGATGAGATTTTTGATGCTGTTGGAATTGACTACACGCGCAAAAAAACAATCGAAGCGTATTCGCTCTTTGGTGGTTATGGTGTTGGTTTGAATGATGAAGGACAATTATTTCTATTTGCTTCCGATGTAAATGATTTTGGAAAAGAAATGGGCTATCAAGATGGCGATATTTTACTTTCGATGAACGGCAAAAAAATGGATGCTAGCAATGCCGGAAAAGTAATCAGCGATTACATGTCAACCGTAAAGACAGGCAAAAAGCTAAAGATGAAAGTGCGTCGCAAAATGGAGAATGGTTCTTACAAAACAATTACATTAAAAAGTAAAATACACCCTGTCAAAATCACACAACGTCATTTGCTTGCGCCACAAGAAAATTTAACCGAGAAGCAAAAGAAATTGCGCAAAGCTTGGATCAACAAATAAATTCATTTGATGCGTAATAAAACGAATCCATCCTTATCGCGTAAGGCTATTTACCGCATCTGCCAATATGGTGGCTGGTCGTTTTACACCATCCTGAATTTTATTTTTCTTTCGCTGAGTAATACACTGAATCGCACACTAGGCATTAGCCTGTGTGCGATTTTTTTATCTGGTGTTTTGCTTACCGAAGTATTCAGAGCCTTTGTCATTCAAAAAAACTGGTTATCCAAACCTGCTTTACAAATTTTACCGCGTGTGCTTTTACTCAATATTGTTATGGGTATTGTGTTGCAATTAGCACAAACAGCGATTGAATTTTTTATTCGCACAGATGGTACGGGCTTGTTTGGTGTCCGTTTTACACTCGGTGCGCTCAATTTCAGTTTTGTATTTTTCTTTTGGTCGTTGATTTATTTTACCGTGCATTACATCGAAAATTTTCGGCGGGCCGAAATTCAGGGCTTGCGTTTGCAAGCACTCTCGCGCGAAACAGAATTGAATCGGTTGAAATCGCAACTCAATCCGCACTTTATGTTCAATGCCATGAACAGCATTCGAGCCTTGGTGGATGAAAATCCACAACGCGCCAAAGAAGCGGTTACACAATTGGCCAATATTTTGCGCAACACGCTTCAACTGGGCAAAGCACGACTCATTCCGTTTGGACAAGAATTGGAATTGGTGCGCGATTACCTCGCACTCGAATCGGTGCGCTTGGAAGAACGTTTAAAAATCGATTGGAAAATTGCGCACGGAAGCGAACAACGTGAAGTACCACCACTCATGCTGCAAACGTTGGTAGAAAATTGCATCAAGCATGGTATTGCCAAACTGCCTGCTGGTGGTGTGTTGGAAATTGAAACCTTGCTTCATGAAGAATCAATCGAAATTTTCATTCGCAATTCCGGTATTTTTGATCAAACACAAAAACCAGAATCAGGACATGGTTTAAGCAATACGCAACAACGTCTCGATTTGCTTTACGGCAATCGCGCAACATTCGCTATTCAACAAGAAAAACCCAATGTTGTTCTAACGCATTTAGTCATTCCAAAATATACCCGCACATGAAAGTAGTGATCATTGACGACGAGCGTTTGGCCCGTCAAGAATTGCGTTCCATGCTTGGTCAGTTTCCGGGCATCGAAATTCTGGCCGATTGTGGCGATACCAAATCTGCACTCGAAGCAGTGCAAACCTTAAAACCAGATGTGGCGTTTCTCGACATTCAAATGCCAGGCAAAACGGGTTTTGAATTGCTCGACGAGTTTGTACACATGCCGCAAATTGTTTTTGTTACAGCGCACGATGAATATGCGATTCGAGCATTTGATGTCAACGCATTAGATTATTTACTAAAACCTGTTCAGCCCGATCGTCTTGCCGACACGGTGCGTAAATTGCGCGACCGGATGCAGGAATCGGCACAGCAAACAGAACGAAGCGATGCCTTGGGTGAATCGGATCAGGTTTTTGTGAAAGATGGGGAGCGTTGTTGGTTTGTTAAACTCAGCGATGTGCGGCTATTTGAATCGGAAGGAAATTATGTGCGGTTGTATTTTGGCACCAACAAACCGTTGATCTTGCGTTCGTTGAATTACCTCGATGAACGCTTGAGTCCAAAAGTATTTTTCCGTGCGAGCCGCAAGCACATCATCAACCTCAATTGGGTTGAAAAAATCGAGAGTTGGTTTAATGGCGGATTATTGGTCAAGTTGCGCGGGGGTGAACAAGTAGAGATTTCGCGGCGACAAGCGGTGAAGCTAAAAGAACTGATGAGTCTGTGAGTGGTGTTGCAACAAATTGGAAACAAGCGTTTCGCGATAAGCATTTCCGAAACGTATTGCTTCGCGATGCGTTACTGTTAATTGGTGTTTTAGGGATTCTTTTTGTAACGCTTGCGTATGCGGAAACGCGCGCCGGATTTGTGATTGAGCGCGGATGGCTCGATGCGTTTATTCCGCCCATTGATTTATCGCTTCCTATTTTCATCATCACTTACCTTGCAACGGTTGGCGGTGTATTCATCTGCATGCAAAAGCCGGAAGAATTGTTGCGCCTCATTCGCTTGTATTTGCTCATTCAGGGCATTCGGATTTTCACCTTGCTCCTACTTCCACTCGAAGCGCCAGAAGGCATTATTCCATTGAGCGATCCAATTTTACAAAACACATTTTATGCGGGACGACCCAATCTAAAAGATTTATTTTTCTCGGGACACACCGCAACAATTCTGATGTATGGCTTAGTTGCAAATGTAGTTTGGCGGCGTTGGGCATTTGCTTTACTTGCCGCAGCAGCAGGAATTTTACTCGCTATTCAGCGTGTTCATTACATGCTCGATGTGATTGCAGCGCCGGTATTTGTATGGGTGTGTTTTTGGATTTTAACGAAGTGGGAAAAATCGAAATTTCATTAGCCCCATTTTCCAAGCACTGCATTTTTTGTAAACAAGCGATCAATTCGTTTTTCTACTGCTGGATCAGTTTCCAATGGTGGTGCGTGGTGCGGTTTTTTGCGCGCATCAATCACCAAGGACGTTTGACAGCCCCAATGCTTAAACGAAACAGTTGTTCCAACGCCATAGACATCGTGCGAAGGATTGCTGCGTGTGAAGGCAATCCATAAAAAATTATTCAATGTTTGCGCCGTAAATGCCGCATCGTCTGAAATGATGATGAGCGGAAAGCCTTGCAATTTTTCAGCTTGTGCAGTAAGTGTTTGGTCGAATTGCTCAAACTCGCGCGTGGCTTGTTCGTATGTTGTAAACGGATTGGCTTGGATGGAAAGAATGCCAGGAAGAATAATTTGTAGTTCGCGAAAACCATCGGGTAAACGGAGCTGTGGGATTTCGTTTGCTAACGTTCTGCGTTTATTTCCGGCAGCAGCAAGCACCAATTTCGATCCAGCATTCAAACCCGTTCCGCTATAATCTAGTGTATCAATACTTGTATTGGTATGAAAATGCAAATCGGTTTTTAAGTCGATGCGTTCGAGCATGTGTTGCAAGAATGCAGGAATATCGTGTGTATGCAATTCGGGCGCATCTTCTTGTGCCGCAATAAATAAATATTTTGCGAGGGAGAGTTGTCCGAACCCAAGCACGTGATTGGCGAGCGTGAGGATTTCTGCGGGGCGGCGCTCGTTGAGGTATGGCGTATAGCGTTCGCTTCCGATGGCAAAAAGCAGGGGATGCACACCAGCCGCATCAACCGCATGCACTTCTTTGATACCGGGAATAGCATCGGGGATGGCTTCGCCTGTAAGCTCGTGAACCAATGCGCCAAAACTAGTGTCTTCTTGCGGCGGACGGCCAACAACAGTAAACGGCCAGATGGCATCTTTGCGGTGCCACACTTTATGTACGCGAAGCAGCGGAAATTCATGTTTCAAACTGTAATAGCCGAAATGATCGCCAAACGGGCCTTCCATTTTATTTTCGCCGGGATAAACTTCGCCCGTAATCACAAAATCGGAATCGGTTGCAATGCCATAACCATCTTCATACGCATAGCGTGTGCGACGGCCACCTAAAACGCCTGAGAACGTGAGTTCAGACAAACCTTCGGGCAAAGGCATGACGGCGCCGAAAGTGAGGGCGGGCGGACCTCCAACAAAAATCGAAACTTTGAGCGGCTGGCCTTTGGCGTTGGCTTTGCTTTGATGTACACCAATGCCACGATGCAATTGATAATGCAATCCAATTTCTTTATCGCGCACATAATCATTGCCACTCAACTGAATGCGGTACATCCCGATATTGGAATGCATCACACCTGGCTTATCTATGTCTTCGGTATAAACGATGGGCAAGGTTACAAATGCGCCGCCATCTTTGGGCCAGCATTGAATCTGCGGCAATTGCGAGATGGTAGTTTCGTGTGCAAGAACAGGTTTTGAAAAACGTGCTTTGCGTGGCAATGCTTTCAACGCAGTAAACGGCACATCGAGATTTTGGAACGGTTTCCGCAACACTTGCATCGGATCAGATTTGAGTGCTACCATGCGTTTAACATCGTCGATGGAATGCCGAAACATAAAACGACTGCGTTCGAGCGTACCGAATAAATTAGAAACCGCAGGAAAAGCAGAACCTTTAACACGTTCAAAAAAAATAGCTGGGCCTCCGGCAGCATGCACACGCAAATGAATCGCCGCCATTTCGAGGTAGGGATCTACTTCTTCTGTAATGCGAACAAGATGCCCGTGTTTTTCCAAATCATTCACACACGCACGAAGACTGCTATAAGCCATAAGCTACAAAAATACGGATAATACAGATGTATGTTTGTAACAAAGAAGTAGTGGAAAAGGTTTTCTGTTATCAACTTATATTTATTCTCTACCACAAATTCCGTTAAACGCACAAATGCGGCACGTATCGCGCTCTTCAGTTTGTGAAAATGACTTTTGAGGATCGAAAATGGTTTGCAATAGTTGCGTAAGAGCTTGACGAAATTCATCCAACAAATCCGTTGTCAATGTTTCGCCCGAAGGTGTTTTTACGGGTTTGAGCAATTGTGCTTTCGACAATTCGCGGAAGGTAATGATACCCGAAAGCAAGGAACCTTTGTACTGTGTTGTGTCGGCGTACATCAACGCATACGTGAGCAATTGCACACTTTTACCAATTTGGGTATTGGTGGCCACATCATCCCAATGTTTAACATACAATTCGACATCATCCGCTTTTCCTGTTTTATAGTCGATGAGTTGAATGGTATCGCCAACGCGGTCAATACGATCGGCTGTTCCGCGCAGGAAAACGGCTTCGCCGTTGATGGTAACTTCGCTGCGCAATTCTGTTTCGAGCGCTTCCACTTTCCAGATCAATCCTGATTTTTCAAGTTTTTTGGCACGCGCAATTTCTTTTTCAAAAAATGTATGGAGGTATTTTTCGGCAATGCGTTCAGCAAGTAAATTTTTCCCGTAGCCCAATTCTTCAGGCGGACAAAATTCTTCAAATGCTTTACGGCAAGCTACATGAATGGAATTTTTAAGTTTTTGCAATACCGTTGGCGTTAGTGTTTCGCCCTTCACCCGTTCGAATAAATTTTCGAGTGCGGCGTGCATCACCGTTCCCAAAGTATCCGCGCCAATGGTTTCTTCTACATCTTCAGCTTCGCGCAATCCGGCGATGTACCGAAAATAAAATTGCAAACTACACGAGCGAAAACTATTGAGCAACGATGGCGATAAGCCATGCGTCGCCAATTCGCGCAAGCGTGTCTGTATGCGTTCCGACTTCGGAATAACAATAGGCTCAACTTCGGTAGAAGATGGCGTTCCCGTATCAAACAAAACCGTTTCAACGTCAACCTGCGGATTTATTTTAGGCAACTCGTACATCACTTGTGTAACAAATCGGCTGCGTTCGCCACTTCCAAACGTATCGGGTTCGGTATTGTAAACTAATGTAACATCGCTCGCCCGTTGCAATAAGTGATAGAAATGATGTGCATACACCGCATCGCGCTCGTGCCAAACCGGAAGACCAAACGCTACACGCAAATCATAAACAATAAATGAAGGTTGAGCACGCGCACTCGGCAAGATATTTTCGTTTGTTGCGAGCAGAATAACGCGATCAAAATCGAGCGTACGCGTTTCGAGCAAACCCATGATTTGCAATCCAGCAAGCGGTTCGCCGTAAAAAGGGAGATTCGTTGTTTGTACAGTTTGCATGAGTAACAAACGCAAGGCACGTAGTTCTTGCACAAAAGGCCAACGTTCGGTAAGTGTACGCAAGCGACGAACAATACGCGCAAACTGATGCAAAAATTCGAGTTCGAGGTTTGTTTGCGCTGCACGCGCTTCGCTTTTACTAGCTTGTTCAATAAATAAACTGCGCAAGTGTTCAATCAAATCATAAATCGCATCGAATGCTTCGCCAGTAGTTTTCCAAGGCTGCAACCAAATTTCAAGCAATTGGCATTCGTCCTCGTGCGCCGGAAGTGCTTGCCTGATTTGCCCAGGCGCAATAAAGACAATATTTTTCTCCGTTAAAAAAGCAGTTAGTTTTTCTGGAAACGTACTGTTCCAAAATTGTTGTCGCATGTAGGGATGCCGAACCAGTCGCAACAGATCGGCATGATAAAATTTGCGTTCACCTTCGCGCGAATAGATATTGAAACGGTTTGCATTTTCTTGCAAGAGGAATAAATACTCGGCAAGCGTAGCAATGGGTGTGTAACGCATGGGAAAACCCATGGTTACGTTTACATCGCCCGTTTGCGGTGGCAATGCATGAAGCGCAGGAAGCAACAATTGTTCATCAGCCAATACAACAACGGTTTTGGGTGATGCTAATTCTTCGGGAGTAAATTGATTCAATTTCCAAGCCATCGCACGCGCCTGCGCCACATTCCGCGCAACGCCAACCGCCGTAATTTTTTTTGCATGCGTTTTTAAATCATTGCCGATGTGCTCGAAATGAACTGGATCGCCGTTGTGTTTTTTGAAAAACTGCTGTTGGTGCTGACGCAAAAAACGTCCCCCTTCTTGCAAAGAATCATCCAATAAATAGCGATCCGCATCCCAAAGCAAATCGGCCAAGCCCTGCTTATGAAAAATATGCATGATGGTTTCTTCCGCTTTTGTCAATGCATTGAATCCCGCAAAAACAATGCGCTTCCCACCAAAACCAGCAGGATTATCCGTAGCCTGTTTAACTGCTGTCCGAAATGCTAATCCAGACCAAGCCTTCGACTCGGCCAACAACTGATCGCGCAACAACACATACCAACGGCCCAACGATTTTTGAAAATGTAAATACTGCAACTGAAATTCCGTCAGATCTGGCGCTTCGGGATTCCAATTCTCAATGCGTCGAATATCATAGAGATTTGCAAAAAATTGTTCTGTATCAATCAGGTTCGCATCGATTTCGTTGAAATCATTCAACAAAGCAGGGGCCCAACGGTTGAACGCTTCAAATGGTTCGGCTTTATCGCCCTCATCTTGAAGATAAACGGAATAAAGTACAAAAAGCAATTCGGTTTGATCAACCACTTGCAAGCCCGATAATTTCACCATCAACTCATCAATGGCCGTGATCTGCGGCGACCAAAGCGGCTTATCGATTTGCTTGCTCAATTTATCGCGCAGAAAAAGTCCAGCGCGCCTATTGGGAAGCACCACCACCACATCGCCCAAAATCGGGCTATAATGCTGAAGAATAAATTGCGCCGTTCTATCTAGAAAGTCGATCATCGCGTACTTTTGTAAGCGTACAAATCTACACAGAAAGCGATGTCATCAAGCAAGACGATTTATCCACTTTACAGGCGTTACCTGAATGGCGCTTCTTGGTTTAAAATTGAGTCGCCAACACGTTTTGAAGAAATCCGAGTAATCGGCTCGCGTATGATGTGTAGCATGCACGAATCGATACAACTCCCTGATCGAAATTTTATTCATGACCTAAGTTTTGCCTACACCGAAATTGCAGAAGTCGTGAGTGCAGAGGCGTACGAGACTATACGTGCGCAGGCAATCTGATAATTTCCAAAAAACCAAGTATTTTTTACATTAATATCCACGCTTACATTTGTCTTGAAAAAATTAATTAAGCGATGGCGAAAGCTCAGGCAGACGCTGTTTATGAACCACCCCTCATTCGCTTCAAAATCGTTTGTTCTAAATAGAGCAAACGATTTTTAGCTTTATACCATTTCTTTTGTAGGTTTGTAAAAACAAACCACATGAACTTACTTATACTCCTACTCGCGGCGCTCGTGCCACTCGTTATCGGATTTATCTGGTACAATCCTAAAGTCCTCGGCACAGCATGGATGAATGCTTCTGGCTTGACCGAAGATAAATTGAAAGGCGGCAATATGATTGTCATATTTGCACTTACCTATTTGTTCTCGCTTATGGCAGCAACGGTTATCTCTGCCATTGTCATTCATCAAAGTGCAATCTATTCCACGCTTGCTAATGAAGAGGGCTTTGGTATTGCTGGCTCGGCCATTCAAAACTATATTGATGATTTCATGAAGAACTACGGTCAGAATTTCCGTACGTTTAAGCATGGTATGTTGCATGGCGGCATCACCGCTATTTTCTTTGTTTTGCCTATTGTTGGCATTAACGCGCTATTTGAACGCAAAGGATTCAAATACATCATGATTCATGTTGGTTACTGGTTCATTTCGCTCATGCTTATGGGCGGTATCATTTGCCAGTTCTCCTAAACGACTTCATTTTACAAAAAAAGCAGCCCTCGAAAAGGCTGCTTTTTTTATTTCTGAAAAATAGGTTTAGACGATTCCAGCGATCATCGCCAACGAGATGATAAGAAGTGCCGCCGCAACGATTTGCTGCACAGACGCAATGGTGATTTTATTGAGCAATTTACTTCCAGCATAAGCTCCGGCAAAAGCCGCTAGTGTAGCTGTTGCAATCAACGGAAATTGCGCTTCAATGGAACTCGGTTCAATTCGAAATCCATAAATCAATAAACGCATCACGTCAACTCCCAGTGCAATGGCAATACCTGTTGCTATGAATTTTTTTTTATCCAAATCAAGCGCCGCTAAAAATGTAGTCCGCAATGCCCCTTGGTTGCCTGACAAACCACCAAAAAAACCACTCAACAAACCACCGGTAACGAGTGTACCTGTTTTCGCTTGACTAACGCGTATATTTTTGCGTGATTCGTAAATCACAAAAAATAAAATAACGAATCCGATAACAAGTTTGGGTAATGTGATGGTACATTCACGTGCGCCTATCATGTATGAATAAAGACCGAATGTTTGCTTTTCTAAAAATGTAAGCAACAGCGCACCTAGCAAAGCACCAACAATAGAAGCTATTCCAAAACGCAAATAAAGCGATTGATCGACGTTGCGGAACGTCAATCCAAACTTGAAGATATTTGTCAATAAATGAACTACTGCCGTAACACCAATAGCCAGTTCGAGCGGGAGAAATAAAGCAATGCAAGGCATTAAAATTGTACCCAGCCCAAATCCTGAGAAGAATGTAAGCAAGGAAGCCAATAAGGCCACAAGGGCAATGATAATAAAAGCTGTAATGCTCATAGCAATACGGAATTGTTTTTGACAAATATAGGCGCAAAAAAAGAGATCACTCTTTTCAGAATGATCTCTTTTTAAGTTGGTACGTTTTATTGGACAATCATCTTACGCAGCCCAA
Organism: Bacteroidota bacterium; assembly: GCA_013298545.1. Classification (GTDB taxonomy): domain Bacteria; phylum Bacteroidota; class Bacteroidia; order Palsa-965; family Palsa-965. Next base: position 20,403 of record JAAFIA010000021.1, on the reverse strand, counting down.
CGCGCTTGCCCTCGCTCCAAATTTCGAGGAAGTAAACGCCTGTACTCATTCCTTCGCGGCCAATTTCAACGCGGCGCGAATTGGGTTGCATGCTGATAATCGTGCGTCCGGTGAGATCTGTTACCTGAACAGTAAGTTCAGATGGATTCAGATTTTCGGAAAGCAACAATGTTGTACTTGCTGAAAATGGATTCGGGAACAAATTAAATTCATCATTAAATACATACTCACTCACACCATTCGGTGTAACCGTAATAACAAACGTTGTGGTATCTGATCCATTGCAATTGGTAGCAATCAGCGTTACCGTGTACGTTCCAGCATTGGTGTAAGTATGTGTTGGATTCTGAAGTGCTGAAGTGGTATTATCACCAAAATTCCAAGACCAATAAACAGGATTGTTTGTGGATTGATCGGTGAAACTTACAGGGCTACCACTTTGCGGGTTGTTGGGTACCGCACTGAAAATAGAAACGGGTGCTGGCCCAGCAAGAGGTGTTGATGTCCAAGACAATTCAAAGCCTGAGAGTGTAACCGAAATATCGGAGGTAAAGACAACAAACAACATTCCTGTTGTTGACACAATTGGGGGGATATTATTGATTTGTCCTGTTCCGCTAAACAAGATTGGCCCTGCATTACTATTTCCATCATAGATGGTCAAGTAATCGTAGTTCGCTTCCAAGTTAAACTGCGAAATGGTTGCTGTGAGGTTTGTAACAGCACAAGCCGGATCAATCAAAAAACTACAATTCTGATTGTCGAGGTAATCGCCATTGGGACCACCTGAATCATACAAAATTCCACCAGGAGAAGTCATGGTTTGGTTTTGGCAGATATTGGCAATATTCACCACATTGATGTAGCTAATTTGTGTTGTACTATCCATTCCATAGATATTACTCACCACAAGTTTTACGGGGTATAAACCAGCTGTATTGTAAACAATTGCATTGGGATTTTGAATAGCAGCAGTTCCTGGACTACCTCCATTAAATGTCCAATTCCATGAAGCTGGTGCATTCAATGAAATATCTTGGAAGTTCACGCTTCCACCAACAACTACGGTAGTTATGTTTGCTGTAAAGTTTGCTATTGGTGGTAATGCATTGGCGACGAAATACACCATGTAATCTTCTACTTGTCCGCGCTGCGGTGAATAGCAAGAACTTGAAATTGTATTTGTACTCACATCGGAAATGACACGCATACGCAAACGTGTATTAAGCGTTGCATTGAGTGGTGTATTGATGTAACCGGAATGCAAACCAGAGAAGCCAGAATTAGCAGATTGAAAAGCTAGTTCGGTTGCGTTGTTAAATGCGCCATCATTATTGTAGTCGATCCAGACTTTCACGGCTTCGTCAGCAGCATTGCTGGTGAGGGTGGAGATGGAAATGGGATAAGTACTTCCGGCCACAAGAAGGGTAGAATCGGCGCAAGTAAAATCACTATAATTATCAACAGCATCATTTGAGTTCCAGTTGATGGTATTGAACGTTACATTGCTGATTCCATGACCACAGCAGTAATTCGTTGTAGCAGGAGTGCAAGAGGCAGCAACTGGCCCAGGCACATTGTTAACCGTAATATAAGCGTTACGAACGAGTGTATCTGCACCTACGCAGTTACCTGTTCCTGTTGCAACGAGCGTAACGGTGTATGTGCCCGGATTGGCGTAGGTATGTGTAGGACTTGTAGCCGTTGACGTTGTGTTATCACCAAAGTTCCATTGGAAATTTGTTCCATTCCAGCTTTGGTTGATGAAATTAACGTTTGCTGGTGCTGTACATGAAACCGTTGGTGTAGCAATAAAGTTTGAAACAACAGATCCGCTAAAAACACCACCAACACCAACAGCATACCAAGCATTAGCTGTTTGAATAAGTTGGTTAGAGCATTGTCCATACAAATCAACGGCAGCTTGTTCACTGTATGTGCGCGAATCGAGGAAGGTTGAATTGGGTGTAAGATAAACATCTAAACTGCGGTACATAATGGCCATGGCATCGGTGAGGCCAATTCCAGTTACAGTATAATTATTTGAAATATCATTGATGCCAGTACCACCTGTTACAAGCAAGTAATACATGAAATTTTGAATACCGCTATCGTAGTGAACAATATCACCCGCATTGAAATACAAACCACCGTAAGTATCTGCACAACCAAAAGCATTGGGGTTCGACATATCGCGGAAAGGTGTACCGCTCGAATTTGCCACCACAATCTGATCACCAATGTACCATGTAGCAATGCTTGGTGTTTCAACAAAACGAAGTGTCGCACCAAAAATATCGCTGTATGATTCATTCATAGCACCTGATTCGCTGGCATAAACGAGTCCTGCTGAAAATTCGGTAACACCGTGCATATACTCATGTGCCGCAATTTCCATCGAAGTAAGTGGTTTATAGTTGATGCCATCGCCATCACCAAAAGCCATAAAGGAGCCATTCCAAAAAGCATTAACATAAGCTCCGTCGTGAATTTGCGAACGAATTGGTAAACCATTACCATCTTGTGCATTCAACCCAAAATTATTGAACAAATAATCATACGAAGCTTCGGCAGAATAATGTGCATCGGTACAGTATTGATCCAATTGTGCATTCACATTGTTCCAATTGTTATCTGTATCAAATTGATCAATAAAATTAGGATCGTTGGTTGTTATCCCACCGCCGCGTCCGGTTTCGCGTAAACGGTATTGGTTTGGTGCAATCGAATCTGTGGTGATGGGTTTCTGACCACTGTATGCCGTGATGGCAATACCTTGTGTATCGATGTGATGAATGCGTTCTTTTTGTCCGGCAATTTTTCCAGTTACCGCATCGATGTAGAAAAAGGAACGTTGTTGCTCTGGAAGAAAAGCAAACATATCGACTTTCCAAGCAAGCACATAACCGCGTTTAGGAACACGATAAATCATGAGTTTGGATGCATCGGGAGTAACCGGATAATTTTTGTCTTCCCAAGAATAAAGCGTTGCAGGCATTGCCGCTTTAGCAATCTGAAAAGCACCCCGTTCTGAAATGGAATGTACCGCATTGATGGCAATTCCACCATACAATTCACCATTTACAGAAAGCACTTCATCATTTTTAGTATGCACATAAATCACACCATCTTCGACAGGAACATTTTTATACAATTGGCGGTAGCGGTAATGTACCCAACCTTGTTTATCTGTTTCGGTTTGATAAAGCTGAAAATCGGCATCAGGGCCTAAGTTTGTTAGCTTTTTTAACCAAGTACGATGCTCGCCTTTAGGCCCAGCATGTTCGCGGTAATGCACAAATTGCAGCGTCGCGAGTTGATCACTCATAATCACGCGATCGGCACCCGGAACAAGGCGCTCGGCTTCTGTTCCGGTATAATTTTTTGCTTGCCCAACGAGTGTGAGCGAACTCAATCCGAGTGTTAGCAGAAATGAATAGGTTTGCTTCATGTGTTGTTGTATAATGTGTTTGTCCAAAACTTTTGAAAAGATAAAGAAAAAATGGTTTAAGCAACACATGCTGAACATAAAGATAAAATATGTTCTAACACGTAATTTACGAAGAGATTTCGTTTCTTTACATGCTTGAAATAAACCATGAAACCTTTTCGGATTTTTATTGTTGAAGACGAATTTATTATTGCGGAAAACCTCCGCATGATTTTAGACACCTTGGGCTACGATGTACCCGACCCATGCGGTTCGATGGAAGAAGCATTGAAACGAATTCCGATGGAACGACCCGATTTATGCATTCTCGATATCAACTTGCATGGCAAACACGATGGCATTGAACTCGGGAAGAAACTGCAAGATGAATTGTGTGTTCCATTTATGTACTTGACCTCAAATGCCGATCCTGAAACGGTAAAACAAGCTGGTTTTACAAAACCACTCGCCTATCTCGTAAAACCATTTAATGCCGAAGACATTTATGCGGCTATTGAAATTGCACTGATTCAATCGGGACTTTTGCTTGATCAACGACAAAATCAACTGGTAGAAGCCATTCTTCCCGAAAGTTTTTTTATTCGCGTTGGCAACCGCTATGTCCGCATGGAAATTTCCGATATTGTTTACATCAAGTCGGAAGGAAAATACCTCGAAATTTTTGGTCGTGAAAATCAACGCTTGCTTGTTCGGCAATCGATGGAAAGCATGTTGGAACAATTGAAGGAACGAAATTTTGTGCGGGTGCACCGCTCGTATGTCATCAACCTGAAATACTTGATGGAAATCAGTACCGATATGGTGAAGGTCGATCAATTTGAAGTTCCGGTAGGACGTGTCTATCGCGAAGACATGATGCGGCGCATTCAAACCATGCTTTAACTTTCTTGAAATTACACCGTCATCTCACCACGCAATGACTTACGCAATACGACTGGAATTTTGCGTTTATCAGCAGTTGTAGCGAGTACAAACATCAATTTTGAAAGCGCCGCTTCCGTTGTCATATCACTTCCACCAACAACACCTATTTTTTTCAGTTGCGAACTGGTTTGGTAACGCCCTTGTTCGACACGCCCCGCAGCGCATTGGGTAATATTGAGAATCAGCAAACCACGTTTAATCGCTTTTTCGAGTGCATCAACAAACCACGCTTCTGTTGTTGCGTTTCCAGAACCAAATGTTTCTAAAACAAGCGCCTGCAAACCTTTGATGCCAAGCATCGCATCCACAACTTCGGGTGTAATGCCAGGGAAAAGTTTCAACACCGCAACCCGCGGATCAAGTGTTGTATGTACACGCAGTTTTTTCGTTGGTGCCGTTGCGATTGCCGCTTCATTGTAATTCAAGTGAATTCCGGCCTCGGCAAGCAACGGATAATTTGGCGATTGAAATGCACGAAAATGCTCCGCATTGAATTTATGTGTGCGGTTTCCGCGGTAAAGACGGTATTCGAAATAGACACAAACTTCGGGCACCAGTGGCTTCCCATTTTTAGACGCTGCCGCTATTTCAATCGCTGTAATTAAATTCTCTTTTCCGTCGGTGCGAATCGTTCCGATAGGCAATTGCGATCCGGTAAGGACAACAGGTTTCCCTAAATTTTCGAGCAAAAAACTCAATGCCGATGCGGTAAAAGCCATTGTATCCGACCCATGCAAAATCACAAAACCATCGTAAGCATCGTAATGAAAACCGATCAAATGCGCCAGTTGCAACCAAATTGCAGGATGCATATCGGAAGAATCGATGGGCGTATCAAAAGCATGCGAGTCAATATCTAAATCAAACTTATGCAACTCAGGCACTTCATCGAGCAAACGATTAAAATCAAATGGTTTGAGTTGTCCCGTGCGTGCATCTTTAATCATACCGATGGTACCACCAGTATATATCAGCAGCAACGATTTGCGTTCGCTAGTTGGATTAGCAAGTTGTGTTTTTTTGCCCATAAGTTGTAAAGCTACAAGAATCAGCAGCCAAATAAACGTTTTGAATTTTCGGTCGTAGCTTTTGCGACATCTTGTGGCATCATATTTTTAAATTCGGCCACTTGCCTACATATATGTACGATATACGCACTTTCGTTGCGCTTTCCACGAAAAGGAACAGGAGCTAAATACGGCGCATCTGTTTCTAAAACCAGATGTTCAATTCCAACGTGCCGAACAACGGCATCGAGTCCCGAATTTTTAAATGTAACAACCCCACCAATACCCAACATAAAACCACCAAGGCCAAGCACCAGATCAGCTTCGCGAATACCATCGGAGAAACAATGGAAAACACCTTTTAATGTTCCATCCTGTTTTTCTTTTACAATCTCGTAACATTCTTGAAACGCATTGCGCGAATGGATAACGATGGGTAGGTTTCTTGCTTTAGCCCAATCGATTTGTTGCGCAAAAGCGATTTGCTGCTGTTTGAGAAATGTTTTATCCCAGTATAAATCAATGCCAATTTCGCCAATCGCACAAAAGGAAGCTTTTTGGAGCCAATCTTCGGCAATGGCTAGTTCCTCTTCATAATTCTCCCCAATAGAGCAAGGATGAACGCCCATCATGGGAAAGCAATTTTCTGGAAATTTTTGCGCCAAATCGAGCATGGGCAGAATGCTTTCGCGGTCGATATTGGGCAGAAATAAGCGGCTGACTCCGGACTGAATGGCCCGATCAATCATGGATTCGCGGTCAGCGGCGAACTTTTCGGAGTATAAATGAGCGTGAGTATCTGTAAGCACGGCGCAAAAGTAAGGCGGATTTAAGTTTTTGATTGCCTTTGGGCAACCATTTTCAAAACAGCCCGTCAATAACACAAAACCAGACCATTACATTAATTTAACGATGTAAAATTTGGTTTAGTCGCCTAAATGACTACCTTTGCGCCGGATTTCAGAAACGTTGATGTACTGAAATTGTTTTCGGCACAAAATTTGTCAAGACAACGCAATTAAAAATTTTAAAACTAAAACCAATAATCTCTAACACAAAATGAAAAACATCGCAAAAATTACTGTTGCTGCCCTCGTTCTTTTGAGCGTTGCTTTAGAAAGCTGCAAAAAAGGTGAAGGTGATCCTGCTCTTTCACTCCGTTCACGTAAAGCTCGTATGGCTGGAGAATGGAAAGCATCTGCAGGTAAAGGAAGTGATACACAAGGTTCTTCTACAACAACCTTCACTTACGATGGTACAACCATCACACAAACTTCAAACAGCATCACTTTTTCTTATGGTCAGACAATTGACGTAACCATCGAAAAAGACGGTACATTCAAATCTACCACTGTTTCAACAATCAACAACTCTACAACAACTACAACTGAAACCGGAACATGGAATTTCACAGCTGGTGTTGGTGAAGCAAAAAACAAGTCACAACTCATGATGATGACTTTGTCTTCTACAACTGCTACTGGTAGCAATACCAGCACAGAAACTTACACTGGTCTTGATGCTCCAACTGTTATCTATGACATCTATCAGTTGAAAAGCAAAGAAATCATCTTGACCCAAAAAGGTTCTAACACCGATTCTAACGGAACATCTACATTCGATTACGAATGGACTTGGACTGCTAAGTAATCTGTCTCTGATTTTAAAAAACGAGTCGCAATTGCGACTCGTTTTTTTTATTGCCCAATCCCTGCTTACTTTTGTCGCGCATGACAAAAAAAATTCTTGTTGTTCGTTTTAGCTCCATTGGCGATATTGTTTTGATTTCGCCCGTTTTGCGTTGCCTTAAACAACAAACAGGTGCCAAAGTCCATGTACTCACCAAATCTGCCTTCCGGCAAATTCTCGACCCCAATCCGCACGTCGATAAAGTCATTACCATTGAAAAGCATGTGCGCGAAGTTGCTGTATTATTAAAAAGCGAAAACTATGATTTTGTGGTTGATTTGCACCACAACTTGCGTTCGATGCAGGTCAAACGTTTGCTAAACATTCCCGCTGCTTCTTTCCCCAAATTAAACATCAAAAAATGGTTGCTGGTTTTCGGGCACATCAACCTCATGCCCGATGTCCATATTGTTGATCGCTATTTCGACGCTGTTATAAAACTTGGCGTTACGAATGATGGTGCAGGATTAGATTTTTTTATCCCCCCAACAGCCGAAGTTGACCTGCAAACCTTGCCAGCTTCGCATCAAAATGGATACATTGCATTAACCGTTGGCGCAAAGTTTGCAACCAAACAATTGCCCGTTTCAAAACTGATTGCCATTATTCAAAAATTAGAATTGCCCGTTGTTTTATTGGGTGGCAAAGAAGATACCGCGCGCGCAGCCGCACTTGTGGACGCGTGTGGCGAAAACGTTTTTGATGCCACAGGAAAATACAGCCTTCAACAATCGGCCTCGCTTGTGCGCCAAGCTACACGCGTGATTGCACATGATACGGGATTGATGCACATTGCCGCAGCGTTTAAAAAACAGATTCATTCCGTTTGGGGAAATACAGTTCCTACATTGGGTATGTATCCATACTTGCCAGGCGAAGGCTCTAAACAAATTGAAGTGAAAAATTTATCCTGCCGCCCCTGTTCCAAAATTGGGTATGCCAGTTGCCCCAAAGGTCATTTTAAGTGCATGAACTTGATTGACGAAGACGCATTCGGAGTATAGTAAAAACACCGATCAATACCCCGAGAAAACGCGACCTTGCCGCCATGTATCAACCGCATGTGTCCAAAATGCATTGTAGCTCATGTTGCGCAGCAAATAAAAATCGTCGGCACAACCCGTATTTTTTTGCAATTGAAAGGTAAAACCAGTAGTTGTACTTGCCCCTAAATCATCGCCATAATACCATGTTTCCGAATCGGCACTGCGGTAAACACCTTGCGGTGGCCCAAAAATAACATACAACATCCCGCGATCGGTTTTCCATCCTTCTGCTTGTGCTGTAAATAAACGGTTGGCTTCTTCTACACGATTATAAAACTGACGAATAACAACCCGCGCACGTTCCTCGCTCCCCGAATTGTTCAACCAAAATTCATCCACCGCAAGTTTCACATCGGCAGCCGTGGCCATCTTATTGTATTCGTTTTTTGCCGTCATATAACGCAAAGGTTGAAGCAAATTCGATGCCGTAACCACCTCTGGAAATCCATCATAAAACACACAAATCGTAAACCCACCCGCAATTGCCGAATCGGCTTTCAACAAATAACGCCCCTGTTTGGTAAACTGAATCGGTGTCGTTGCATCCGTCGAAAAAATAAACGTACTATCCGGAACAGCCTTTGCCTGCGTTTGCTCTAAATAAGCAAATGGCGGTGGCGCTGGCCCACTCCATGTTTTAAAATACGATACATGAAATGTTTGTGATGCCGACGAAGCATACCGAAGTGAAAAGGGTTTACTACGCGCCACATATTGCGCAAACAAAGGCGTTTCGCTACTTGGCTCAGTCAACATAAAACGAGAAACCGAATTGGGCGATTGGTTGTTTAAATGAATGACCGAACGCGTAACGGTTGATTTATTCAAATCGCGCAAAGTAATTTCAACAAAGTAATTTTCAACTTTAGGCAAGTGCATTTCCAATTCGCCTAAAAACATCGTTTCGTTTTCTGCTTGCGGAATGACTTGAACCACGTGGCCGCTATCGCTTACCGTTGGCGCAGATGAAATCGGATGAAGGATGTAACGAATCAAAATGCGAGCTGCAAATATGTTGTTGGCTTCGCGCACATACAAAAGTTCCTTTGTTGGAATGCGGAAATAAATTTTAGCTGCGGTATCCGATTTAGTATGAATCACATACTTCGGATTTAAACGCCCTTCTGTTTGCTGATACTGCCAAGCAAAATTCTCACGAGCAACAGGATTCGCGGTACGACAAGAATGAGCACCCAACAAAAACACAAAAACACAAGTTGATGCAAGCATAAAACCTGCAAAAAAAATCGTCTTGAAAAATTGTCTTTGTAGTCGCATAACGTTATGGCTGCATCGTATCTGTCAATGATTTAGACTCATCTTCCGAATTATCGACCAATCCTTTGTGAAGCGATTTACTTGCTTTGGCGCCCAATTTCTTAATGTCTTCTGCGCGTTTGACGAGGTTTCCAGCACCAGAACTCAATTTTTTCATCGCCTCATCATAACCCGTTTTCGCTTCATTCATTTTTTTGCCAACAGCCAACAGATCTTCTGTAAACCCAACAAACTTATCGTACAAAGCACCACCCTGTCGCGCAATTTCCAAGGCATGCCGATTTTGTTGCTCTTGTCGCCAGATACTCGCAACCGTGCGCAGTGTAGCCAATAATGTTGACGGACTAACAATCACAATATTTTTATCAAATGCCTCTTCAAAAATTCCGGGATCGCCTTGAACGGCTGTTGCAAAAGCGGGTTCTACTGGAATAAACAACAACACAAAATCAAGACTTTGCAAATCGTATAACTGGTGGTAATTTTTATCGCTCAATTCTTTGATGTGGCGGCGCACAGCGACTAAATGTTCTTTCAAGGCAAGCATACGCTCTTCGTCTGTTTCGCTAGAAGTAATGCGTTCATAAGCCACAAGCGATACTTTAGAATCGATCACCAAATGTTTTCCTTCAGGTAAATGAATAACGACATCTGGTTGCAACCGTTTACCATCTTCTGTGGTTAAACTTTGCTGCAAAAAATACTCGCGATCACGCACCAATCCCGATTTTTCGAGAATACTTTCCAGAATAAATTCGCCCCAATTGCCGCGCGTCTTCGATTCTCCTTTCAAGGCATTTGTCAGGTTTTGGGCATCCTTACTCATTTGTTGATTGAGCAAATGCAATTGACTCAATTGTTCTTTCAACGAAGCTTTCTCACGAATTTCATTTTCAAACCCATCCGAAACTTTCTTTTCAAAATCTTTAATTTTCTCGCCCAAGGGTTTTAAAATATCATCAATCTGCGTCCGATTCTGTTCCGTAAATTTTTTCGATTTCTCTTCAAAAATACGATTGGCCAAATTTTCAAATGCTGCCGTAAATTGTTCTTGCAATTTCTGCAGTTCTACTTTTTGCTCATTTAATTTCTCTTGCAAACCAGTATTCTCCGTTGTTCGTATTCCAAGCTGATTGGTTAATTCAACAATGCGTTGTTGAGTCAATTGCATGTCTTTATCCAGTTCTTGACGCAATTTTTGCAGGCTATTTTCTGCGGCAATTCGTTCTTGATTTTTCTCTTCCAACAAACGTTGCTTTTCTCCCGTAACACTCGTTAATTGAGCTTGAAGAGCCGCATTGGAACGATCCAATTCGAGTGTTCGTAAATCAGCACCAGGCGTATTTTTCATGCGGGATAATAACCAACCCAAAACAAATCCGAGCACCAGCCCGATGAGAAGAAAAATGATAGTCATTGCCCGATAAAGTTAAGAAAAGCCTGTAAATAGATTTATTCGTTTCATAACATGATAACTTTTATCTTTGAGAATCATGAAATTACTCAACCTCCTTCTTTTATCCGCTTCGCTTACGTTTGCGGTTTCTTGTACTAATCAAAGCCCTGAAACGAAGAAAGAACAAGCTACAAAAGCCGATCAGCAAATCAAGAAATACGAGTGCCCACATCATTGCATTGCTGGAAAAACGTATGACAATCCAGGGAAATGTCCTGTTTGCTCGCGAACACTTGCAGAACTGGAAATCAAACGATAAGCATGAATGGCGTTTTCAAAAAACTGGCCAACCGCACTTGGAAACCGGTTGTTCAATGGTATTTGAAAAAACCGCGCAAGTATTCGCGGAATGGTATTACCATGACCATTCCAGTCGGCGTTTTTCATCCCGGCTTTTTCTTCAGTACCAGTTTTTTCTCCGACTTTCTCGAAGGTCAAAGCATCGACAAATTGCGTTTATGTGATATGGGCTGCGGTTCGGGCATGCTCTCGCTCGTTGCAGCCAAAAAAGGAGCAATCGTTAGCGCAGTCGATCTTTTGCCAGATGCCATACAAGCCACAGCAGCAAATGCCATAGCAAATAAGTTAACTGTACAAACCATTTTATCCGACCTTTTTCAAAACGTACCCGAACAAGAATTTGATCGGGTTGTTGTCAATCCACCTTATTTCAAAAAATACCCCGCAACACCCGAACAACATGCGTGGTATTGCGGCGAGCAGCTCGAGTACTTCCAATTCTTTTTCAAACAAGTTAAAAATCACTTAACTGCCGATGGAATAATTTGGATGATTCTTTCAGACGAATGTGATCTTGCTGGAATTGAATCCATTGCTCGTACCAATGCATTTGAAATGGCCTTGGTTGCACAGAAAAAAATCAGGTGGGAAGAGAATTTTATTTTTGCTATTCGCGCTTATTAAATAAGTACAGCCCATCAACAAGACGAATTCGTTGAACAGGACAAATTCAGGTTTTTTGTGGATGCTTTGAACATTTCATTTTGTGAATTTAAGCATTCACCGTACTTTCATGGTGTGAAAACAGAAAATGCAATACACCGTAATACTGATTCGGCAGAAAAGAAATCATGCACAATGACCTCTTCTGTTTTAAATACGTTGTTGTATTTCGATGTATTCAAACATCCACTCACCCATCATGAAATTTTACTGTACTGCCAATACACGAAAATCTCCACGTCGGAATTGGATGAAGCACTACACCACTTAAAAAAATTGAATCTAATTGCTGAAACAAACGGATTTTGGCATTTGGCTGACCACGAACAATGGGTAACATTGCGCCTAGAACGCAATAAACGTGCGCAGGAAGCCGAAGCGAAAGCGGTTCAAAACGCTGCAAAAATTGCGCGGTTTCCTTTTGTTCGAGGTGTTTTTATTAGTGGATCGCTTTCTAAAGGAACGATGGATGCAGATGGTGATATTGATTTCTTTATTGTTACCAAACCTGGCCGCCTGTGGCTTGCGCGCACAATCCTCATCGCATACAAAAAGTTCTTTTTACTCAATTCACGCAAATATTTTTGTGTCAATTATTTCATCGATACCGATCATTTGGCCATTCCCGATCAAAATCTTTTCGTCGCTACGGAATTGGTTTTTGCCCGCCCAATGTACAACACCGAAATCCGAGAGCAACTCATCTCGGCAAACAAATGGATCAATACGTTTTATCCGAATTGGGAAGCAAATAAACAAGCCATACCTGCATTAAACATCACATCTTGGCAAGCGCGTTTAGAAAATTTATTCTCTGGAAAAATGGGCGAATGGCTCGATGAACGTTTCTTTCGCATAACGATTCGCCGTTGGCAAAAAAAATTCCAACACATTCAAGAATCTGATTTCGATCTCAATTTTCGTTCGCGCAAACATGTATCGAAACATCATCCACAAGGATTTCAAGAAAAAGTACGCCAACAAATGCTGTCTAAACGCGCTACACTCGAATTAAAAGGTTTTGAGTTTGATGTATTTGCCTATCAATTGCACGAAGCATGAAAATTCTCTTTTCGCATTCGTATTTCATGCAATTTGATCCCAAACAATGGGAAGTTGCCAAACCCTATCCGCCACTCGGAACACTCTGGGCTGCTGCCGTTTTGCGCGAAGCTGGATATGAAGTTGCTTTGTTTGATACACAACTCATTGCATCGCCCGATTTATTGCAAGCCGAACTTGAAAAACACCAGCCCGATATTTTTGTCATCTACGATGATGGATTCAATTACTTGACCAAAATGTGCCTTACCAATATGCGTGAGGCGGCGTTCAAAATGCAGCAAATGGCCAAAGCGTTTGGATGCAAAGTCATTGTCAGCAGCAGCGATTCTACCGATCACGACGAACAGTATTTGCGCGAAGGAGCAGACATTGTTATTCGAGGCGAAGCCGAAATGCCTTTACTCGAATTGGTGAAGATGTACGAACGCAAGGACAATACGCCAGAGGCAATCGAAGGGTTAGCATTTCTGAATAACACCGAACTTGTGCGTACCGCCAAACGCAAAGTCATGAAAGAGCTTGATGCCTTGCCGCTTCCGGCTTGGGATCTTGCCGATATAGCGGCATATAAAGCGATCTGGAAAAATAAACACGGTTACTTTTCAATCAATCTTGCCACAACGCGTGGTTGTCCGTATAAATGCAATTGGTGTGCAAAACCAATTTATGGCAACCGCTACAATTCGCGATCGCCGGAACAAGTTGTTGAAGAATTGCAACTCTTGCAAACGCGTTATGGGTTTGATCATGTTTGGTTTAGCGACGATATTTTTGGCTTAAAACCCGATTGGGTGATTCGTTTTGCCGACTTGGTTGAAAAAGAAAACTTAAAATTCCGGTTCATGATTCAATCGCGCGCTGATTTGCTTGTAGCGGAAAATTATGTTGCGGCGTTGAAGCGTGCGGGCTGCGAAACGGTGTGGATGGGTGCAGAAAGCGGTTCGCAAACCATTCTTGATGCAATGGATAAAGGAACAACGATTGATCAAATTCGGCAAGCCACACAGCTATTAAAAAAACACCAGATTCGATCGGCCTTCTTTTTGCAGTTTGGCTATTTAGGCGAAACCATGAGCGATATTCAGAAAACAATTGCGTTGTTGAATGAATTATTGCCCGACGATATTGGTATTTCTGTTTCGTATCCACTTCCGGGAACAGGTTTTTATGAAAAGGTAAAAGCCGATTTAAAAAACAAGCAAAACTGGAGTGATTCAGACGATCTGACGCTCATGTTCCGCAATACGTATGCGCCCGATTTTTATAAGCAATTGCACCGCTATGTGCATAAAAATTACCGCAAACATCAAGGCTACGAAGGCTTACGCAATTTGTTGCGTTTCCGATTGAATGCTAAAAATATGCGGCGGGCGGCTTCGCTCATGTATTATGTTCCCGTAGTTTTTAACGAACATCAAAAACTCAAGCGCATCAATCATGACTGGAACTAAAGCAGCTTTTGATGCCGCAGCAGCACAGTACGATCTTGAATTTTCGGAAACCACCATCGGAAAAATGCAGCGCAACCGTGTATGGCAAGTTGTTGATGCTATTTTGCGCAAAGAAAAAATACAAACGGTACTTGAACTGAATGGTGGAACGGGCGTTGACGCACTCGAATTTGCAAAACGTGGACTTACCGTAACCACAACGGATCTCTCGGAAAATATGATGGCGCTGACGCGCGCGAAAGCGGCCAAAGCAAATCAACCGCTCGAAGCATTGGCTTGCGATTTTGGATCGATTGGAAAACAATTCGCGGGTAAGCGGTTCGACTTCATCTTCTCTAATTTTGGTGGACTGAATTGCATTGATGCAAAACGTATCAATGAATTAGCAGCAAGCCTGAAAGAACTCTTAAAACCCAATGGCGTTTGCGTGTGGGTGATCATGAGCCGCGATTGTTGGTGGGAGCGAGTATATTTTAAACGCAAAAACAAACCAAACGAAGCCGCAAGGCGTTCACAAAAAGGTGAAGTTCAAACGATCATCAACGGCCATACGTTTCCAATCTGGTATTATGCGCCTGATGAAATTGAGAAATTTGTTCAACCCTATTTTCGTGTTGAACGCAAACGTGCTGTGGGTTGGATGATTCCGCCTTCATACTTGGAACATTTTTTTAAAAGCAAACCTAGACTCTTGCAGTCCTTCAACTGGCTAGAAAATGCTCTAGGCAACCGCGAAAGTCTTGCAGCGCGTGGCGATCATTTTTTAATCGTGTTGCGACGAAACGATGATTAACTTTGGCCAATTATGATGCGTATTCTGCTTACACACGGTTACTTTCTGGAAGAAGATGCCAAAGAACAGGCCATCATGAAACCTTATGTACCACTTGGTATTTTAAGCATTTCGGCTTGGCTCGAAAAACAGGGGTACGATAATGAAGTCTTCGACAGCACGTTTCAGAATTTTGATTTGCTAAAAAATCGACTCGAAGAATTTTGTCCAGACGTTGTTGGTATTTACGTCAACCTCATGACGAAGATTAATGTCTTGCGTGTGATGCGCGTCATTCGCGAACATCCGAAATTGAAACACACCAAAATTATTCTAGGCGGCCCAGAAGTACGAAACCATGCCGATAATTTTCTGAAACATGGTGCTGACGCCATTGTTATTGGCGAAGGAGAAGAAACCATGCTTGAAGTGATACAATATTTTGAGCAACCCGATTCCAAAAATTTAGCCTTGATTCGTGGATTGATCTGGAGAAATGAGGCTGGAGAAAAAATAGAAAACGAAGAGCGGGCACTCATCAAGCAAATTGATGAACTACCTTTTGCCAACCGAAAAAAAATTGACTTGCAGCGCTATTTCGATGCTTGGAAATCGCGGCATGGACATAGTTCTGCATCGGTTAGTACCATGCGCGGTTGTCCTTACACCTGCAAATGGTGTAGCCGCGCCGTTTATGGATTGAGCTACCGACGTATGAGTGCCAAACGGGTCTGCGACGAATTGGCGTATTTGCAAAAAAATTATCAGTTTGATATGATTTGGTTTGTGGACGATGTGTTTACCATCAGCCACAAATGGCTGCGCGAATTTGCAGACGAGATCCGCGCGCGTGAGCTGAACGTCGCATACGAAATCATTACGCGTGCCGACCGCATGAGTGAAGAAGTCATTGATATGCTCGTAGAAAGCGGTTGCAAGCGGGTATGGATTGGCGCAGAGAGCGGGTCGCAACGCATCATTGATGCAATGGATCGACGCGTTGATGTCAATCAAGTGCGTGAAATGATTCGCTTGGCGCGCAAAAAAGGATTAGAAGCCGGAACGTTTATCATGCTTGGCTATCCTGGCGAAACGCGCGACGATATCAAAGAAACCATTCGCCATTTAACCGAATCAGATCCTGATTATTTTACACTAACGGTTGCTTATCCCATTAAAGGAACACCGTTGTATGCAGAAGTAGAAAATCGTTTTTTAACTGATCTGGAATGGGATTCATCTACCGACCGCGATATTGATTTTAAACGCACCTATTCGCGCAAATTTTATGATTATGCCGTGCGTTGGGTGTACAATGAAGTGGCTTTACATAAAGCTCAAAAAAATGCGTCATTCTTTCACTTGAGCAAATTGCGCCTAAAATCAATTGCTGCTCGAAGTGCCATGTGGTGGTTTGCTTAACGCCTTTTGCTGCTTCGGCATCAGCCAAAGCACAAGTACCGGAAAGAGCAATAAATCCGTAAGCACGGCAACAAACAGCGTAATGCTGACAAGCAAGCCAAAATGATACGTGCTTTCAAATCCCGAACAAATCAGTGTGAAAAATCCGGCGCAGAGAATCAGCGAGGTTACAATGACCGCTTTTCCGGTGGATAAGAAGGTGCGTTTAACGGCGTAAAGCAGTGGTATTCCTTTTTGCATTTCGAGTTTTAATCGCGCAAGAAAATGAATCGTATCGTCGGTTGCAATACCAAACGCAATCGAGAAAATAATGGATGTGGATGATCGAATTTCGATGCCCGTGAAACCCATCAAGCCACCAATAAAAATGATGGGAATTAAATTCGGAATTACGGCAATAACGACCATGCGCAAATTGCGGTGAATGATAGCAATGATCACCGCCACAACAAGAATAGAAAGTGCTAAACCTTGTAGCGTATTGATGGCCAGATACTCATTGTTTTTATCCAACATGTGCGCCGCTCCTGTAATTTCTACACGAATCGGTTGTAATTCCTTCTGTTTTAGAAATGCTTCGAGTTCAGTATTGAGCTTCCTAATTTTCAAACTTCCGATATCGTGCATTTTGCCCGTAATACGGCCTTTCTTGCCATCTTTCGTAAGCAGTGTTTTTATTTCTTTCCGCTTTCTAAAACGCGACAAATTACTTGTTATATCAACTATATCCGTTGAATCTTGAGGTAATTTATAAAATGCCGGATCAGCGTTATTTTGTGCCTTGTGGTAACTTTTCACCAACGATAAAGGTGAAATGATAAAACCCACACCATATTTTGTGTGCAAGAATTTATCTAGTTTATCGAGCGCGCGCAATTCGGCTACATCCATCACCGAATGGCTTGTATCGCGTGGCGTAATCAAAAGTTCAAACGGTCTTACACCAGAATACTGTTTTTCAAAAAAGTCAAAATCCTTGCGTAATTCATCGTTGCGTGTTAGTCCTTCGATTAAAAAATTGTTCATCTGTAATTTGGAGATACCAAACAAGGCAATAAGAATAAAGAGCAAAGTACCGCCAGCAATCCATTTCTGATGATTAAAAATCCATAAGAGCAATTGGTGTAAACGTTTGTTCCAGAACCCAGAAGTTTCGCTTTCCAGACGCAATTTCGGAATGCGAATTGTGTGTAAAACAACAGGAAGAATGGTATAAGAAAGCACAAATGCAATGAATACACCCAGCGAAGTATAAAAACCAAAGTCGCGAATAGGTTTGATGTGCGAATTGATCAACGTTAAAAAACCTAAAGCAGTTGTAATTAACGTAATGAATGTTGGGAATCCAGCTTCTTTAATGGTTTTAATCAATGCGTCAAAACGATCACCTGTTCCGTCGCGCATTTCTTCGAGGTATTTCGTTACAATATGCACAACATCTGACATGCCTACCACAAACATCATTGTTGGTAAAAGTACCGTCATAATATCGAGTGCTTTTCCTAAGAACGTCATTAAGGCCAAGGTCCAGAGAATAGAAAGCAAAACCACCACCACAGGAACCCAAATTCCCCAGAGTGAGCGAAACGAAATGAATAAAAACAAGACCACCAGGAAGAAAGAAGCAATGAAGAAGATAATAAACTCGTTTCGCAATTTATCCAGATACACTTTTTGCCCGTTCATCTTTCCGGCAATATGCACACGGTCAAATTTTCCGATGGCAATGGCTTTCTCCATTTTGGTAAGCAGCGAATCCGATGCTTCTTTGGAAATACCTTCCGTAGTTTTTAAAAACAAACAAAGTGATTTGGCATCGAGCGAAAAGAAGGAACCAACCAATTCTTCTGAACGGTAAACCTGAACCGAATCGGCGGGTAAGACTTCCGGTTGATCGATGTGCAATAAGGGCGTTTGAATTGGCCCAAGATCGCTGATGATGGTATTGGTGAGGTTTGTTGGCGACACAACGCTCGTCATGTCCTTCATTTCTTTCAGCGAATCGCTCAACGTACGCACACGATCTAAGAAATCAGGACGAAAGACACCTTGTTTATTTTCAATGGCAACAAGAACAAACTCATTGTCATATTCAAATGTTTTGCGGTATTCTAAGTATGCTTCGAGGTCGTTGTCTTCGTCTGGGAAGAAACTTTCAAAATCGTAATCAAATTTAATGTTGCGCAATTCGTATAACGAAAGCGCAGAAATTCCGCCCACCAAAAAAAGAGCGATCCAACTGATTAAGCGAAAATGTTTGCGTAAAAGATCGACCATTGGGTTAACTGCTGGACAAAGTTAGGTATTGCAAGTTGTGAAATGCGTTTTTGAACGCCGACGATACCGAATTATTTTGCATTCTCGTTCAATTAACAAAGATTGGTAATTCATTGTTCGGCATAAAATCAATCAGTCTTCATTTGTTGTTCGATACAGGTTAAAATAGCGTTCCAATCGTTTGCTTGAAACCAATTCATTTCCTGATCGCGCCGCAGCCATGTGCCTTGGCGTTTGGCATAATTTCGCGAATGTTGTTTGATTAAATCAACGGCTGTCGTCCAATCCATTTTTCTATCGAAAAAATCGAAACACTCTTTGTAACCAACTGTGCGTAGGGCATTAAAATTGCGAAACGGCAACACCGCCCGCGCCTCCGCTTCAAGCCCTTGCGCAACCATCGCATCCACGCGCTTGTTGATGCGCTCGTATAAGACAGCACGATCCATATCCAACGCAATTTTTAAGACACGAAAGGGCCGTTCCACTTTTTTCCCCGAACGCAATTCAGAATATTTTTTTCCGCTTTGCCGAATAATTTCCAAGGCCCGGATCAACCGCACCGGATTTTGCTGATCGACTTGTTCGAAATATACTGGATCGCTTGCTTGCAATTCTTCCTGTAAACTAGCGATGCCCGATGTTTCCAATTGCTTTCGTAACGCTTCGCGAATTTCTGAACTTCCGAGCGGCAAAGCATCAAATCCATGACATAAGGCATCTATGTATAAGCCAGATCCGCCACAAACAAATGCTATTTTTTTTCGGGTGAACAATTCCTCCAAAACAACCATCGCTTCGCGTTCAAAACGTCCAGCATCAACCGATTCGGCAATCGTGTGCGAGCCAATGAAATGATGTACAATACCATTTTGCTCTGCGATTGAAGGTGCAGCAGTACCAATCGGAATTTCGCGAAAAAATTGGCGCGAATCTGCCGAAAGGATTTCGGTATCGAAATGTTTTGCCAATTGAATAGATACAGCCGTTTTTCCAACAGCCGTAGCGCCTGCAACAATCACCAGAAGTGGTTTCATCGATTCCCTTTTTTCTGGTTGGTCTGAATAGCTATTAATAATCTTCGCCGCCTTCGCTGCCAAAATCGGAGAATCCAAAATCATCGCCAGCTTCTTCTTCACTCGCTTCCTCTTCTCCACCCGCTTCGGCTTCCCCTTCTTCAACAACCGCATCAGGATCAGTTTCTGTTCCTTCTAAGTCGTGATCTTCTTCAAATTCCTCTTCAGCGGTAAAGGCCCGATTTTTATTCTTTTTGTCTTCTTCATCATCCTCCACATCTTCATCATCTTCATCAACTGGCGGAAGAATAACTTGTTTGTATTGTTTTGGAGCAGCCCCAACAATTTTCGTTGTTTTGGGATACATGATTTTCACATCCTCATCCACAATGCGCATGAGTTCAATGTGAATGATCCAACGCACTTGCGGATCGTAGATATATACGATGCGTTGATGCGGATCGTCAATAAATCCGGCGATGCGCGATTCGCTCATTTTTTTAGGCTGCGCTTTTGCGGGACGGCGATAATCATCGTCGTCGTCGTCGTGATGCGGCGGATTGAGTGCAATTTCCTGACCTTTGCG
>JAAFIA010000020.1 GCA_013298545.1 Bacteroidota bacterium | reverse complement strand
CAACGTACCAATATCAACGCCTTTTACTTTTTTAAACAAATGACGCACGAGACCTTCAAACATGTTGAGAATATCGGCGCGTTCCACAAAGCTCATTTCGCAGTCGATTTGTGTAAATTCAGGTTGACGGTCGGCGCGTAAATCTTCATCGCGGAAACATTTCACAATCTGAAAATAGCGATCCATTCCAGCCACCATCAACAACTGCTTAAATGTTTGTGGCGATTGTGGCAAGGCGTAAAACTGTCCTGCATTCATGCGTGAAGGAACAATAAAATCGCGCGCACCTTCCGGTGTGGATTTAATGAGCACAGGCGTTTCAACTTCGATAAACTCTTCGCCACTCAAAAACTGCCGCACTTCTTGTGCCATGCGATGACGCAACAACAAACTCTCGCGCACAGGTGCACGACGAATATCTAAATAACGGTACTTCATGCGCAAATCATCGCCACCATCTGTTTCATCGTCGATGGTAAATGGTGGTGTTTTGGCCTCGTTCAGAATGGTAAATTCCGAAACAATGATTTCAATATCGCCTGTTGGTAATTTCGGATTTTTATTTTCGCGCTCACGCACAAGCCCCGTTGCTTTAACTACAAATTCGCGGCCCAATTTGCGTGCAGCTTCGCAAAGAGCAGCGTCAGTGCTCATATTAAATGCGAGTTGTGTAATTCCGTACCGATCGCGTAAATCGACAAAGGTTAATCCGCCAAAATCACGTGTAATTTGAACCCAGCCGCTCAGGGTTACGGTTTGTCCGGCTTGTGCGATGCGGAGTTCTCCGCAGGTGTGCGTACGATGCATAATGTTTACTTGCTAAAAAGGACGACGAAGTTACGAAGATTAATTTCCTTACAGCCGATTCTCAATGGCCTAAATTTCAATGACATACTATAAATAGGCATGGCCAAAAGGAGAATAGCAACCCAAACAAATTGGGCTATAAACCGCCATACCATTTAAAACAGGTAAGTAATAACAATGTAATAATATTACTACTTGCTCTTTTTGGCCCTATCTTTGCAATGGCTCAGGCCTTAACCAAAAATCTATACTTATGAAAAAAATGCTGATTGCTGCTGCGGCAATCCTTTGCTTGCAAGACCTGCAAGCGCAAACACAAGACCGCCCTTGGTCTATCGGCTTATATGCCGGACGCGCCGAATACAACGGCGAATTAGGGAATCGTTTTTTTCGTTTTGACCAATCAGCCTATATGTTTGGCGCTCTTTCCATCTCGCGTTACCTGACACCGCGATTTGACTTGGCACTCATGGGTTCTTATGGTGAATATGGTGTTTTTCAAAACGACAACAGTACCGGATTTAAAAGTAGAATGCTCAATGGGCAAGTTGACCTTCGCTTCAAATTTGTAAAAAATGAAGACGCATTCTTGCGTCCATACCTTTTTGCAGGTGTTGGCGGACAAAAACTTGATAAGTACAATGTGAAAGAAGGCCGCGATGCGGTTCTCAATGCCGGTTTGGGCTTTCCATTCCGCCTCACACAATCAATTCATGCTGTTTATCAGATCAATTATGGATTTACCAATCACGATCGTCGTGATCGTGTAACAACCAACGAAGCCAATGATATGCAACTCTTGCATGCCGTAGGTCTAACATTTGATCTTGGTAAGAAGAAAGACGAAGACAAAGACGGCGTTTCCGATCGTCGCGATAAATGTCCGCAAACGCCACTCTCTGCTTTGGTTGATGCTACGGGTTGTATTATGGATAAAGACAAAGATGGCGTTGCTGATAATTTAGATGCATGTCCTGATGTTGCTGGAATTCCAGCGTTGAACGGTTGCCCAGACAAAGACGGCGATGGCATTACCGATGCGCAAGACGCTTGTCCTGATGCGGCTGGATTGATGCAATTTGGCGGTTGCCCTGATACCGATGGTGATGGTGTGATGGACAAAGAAGATAAATGTCCAACTGTAAAAGGTCTGGCCAATTTCAACGGCTGTCCTGATACCGACGGCGATGGCATCATCGACACCGAAGATGCTTGCCCAACCGTAAAAGGCGCAACACAATTTAAAGGTTGCCCTGATACCGATGGTGATGGTATTGCCGACAAAGACGATAATTGTCCGAAAAACGCTGGACCTGCTTCTAACAAAGGTTGCCCTGAAGTAAAAGAAGAAGTGAAAAAAGTATTTGAGCAAGCCTTGACCGGAATCCAATTTGAAAGTGGCAAAGATATCATCAAGCCAAGTTCGTACAAGATTCTTGACAACGTGGTGAAAATCATGAAAGAAAATCCAGACTATAAACTCAGCATCGATGGCCATACCGATAGCCAAGGTGATGATGCAAAGAATTTGGATTTATCGCGCCGTCGTGCCGAAGCGGTAAAAGCATACCTCGTCAGCAAAGGCGTTGATGCATCGCGTTTGCGTTCTGCTGGTTACGGCGAAACCCGTCCAAAAGACACAAACGATACAGCCGCTGGCCGCGCGAAAAATCGCCGTGTAGAATTTACAGTAGAGTTTGAGAAATAGATTAATTGATAGAACAACTAATTTAAAAACCGCCGCTTTGTTGTCAGACGAAGCGGCGGTTTTTTTGTGAGTGAATAGAATATGTATTGTAGAAGAATTATTCATAAACGGCTTGTGTAGCTAATTCCTGAAAATCAGTTATATCTTTTTGCACCAGTTCTATTTTTGTGTTTAACGATACAAGGGCGATTTTTCCAAGCGGAAGACGTAATGGTGGTTTTTCTTGTTTCGAAATGTAGAAAATTGCATGTGCGGCTTTCGTTGGATCACCTTCTTGTTTGCCATTGACGAATTGCATCCGTTCACGAAAAGCGCCTGCGGTAGCATGATAATCGGCAATGCTTTTTTCTGCCATCCGGAAAGATGATCCTGCAAAATTTGTTCGGAATGGCCCAGGTTCAACTAGCGTTAACTTAATTCCGAAAGGTGCAATTTCTTGTGCAAGAGCTTCGCTAAATCCTTCTAAAGCAAATTTGCTGGCATTGTAAATTCCAAATCCAGCAAAAGCTTTGAATCCACCGTGCGATGAAATTTGAATGATGTGGCCATGCTTTTGCTTTCGGAATAGTGGTAGGAATGCTTGTGTTAATTTGAGACAACCAAAAAAGTTTGTTTCAAAAACAGCTCGTACCTCCTCCATACTTGCTTCTTCAACAGCACCAGCAAAGCCAAATCCGGCGTTGTTTACCAAAACATCGACGCGATTGTACTTATCTTCAATTTGTTTTACGGTTAGGTCAATGGCCACGTGATCGTTGAGATCAAGAACTAAACCGACTGCGTTTGCATGATGCGCTTGTGTAAATAAATCAGCTTGATCTTTATTTCGGAAAGTCCCGATAACAAAGTCCCCTTTTGAGATTGCTTCTTGCGCTAGTGCTTGACCTAATCCGCTTGAGATACCCGTTATAAACCAGATTCTATTTTTCATTGCTTTGTGGTGTTTAGAGCCTGTTTAAATTTTATCCTTTGAGTTTGTTATGCGCCTTTTTGCACCATACTTCGTTGCGTTTTTTGACCGTAGGCGCGCTGCTATGGCCTTCAAAACGCGCCTCGTCTGGCACAAAAAGCCATCATAACAATTCTCAAAAACAAATTTTAAACAAGCTCTTAGATTTTTGGAACTTCCGGCCAATCGACTTTGATTTGTGTAAAATTGTGTAAGTAATTGCTAATGATTTTATCGCCAATAATCATCATCATATCAACAATATTGGCTTTGGTATAGCCTGCTTCAAACAAAGCATCAGCAGCATTTTCAGAAGGCCGACCACGATTGATGGCTGTTTCTCGTACAAATTTTGCTAAAGCATCAAATTTGAGATCGAAAGAAATTTGAGATCTACGAATTTCTAGAATCTGTTGATCAGTAAAGCCAAGCATTTTACTAATTGCTGTATGCGCTGGGATACAATACTTGCAATCGTTTACTTGACTAACAACTAAGTTAATAATCTCTCGTTCTTTTGCAGATAGCGTATTCTTGCGATTTTGCAACGCAAGATAATCGGCTAAGGCTGTATCATTCCATGCAAAAGTTGCATAAAGATTTGGAATCATTCCAAACGTATTTTGCATTGAATCAAAAATTACTTGGTTTGGTGCTGATACTTCATCGCGCGTAGGCACGTCAAATCTTAATTTTTCTAGTGTTGTCATGTTGCTTTGTTTTAGATTTTGTCATTATTGACGATACAAAGGTGTCATGACTAACGCACCATAAAAATGAACTGGTTTAGGAAATTTAGTTGAACTAGTTCAACTTTTTTTAGAAATCCGGTTGTTGCGTAGCTTCGACAGGTATTCGGTACTCATTCCTAAATACGAAGCCAATGCATATTGTGGGACACGCTGCGAAATCTGTGGGTACTTATTCATGAATAATTCATAGCGTTGTTCGGCTGTCATAGATAAATTCGAGAGCATCCGCTGTTGTAAAAATGCAAAAGATCGTTGTGTAATGATTCGAAAAAAGCGTTCAAATTTAGGTACTGTTTCCATCAATAACTGTTCTGCGTTGTAATCCAATTGTACCAACACGGTCTCCTCTAGTGCTTCAACAAAAAGTGTTGCCGGTTGCTGAAAAATATAGCTAGTGTAATCTGTAATCCACCAATCGTCAATTGCAAAAGCAATCGTATGTTCCTGCGCGTTACTATCAATCAAATAAGCACGCATCGAACCAGAGAAAACATAGCTTCTGTATCTACAAATAAAGTCAGGTTGAACAATACACTGCTTCTTTTTTACCATAGTAATGCGTAATAAAGAAACAAAATAACGTTCTTCTTCCTCCGTTAGCTGAATATGGCGCGCTATGTATTTTTTGAGCGTGTCATAAACTTCTGTATGTTCGTTTTGCATATTCATTTTTCAACCTCAATGATCTTATTAGCCAATAATTCGATCGGATTTAACGTTATCGTATCTTTCTTTTTGATGCCATAATAAAGCATAGGGCCACGAATGTATAGTGTATCACAATGATTTTCAAAAACCATCACTTCTTTTGGCGAAAAACTGCGTTCAAGTTTATCATACGAAATAGTAACATCTTTATTTTCTTCGCACGGAAAATGAAAAACCAGTTTGTCGTGTTTGGCTAATACTTCCTGTTGCCATAGTAGCACAGTGCCACGTTTGATCACGATATGCTTCATGTCTGTGCCCGTTTTATTCGCAAGGATGAGCATGCTTGAATCTGGTTGCGAGGAATAATTTTCGCTAAAAGCTAATTTTAGATAGCGAGAGAATGTTGTATCTGGCGCGTCAAACAAGGAATTGAAAAACAAGGTATCGTGCCGTTTAACATAAATGCCACGATCGATGAATGTTGTATGGTGCTTGGTTCTGTGTTTGAACTTAAACGAATCTTTCTCGAGAAACAAAAAAGATTGGAATGATTTACGATATACGCCACCACGATATACTTTTTCTTTACCCCTAAAGGAGGAAAATGAAAAAAAGAGTATCAATACACCCAGAAGAAAGAAATAGGAGGTGTTTTTCATCGCATTAAATTTCTATGCGTGTATTTCTCAACTCCGAATTTGCGCACCCATTTTTTCGGTGTAAGCTTTCGCTAAACGCTCCATGACTTTTTCAATTTCTTTGTCTGTCAATGTTGCGTTTTCGTCTTGCAGCGTAAAACTCAAGGCGTACGATTTTTTCTCTTTGCCAATTTTATCGCCTTCGTACACGTCAAATAAATTTACATGCCGCAAAAGTTTGCGCTCGGTTTGATAAGCAAGCTGTTCCAATTCCTGATACGAAATTTGACGATCTAAGACCAACGCCAAATCGCGGCGAACTGCAGGGAATTTTGGAACTTCGGAGAAATGAACACCCTTGCTTTTTGCCAAGAGGTGCATCACGGTGTCCCAATTAAATTCGGCAATCCAGACAACAGCATTGGTATCTGTTTTTTTCAACAGTGCTTTTGTAGCTTTGCCAAAACGAACGAGTTCTCTTTTGCCATTCTTGTAAAGCAATCCTTCAACAATAAAGGCATCATTTATGTTTTCCGATTTTACGCCTTCGCTGATTCCGACGCGTTGCAAAATTTGATGTACGGTATTTTTCAAATCAAAAAATCCGAGTGCATCGTTGCTTGTATTCCAACTTTCGGGTTGTTTACGGCCCGTCATCAAAACCATTAAGCGACGTTCTTCTTCGTATGGCCAAATATTTTCGGGCACGTCGTTTTTCTTGCGGTAAACTTTTCCAAATTCATACAAACGCAAATCCAACTGACGGCGGTTTTGGTTGTAGGTAATCACTTCGAGTCCGCCAAACAAAAGTGTTTGGCGTAGTACAGATAAATCAGAACTCAAGGGATTGAGCAATTCAACAGCACTTGTATTTTCGACGAGATTCAGTCCTTCGTAGTACGCGGCTTTGGTCAATGAATTGTTGACCATTTCCTGAAATCCTTGTGCAGCAAGTAAATTGGCAATGGTTGTTTGTGCGCGTTCGGCATCGGGCGTTGGCGCATACGAGAGCGACCCGCGTACTTGTTCTGGAAATCCGATATTGTTGTAGCCATAAATACGCAACACTTCTTCCACCACATCGGCTTCGCGTTTGACATCTACTTTGAATGGTGGAACAGCAAGCAATAACGCATCGTTACTTTCATGAACAATTTCGATTCCGAGCGCGAGTAAAATTTTACGAATCAAGGAACGTTCAATCGCTTTGCCAATCAAGGCGTCGCAGTAGGAATACGAAAACGCAATTTCTGTTGCTTCAACTGGTGTTGGATAAATATCAATAGGCGCAGAGCTAACTTCGCCATTGGCTACTTCGTTCAATAGCCACGCTGCGCGTTGCAGTGCAACCATTGTCAAGTTGGGATCGGTACCACGCTCAAAACGAAAAGAAGAATCGGTCTTTAACGTATGACGTTTCGATGTCTTACGCACATGAACGGGTTCGAAGCATGCGCTTTCGAGGAAAATAGCTTTTGTGTTTTCAGAAACACCGGAATGCAATCCGCCAAAAACACCAGCAATACACATGGGTTTTTCGGTGTCGCAAATCATAAGATCTTGCGCTGCAAGTTTTCGTTCAACACCATCAAGTGTAACGAATGGTGTTCCTTCATCGACTTTGCGAACAATGACTTTTTTACCAGCAATTTTATCGGCATCAAAAGCATGGAGCGGTTGACCCAATTCGTGCAAAACATAATTCGTAACATCCACAACGTTGTTGATTGGACGCACGCCAATTGCACTAAGCCGACGTTGCAACCAAGCTGGCGAAGGTTTCACTTCGATGCCTGAAATCATAACACCCGAATAACGAATACAAGCTTCAGGATTTTGAAGTTCAACGCTTACGGAGGAAGGATTTAAATCGTCAGAGAACGCGAACATCTGCGGAAGTTTCGCTGCTTGATGTTCGGCAGTTGGATCGTTTCGAAGCGTTTGTGCTAACATGACGGCTGACAAATCGCGGGCAACGCCAAAATGCGATGCGGCATCGGCACGATTGGGTGTAAGGCCAATTTCCAACACCTGATCGGATTCGAGTTTAAAATATTCAGCAGCACGCATGCCCACTTGTGCATCAGCAGGAAGCACGAGAATACCGTCGTGCGATTTTCCAAGGCCAATTTCATCTTCGGCGCAAATCATGCCTTCCGATAATTCGCCGCGTATTTTTGATTTCTTGATTTCAAACGGTTCGCCACTTGTTGGATGAACAATCGTTCCAACAACGGCAACAACAACTTTTTGTCCAGCCTCAACATTCGGAGCGCCGCACACAATGCTCAACAGTTCAGGCCCACCCACATCAACTTTGGTGAGGGAGAGTTTATCGGCGTTGGGATGCTTGGCTTTTTCTTTGACTTCGCCAATAAACAGTCCACGCAATCCGCCAGGGACAGATTCTGCTGTTTCAATGCCTTCTGTTTCGAGTCCGCAATCGGTGAGTAAACGTGCTGTTTCTTCGGCAGAAAAACCTGTCGGAAGATAATCGTTGAGCCAGTGGTAAGAAATTTTCATAAGCGTACAAAGATAAGGGTTTCGGCGTGTTTTCGGGTTTTGTATGCCTTGTTTTTCGAGTAATGGCTTGTTTTTGTATCTTCGTTAGAAACATAGCAAAATGCGTAGCATAACCCTGTTTCTAGTTTGTCTTGTATTTGTTTCTTGTTCGTTTGAGCGTCGGCATTACCGCGATGGTTTTTATTGGGATAAAAAACAAGCCGTTTCGCAACATCAGCAGCACGATAATGGCGAACAACAAAAGCAACCAGCATCTGTTGGCGAAGTGCAACAAACAATGGGAAATGGGGTTGTAGAAAAACCCATTCTTCCAGCTTCAGATTCTTTGATCGTAGCGAGCACCGCAAAAAATCCTAGCGATACCATATATTATAATGTAAAGAAAACCACGACTACCAAAAAAACGTTCAACGCGTTGATGCGTCAAACCGAAGATGAAAATGGTTTATTGATGTATCGTGAGGCAAAAAAAGCAGCAGCGTTTTTATTTGCAGGGATGATTTTTTTATTGGTGTTTTTTCCTGTTGGAGTCATTCTACTCATTATCGGTCTCGTTAAATGCGAGCAAGTAAAAAAGAAGGTTTCGTTACAGCCAGATTTATACAGTCCTGATAATTTGAAATTGATGAATCAGGCAATGTTAACAGGTGTTTTAGCGGGCTTGCTTGTGCTGCTTTTCTTGACGGGTTTTCTTGTTGTTTTGGCGTCAGCTAATTTCTAAATAAAGCAAAGACGTGCAATTCATTTTATGATGCCGTAAGCATTATCTTTGCGCCCGATGCTCAACTTACACCAATTTCGTTTCTACAATCGGATCGCCGCATGGCTTGTTTTTTTCATTGCTGCTGCGGTGTATATTTATTGTGTTGAGCCAACTGCGAGTTTCTGGGATTGTGGCGAGTACATTGCATCGGTTTATGGTTTAGAAACGGGACATCCGCCCGGTGCGCCATTGTTTCTGCTGTTTGGACGGGTGTTTTCGCTTTTGTCGTTTGGCGATGTGCACCAAGTGGCGTGGTGGATCAATGTGATGTCGGCGCTGGCGAGTGCGTTTACGGTTTTCTTTTTGCATCTAAGCATTGTGCATTTGGCAAAAAAAATCACGTTGAAAGGCGAGGGCGTGTATTCGTGGGTGCGTGTTGTGGCAGTTTTGGGGGCGGGGGCTTTTGGTGCGTTGGCGTATGCGTTTACCGATTCGTTTTGGTTTTCGGCTGTTGAAGGCGAAGTGTATGCCTTATCGTCCTTGTTTACGGCGGTTGTTTTTTGGGCAATTTTGCGTTGGGAAGATGAAGCCGACGAGCCGCGCGCGATGCGCTGGATTGTTTTTATTTTTTTTCTCATCGGATTGAGCATTGGTGTCCATTTGCTCAATTTGTTGGTTATTCCGGCTGTTGTTTTTGTGTTTTACTACCGAAAGTTTCCGAATACACGCATTGGTTTTATTGGTGCCGGAATTGTTTCGTTGATCTTGCTGGGTTTTGTGCAGAACGGAATTGTTCCGGGGCTGGTAAGTGCGGCGGGCAATTACGAATTGTGGTTTGTCAATAAACTAGGAACGTCATTTCATACCGGAACCATCGTTTATTTTTTATTACTCGTTTCGTTATTGATAGCTGGCTTATTTTATTCGCAAACGGGGAATAAAAAAGTGTTTTATGTGTTCCTGTTTTTGAATGTCTTGTTTTTTATGCTTGCATTTATTGCCGCCGCAACGTATGGAAAAGCATTGCCTGTATTGCTTGCCATTATTTTGTGTGGTGTCATCATTGCCTTAACCTATAACCGCCGTGCTATTTTAAATGTTGTTTTGCTCAGCATCACCACACTCATTATTGGTTACTCTTCGTTTTTTGTTTTAGTCATTCGCGCCAATGCAGGAACACCGATCAACGAAAACAACCCGTCAGATGCGATCAGCATGTTGCGTTACCTCAACCGCGAACAGTATGGCGATTGGCCTTTGCTGTATGGCCCATACTACAATACGCCATTAGACATGGAAGAGCCTTATACCGATGGCGATCCGGTTTATGTGCGAAGCGAAAAAGAGGGCCATTACATCATCAGCGATGCGCGCAAGAAAAGTGTTTCTAATTACGATGATCGGTTTTGCACGTTTTTTCCACGCATGTGGAATTCGGGTTCTGCTCAAGGCTATCAAGTTCATGGCAATGTAAAAGGCGAAGCCGTTTATACAGGCGATTTGACGCATCTGGGCGATACGATCATGTTGCCAACATTTACCGAAAACTTGAAATACTTTACCTCGCATCAATGCGGCATGTTGTATTTCCGATATTTCCTTTGGAATTTTCTTGGACGACAAAACGATCGGCTTGGTTATGGAAACGATGCAGATGGGAATTTTTTGACAGGTATTCCTTTGCTTGACGATCGATTGGGCGATCAACATTTATTGCCTGATCGCGAACGCGCCAATAAATCGCGCAACCGCTATTTTCTGCTTCCACTTTTATTCGGATTGTTTGGCTTGTACTGGCATTTCAAGCGAGCACAAAATGATGCCTTTGTTGTTTTGCTACTCTTTGTTTTTACAGGCTTAGCCATTGTGTTATACCTCAACCAAACGCCTTACCAGCCGCGCGAACGTGATTATGCGTATGTAGGTTCGTTTTATGCCTTTGCGATCTGGATAGGCATTGGAATTTTGGCGCTTGCGCATTATGTGATCGAGGATGCGGAGCAAAAGAAATTCAGTAAAACAAAATTAGTAAGCGCGATTAGTTTTGTATTGATACTCGGTATGTTTGTGCCGTTGGTGCTTGGCGTTCAAAATTTTGATGACCACAACCGTCGGAATCGAACGGCGGCTAGGGATGTTGCCGTTAATATGTTGGAATCGTGCGAGAAGAATGCGGTCTTGTTTACATACGCCGATAACGATACGTTTCCGTTGTGGTTTGCACAAGAAGTGCTCGGCGTGCGTCGCGATGTGCGCATTGTTTGTTTGTCATTGCTTCGCAGCGATTGGTACATCGATCAACTCAAACGCAAATACCACGATTCGGATCCCTTGCCATTGACGCTCGATTCGTGGGATTACCGCGAAGGAACGCGCGATTACCTCAATATCTTTTCGCAGAATAACGATACGGCTGATTTGAAAAAAACGGTACAGTTTTTTGTTAGCAAACGCTTGGAAGATCGTTTTATCAGCACCTACAACGACACGCTGAATTTCATTCCGTCGCGTTTCATGCAATTGCCGGTAAGCTTGAAAAATTTTGGTTACGAACAACACACCGATAATCAACGCGAGCCGCAAGACACGATCATTTGGGCTTTGCGTGGGTCGTACATCTTAAAAGACCAAATGATTATTCTCGATTTCTTGGCGCATAACGATTGGAAACGTCCGGTATATTTTGCCCTCAACATGCCGGGTAGTGCATACATTGGTTTGGATGAATTTTTACAATTGGAAGGTTTGGCGTATCGCTTAGTTCCTTTTAAAAATGAACGTCAACAGGCCAATTTGTACGAACGTCCGCAAGTCAATGTGAAAAAAACGAGCGATTTTATTTTAAATAAATTTGCTTGGGGCGGTGTTACAAATCTGAATGTGAATGTTGACGAAACGGTTTTGCGCATGTTTACATCGCCCATGCGCGCTGCCTGCGCACGTGCCGCCGAAGCCGCCTGCGATGCGCGACGCACCGATGATGCGATAGCCATAATCAGAAAATGCAATGCCGAATTTCCACTTGCTCAGGTTCCGGTTGATGACGATCAATTGAGTCTGATTGAAACTGCTTACCGAAGCGGAGCAACCGAACTAGCCGATCAACTTTCGCGCGCTTCTTTTGAATCGTGTATGCAGTATTACAAGTGGTACAATTCCATGACGCTTGTGCCCGGCGAAATTTCTTCGATGAAAAATTATTTGTACCGCTTGCACGAATTGGCAACGGTTCACAAACGCATCTCGCTTGCAACGGAGTACCAACAAAAATTGCAAACACAACGCTTGCCGTGGTACGAAATTCCGAAACCCGTAGAAGATTCGGTTTTGGATAGTGTGCGTTAAGAAATCCGACTCCAATTGACATTGCCCAGATGCTCGCGATTCAACTCATCGCGAAGCGCGTGATGCTCGGGCAAATCTAAGCGCGGATCGCGGTCGAGGATTTCGGCAGAAGCGACACGCGCAAGCTCTAAAATTTTTCCATCTTTCGATAAATCGGCTAAGCGTAAGCCAAGTAAGCCGCTTTGTTTGGTTCCTTCAAGATCGCCTGGACCACGTAGTTTTAAATCAACTTCAGCAATTTCAAAACCATCGTTGGTACGCACCATAGTTTCCATGCGCAATTTCGATTCTTTGCTCAGTTTATTTCCGGTCATCAAAATACAAAACGATTGTTCGGCACCACGCCCAACACGCCCACGCAACTGATGCAATTGCGATAAACCAAACCGTTCGGCACTTTCTATAATCATCACAGACGCATTCGGCACGTTGACACCAACTTCAATAACCGTTGTGGCTACCATGATTTGTGTTTCGTGTTTGACAAAGCGTTGCATTTCAAAATCTTTATCCGCAGGTTTCATTTGTCCATGCACAATACTGATTTGAAATTGCGGTGGAGGAAAAGCACGCGCAATGCTTTCGTAACCATCCATCAAATCTTTGTAATCCATTTTTTCAGATTCCTGAATGAGTGGATAGACGAGGTAAATCTGTCGGCCTTTAGCAATCTCTTCGCGCATAAAACCAAAGACACGCTCGCGCTGCGAATCAAAGAAATGAACCGTTTTGATGGGCTTGCGACCTGGCGGTAATTCGTTGATGACCGAAGAATCTAGATCGCCAAACAAGGTCATGGCCAAGGTGCGCGGAATGGGCGTTGCGGTCATTACAAGAATGTGTGGTGGGCGCGAACTTTTACGCCACAAGCGCGAACGCTGCTCTACGCCAAACCGATGTTGTTCATCAATTACCACAAGGCCAAGATTCGCAAATTGTACTTTATCTTCAATCAAGGCATGCGTGCCAACTAAAATTTGCATCATGCCCGAACGCAATTCGGCATGCAATACGTTGCGTTCACGTTGCTTCGTATTTCCGGTGAGTAAGCCAATGTGTACGGGCATGTCTTTCAACAAATCGCGCAACGTATGGAAATGTTGAACCGCAAGAATTTCGGTTGGCGCCATGAGGCACGATTGGAAACCATTGTCAGCCGCAATGAGCATACACATCAAGGCCACAACTGTTTTTCCGCTGCCCACATCGCCTTGCAGCAAACGATTCATTTGTTTGCCAGAACCAATATCGGTGCGGATTTCACGGATGACACGCTTTTGCGCATCGGTAAGGGCAAAGGGTAAATAATTTTTATAAAACGAATTGAAGCGTTCGCCAACCGTAGCAAAATCGAATCCTTGATAATTTAAACGGCGTTGTGCGCGCACACGAAGCAGCCGCAACTGGATGTATAAAAACTCTTCAAATTTAATGCGTGTTTCTGCGCGGCGCAGGACTTCGGGCGTTGAAGGAAAATGAATTTGTTTTAATGATTCTTCGCGCGAAAGCATTTTGTGTTTCGACGTAATGGATTCGGGAAGCGTTTCGTTTACTTGTCCTGCAATCAGCGGAACAAGTGTTTTCAACATGCGCATCAAGGCTTTGGAATCCATCCCGCGCGTTTTCATGCGTTCGGTTGTCGAATACATGGGTTGCAAGGCATTGGCTTGTTGTATTTTTCCTTCCACTACTTCTTCTACTTCTGGGTGCGCCATATTCATAGACCCATTGAAAACAGTAGGTTTTCCAAAAATGATGTATTCTTTTCCGGGAAGGTATTTTCCTTGCAACCATTTCCATCCTTGAAACCAAACCAGCTCGAGTGTTCCAACGCCATCTGTAAAACGCGCCGTCATGCGTTGTCCACGCTTCTGACCAACAATTTTTACATCCAGAATTTGTCCACGCAATTGCACATAAGGCAAATCGGGAGAGATTTCGCGCGTGGTATAAAAACGGGTACGATCGACATACCGGTATGGATACCAGCGTAGGAGATCACCGTAGGTGATGATTTCGAGTTCTGATTTGAGCAGTTTCGCTCGTTCAGGCCCGACTCCTTTTAAGTGTTCGATCGGAGTGTCGAGAAGGCTGTTCGGCACAGGACGAAGTTAGGAAAAGGAATGCGGAAAAGAAACTTACGCCTTGTTCTTAGTAACTGTTTAAATTTTATCCTTTGATTTTGTTATGTGTCTTTTTGCACCATACTTCGTTGCGTTTTTTGACCGTAGCAGCTCCGCTATGGCCTTCAAAACGCGCCTCGTCTGGCACAAAAATCCATCATAACAATTCTCAAAAACAAATTTTAAACAGTTACTTAAAATTTTCGACGTTAATTTCTTCGGTGCAGAAAAAATATTCTTCCTGTTGTTTGTTTGAGCACACCACAATGGTACGGTTGCTATCGTGATCGCCAATTAATTTTCCATACCAATCCATTGCGTTATGATCGAGGTTGGCACAAGGCTCATCGAGTAGGAGCAACGGCGTATCGGCAAGAATAGCGAGACTCAGGCGAACGCGTTGTTTCATGCCAGAAGAAAAATTTCGGATTTGTTTGTGTTGCGCATGTTCCAGGCCCGAAATCTGAATGACGTTTTTCGCAGTCAATCCATTTCGCCAGGGTTTGAATTTTTCTTGAAAAGCAACAGATTCAAACAATGTAAATTCCTCCATCAGTTCGAGGTAAGGTGCGGCGATACTGAGGTACTTGAAAATTTCTTCTTGCGGTATTTTTTTGTCTTGAATTGTATAGGTGAGCGCGCCTTCGGTAGCCATCAAGTTTCCGGCAACCAATTGCAAAAGGGTTGATTTGCCTGAACCATTTGCTCCCAACAAAACGGTTTTTGAACCTGGGGAAAATTCATGAAAAACACCGCGCACAATCCATTCGCGGAGGTAACGTTTGCCAATACTGTCGAGAGTGATGTGTAGCACGAGCAAAACTAAACAAACAATCTGAGAGATTTTTGTTTAGCAATGAGAAAGATCATTGTTGTAGTTCGATTCTAGATCGCGATAAATGCGATAGCCACTCGCAATTTTATCAAGCTTACGACGAATAAAAAAACGTGTTAAGAACCCCAAGATCTTAACTAATAAACGAAAACGTAAAAAAGGAATGTAAACACCATAAGCAAAAAATAGCCGAGTGCCAAAACGTAATTTCTGTTCTTGTACGATGGGATGATGTGTAGCGATAGACTTTAGGCTTTCGGAAGAAATACGAACGTTTGAAATTACATTGATAAAATGTTTCAGTGTAAACACTTCAACCTTTAATTTGTCGAAATTCGCAATAGCAACCTCTGCTTGACGATATAAGTCTCTTAACGCAATTAAATCATGGTGAGCAATTGATGGATTATGCGTTGCATCGGCTAAACTCAAAACAAGCTCTGCACGTGCCTCCTGAAAGCTAAACAGCACGGCATCATGTTTAAGCATGTTTCTCAAGCGAATGCTTTGAAACACCATCACGGCAAGTAACATTAAGCCGAGAAAGACAAGTATAAGTAGTGTGATCATGGCTTTTAAGAATACTAGTAAAAATAATTATTTTTTTGAATTTGTCTCTTCTTTATGCTTCTTTGAAACTTCTGGCGGATGATCTTTTGTGCTTTTTATACGTTCGTCAAGCATCAAAAGTATTCGCTTATTCAACTCTTTTTCATGCGTAACAAGTCTTTTAATCTCTTCATCTTTAGCACGAATGACGCGCTTAAACCAAATATATTGCATGATCAGAAATGCAATAATGATAGCAATAACTAAGGCCAAGTAAGGACCGTAGTAGGTAACCAATTCAGCAAAGGTAGGCAATGGAATTCTATCGTTGTTCACATCTAGTTTTTTTCAAAACTAAATTTTTTTAAAATGCGTAGCCGTTTACAAACGGATAAATATGTAAGTTATTAATTATCAGTACGATAAAATAAAAAATCAAACAAGACCGCGAATGATGCCGTCTTTCGATTCGGTAATGAATTTCAGGATTTGTGCTTTTTCAGCGGTGTCTGCCATTTCTTTTTCAATGACAGAAAGCGCGTTAGAAACATTCAATCCTTTGACATACAAGGTGCGGTAAATGTCTTCAATCTGGCGCACTTGTTCGTCGCTATATCCGCGACGACGAAGACCAATGCTATTCACACCGATATAAGCAAGTGGCTCGCGCGCTGCTTTTACAAAAGGAGGAACGTTTTTGCGTACACCTGTTTGCCCACCAATAAATGAATGCGCACCAATGCGTACAAACTGTCCAACACCCACATAGCCTTCGAGAATGGCGAAATCTTCAATCGTAACATGTCCAGAAAGATTGACGGAATTGGCAAGAATAACGTTGTTGCCAACAATGCAATCGTGTCCAAGATGAACGTAGGCCATGAGGAGACAATTATTCCCTACGGCTGTTTTGAAACGGTCTTTGGTGCCGCGGTTAATTGTTACGCATTCGCGTATGGTGGTATTGTCGCCAATTTCGGCAGTTGTGATTTCTCCTGCAAATTTTAAGTCTTGCGGAATGGCACTGATTACAGCACCTGGGAATATTTTACAATTTTTGCCGATACGCGCTCCGTCCATAATTGAACTGTGCGGACCAATCCAACAATCGTCTCCGATAACAACATCGCCTTGAATGTAGGCAAATGGTTCTACGGTAACGTTATTGCCCAGTTTGGCATTTGGATGAATAGAGGCGAGTGGAGAAATCATACGCTGGCAGGTTGTGCTTCTTTTTTAGGAACATCGAGGTTGCGCACTTTGACGATTTGCGCAAGCATTTCGGCTTCGGATGCTACTTTGTTGTTGACATACGTTGTGCCTTTCATGTGGCAAAGTCCGCGACGAATTGGAGTAAGCAATTCGAGTTTGAAAACACAGGTATCGCCAGGAATGACTTTCTGTTTGAATTTCACACTTTCGATTTTCAGAAAATACGTTTGGTAATTTTCTGGATCGGGAACTGTTTTCAAACACAAAATACCACCCGTTTGCGCCATCGCTTCAACTTGTAAAACGCCAGGGAAAATGGGTTCGTCAGGGAAATGTCCTTGTGTCCAAAATTCGCTCATGGTGATGTTTTTCACACCGACGACATACGTTGGTGTGAGTTCGATGATTTTATCGACAAACAAAAATGGCTGGCGGTGTGGCAAAATTTTCATGATCTCACGCACATCGAGCAATGCTGGAGCTTGTGGATCAAATGTGGTTTCAGCTTTTTTAGAACGTTCTTTTTTGACAAGCTCTTTGATTTTTCGCGCAAAGTCAACATTTCCGGCATGACCTGGGCGGGCAGCAAGAATGTGTGCTTTCATGTGTACGCCTACGAGTGCGAGATCGCCAACAATATCGAGGAGCTTGTGGCGGGCGGGTTCGTTGTAGTAATGCAGTTGTGTATTGTTCAATACGCCTTGGCCTTTTACTTCAACATCGTGTTTGTTAAACACTTCGCGCAGGTAATCCAGCTTTTCGTTCGACATGGGTTTGTCAACGAGCACAATGGCGTTGTCTAAATCGCCACCTTTGATGAGGTTGTGTTGAAGCAAGGCTTCGAGTTCGTGCAAGAAAACGAAGGTGCGGCAGCGCGAAATATTTTCTTTAAACTCGCTCAAACTATACATTGATGCGTGTTGCGTTCCCAATACTTCGCTGTTGTAATCAACCATAACCGTTACGCGAAATGCGTCTTGCGGAACGGCGAGCATTTCTACTTTCTTGATTGGGTCTTCGTAAGTGAGGTTTTCGGTAAGGACAAAATATTCACGTTCTGCCTTTTGCTCTTCAAAACCAACCGATTCAAGTGCCACAATAAACGGCCACGAACTACCATCCATGATCGGAACTTCGGGTCCATCAATTTCCATCAACACATTGTCGAGGTCGCAACCCATGAGTGCCGCGAGTGCATGTTCGGTGGTATTTACTTTCCCACCGTTTTGTTCGAGTGTTGTGCCGCGCGCGGTTTCCACTACATTGTCCACATCGGCGTCGATGATCGGTTTGTTTGGAAGATCGATGCGTTGAAATTTAAAACCATGATTTTCGGGAGCAGGGCGAAAGGTCAGACTTGCTTTTTTTCCGGTGTGTAAGCCAACGCCGGTAACAGTAACGGCTGCTTTCAGTGTACGTTGATTCGTTGTCATCTGGATCAATGATCAGAATTTTTCATTAATTTTTCTAAGTCCTGAACTTTTGCTTTGAGATCAGGAAGGCTGCGGAACAAAACATAGGAACGTTTATAATCACCAATAGAAAATGCAGGCGAGCCTTGCACAATTTCATCGTCTTTTAAAGGATTCCCAATCCCTGATTGCGCAGCAATTTTTACGCGGTCGCCGATAGTTGTATGTCCCACAATACCAACTTGGCCACCGATCAGGCAATCGCGACCAATTTTGGTGCTGCCAGCAATGCCCGTCTGAGCCGCAATGACCGTGTTTTCGCCAATCTCTACATTGTGTGCAATCTGAATGAGGTTGTCCAGCTTTACACCTTTGCGAATGATTGTTGAGCCGAGCGTAGCACGGTCAATGGTTGTGTTGGCACCAACTTCAACATGATCTTCGATGATCACATTGCCGATGTGCGGAACTTTTTTGTAGTTGTTTTCGCTGTTGGGCTGAAAGCCAAATCCATCACTCCCAACGACGACTCCAGCATGAAGAATACAATCGTTACCGATCACACATTCATGATAAATTTTTACGCCTGCATGAAGAATGGTATTTGCGCCTACGCGCACCTGCTCGCCCACAAAAGTGTGCGGATGAATTTTTACATTGTCGCCGATAATGGCATGATCGCCAATGCATACGAGCGGCCCAATCCAAACATTGGCACCGAGTTTGGCTGACGGAGAAATAGAAGCAGAAGGATCGATACCTGTTTTGTTGTTGCGGAATTGATTGTAGGCATCGAGCAATGTGGCAAATGCCGCACGTGCATCTGGAACACGCACAAGTGTTAACGTGTTTTTGAATACTTGCTCGGCAACAAAATCTTGATTGACGATGACAATACTGGCATCTGTTGTATAAATATACGAAGCGTATAATGGATTGGATAGGAAAGAGAGCGAACCGGGTTTACCCTCTTCGATTTTTGAAAGCGCAGAAACTTCAGCATCTGCATTTCCCTCTACTTGACCACCAAGAAGTCCAGCAATTTGTCCGGCAGTAAATTTCATCCGGTAAAAATAAGAAAATGCACGAGCCAAACGATGTGGCAAGGCAAGATTTAAAAGACAAAACAACGAATCAGCAAGGCAAACGAAAATACGCCTAAGGCCGTGTTATTTTTTCTGTAAGGCGTTGGCAGTTTCAGATTAACTCTTCCTATATTTTTTCAACGTATAAGCCGCTAGCACAAGACCAGCAAGGCAAAGTAAAACACTAAAAAGGAACGAAGCTCCCGGCGCATGTGGTGTTGCTGTTTCTTTTGAAAAATGGTTGTACAAAAAAGGCAACAGCAAAGGGCCAATAATTGCGGCAACACTTACCCAAGCATTCATAAATCCTTGCAACTCGCCTTGTGCATTTGCCGCAACTTCTTTTGACAACATGCCTTGAATGGTTGCTCCTGCAATGCCGCCAAATGCCAATGGAATGATACAAACAAACATCAATATAGTTCCTGCAGATGTTCCTGTTTCGCCTGCACTTCCGGCAATGAGCATGCCTAACGCATAAAGAATAATACCGGCAAAAATAGATTTTTTCTCACCCAGCCAAGGAACAATTTTTCGAATCAGTCCACCCTGCACAACAGATACCGCAACACCTACGGCGGCAAGCGAATACCCAACAAGCGATTTTGACCAACCGAGTTCGCCCATCGTAAAATACGACCATGTTGTTGGAAGCGATTGTCCAGCGAGGTTCACCAGAAAAAAGGCGATGGCCATGAGCATGATAAAAGGTTGCCCCGAAAAATGGATGAACGATCCAATGGGATTGGCGCGTTTCCAGCTAAACTTGCGTCTATTCTCGGGTTTAAGCGATTCGGGCATAACGAAGTATCCGAAAATAGCATTGCATAACGACAAGCCTGCCGCAACAAAAAATGGAACACGCGTCGGAAATTCTGCCAAAGCACCACCAATCGCCGGACCAGCAATAAAGCCAAGCCCGAAAGCCGCGCCTACAATACCAAAATTTGCTGCGCGTTTTTCTGGCGGACTAATATCGGCGATGTAAGCTGTGGCTGTGGTGAAACTTGCTCCCGTAATTCCAGCAATGCCCCGCCCCACAAAAAGCCACCCAATGGTTGGTGCAAATGCCGTCAGAAAATAATCTACACCAAAACCAAGCAACGAAAATAAAAGTACCGGACGACGGCCCAACTGATCGCTCAACGAACCGAGAATGGGCGAAAAGAAAAATTGCAATACAGAATACATCAACATCATCAAGCCGCCATAAACAACCGCTGTTTCATACGTTCCGCCAACCATGCTGATGATTAAATCAGGCAATACAGGAATGATAATGCCCAAGCCCATCACATCAATAAATAAGGTGATGAAGATAAATAACAAGGCAGATTTTTGCGTTGATTCGGTCGGTGGTGTTGTTTCGCTCACGAACGTAATTGTTTGGGATAACAGAGAAAATATTTTTTTACCGGACGAGCTAAAACAGAGATGTTAAACAAGTCTGCCGCCTCGGCAATGTCCATGACTTGTCCATTTTTGAAAAGAATGTTGATGCGAATATTGTCGGTGCTGTATGCTTTGTTTTGAACCGCACCCGTAAACACATAAAACGGCAGTTCGTCTTTATTTACATCATATTTTTTGCGCGCTTTGCGTTGCAATTCTTCTACATAACTGCCGCTAAACGGTTTGTTTTGCAATTCAACAGCATATAAATTACGGTCAACCAAATTGCGACACAGCTCCGCTAAAATGCGGTCCGAATGATCGGTCCATACTTTGATCGCCGCCATCAAATCGTAATCGTCGAGGCGCGCAAATGCTTCGAGCACTTCAGGACGTTTGACGAAAGCTGTTTTGGTAATTTTATCGTAGAGGAAAATTTTTAATGCCGGTGTACAAAACAATTCGACTCCTTGTTCGGCCAGCATTTTCGCACGTTTCAGGATGTTTACCAATAAATGTTCGGCACTCAAAACGGTTTTGTGCAAATACACTTGCCAATACATCAAGCGGCGCGCAATGATGAATTTTTCGATGGAATAAATGCCTTTGTCTTCGACGACCAATTGGTCGTTAACCACATTGAGCATTTTCACAATACGATTGCTACTCACAATTCCTTCCGAAACGCCTGTGAAAAAACTATCGCGGCGCAAATAATCGAGCCGATCCATATCGAGTTGGCCAGAGACTAATTGATGCAGAAATTCTTTCTTGTATTGATTGCGGAAAATTTTAATAGCCAGATCGAGTTTTCCACCAAGTTCGACATTGAGTCGATCCATGATAAGACCCGAAATATCTTCATGTGTAACGTGATGAACAATGCTGTTTTCGAGCGCATGCGAAAACGGGCCATGCCCAATATCGTGCAGTAAAATAGCAATGTTGGCAGCTTCCGCTTCGGCATCGGTAATGGTATGACCTTTGGAGCGAATCACTTCAATCGCTTGATCCATCAAATGCATCGCGCCCATAGCATGATGAAAGCGGGTGTGCAATGCGCCCGGATAAACCAAATTGGTTAAGCCCAGTTGCCGAATGCGACGCAGCCGCTGAAAATACGGATGATCGATCAGTCGAAAAACCAATTCACTGGGAACGGTTACAAACCCATAAACCGGATCGTTAAAAATTTTTCGCTTCACTGCTTGCGGCATAGTGGGCAAAGGTAGGAAAATGCGCAACTAAAAAACGGGCGTAACTTCTTTTGAAAGTTACGCCCGTGGGGATGATTTTTAAGGTGATTACTTGATCACATTCAGCGGATTCATTAATCCAGAATGTGATTTGATGTCCATTTTTACAGAACCAATCAAAATATCAGCCTCAGCACGAATCGGAATGTGGTTGGCATCGTCGCTAATCCAAACTGTCAAGTCTTCTTCTTTTTTGAATACGCGGCCCTTTTGAACAACCGGATGGAATTTCATACAGGCAACATTTCCAACATCGGTTTTGATGGTTTCGCGACCAATAAATTTGATCTTCAAATCCCAAACCTCGTCATCCACAAATGTTTGCAACGAAAACAAATCGCCTTTTTTGGCTTTGCTGTAATCGAGTGTTCGCGCATAATAGAACGATGAAATCATGTCCTGAATATTGATCGGAACCGTCAAGGCTTTTCCATTGGAAATCACCTTTCCTTTGAAATGGTCAAACGATTGCGTCTGCGAAAGTTTATAACCACCTTCGTTGATGTTGCGCAAAAACAGCCAAGGCACAAGTGCGTCTTCATCCACATACGATTCGTAGCGGTCACGAACTTTAAAGAACCAGTCGAAAGCACCAAACGAATAGCCTTTTCCTAAAACGTGGAAGGTACTGCGACCACCAATTAATTTATTTTCGTTTTCGACGGAGATGATGCACTCGCCCGCATTGACACTTCCGTAGTGCATGCGGTATTTGATGGTTTCGCCGCGTTTGAACGAGTTGTTCGGGATTTTGCGGAGCGATGTAGCCGTTTGCGCTTCAGTAGCGAAGGGCATTAAAACAGCAATCCCAAGGGCAAAAAATAGGCGTTTCATGATGTTTATTTCTTTGATAGCGTTACAGCAATAATCCAAAGCACATGCCAAAGCCACTAGAGGCAGCCAAGTTTTTTGAATTATCATGCAAATTAATCAAAATCAGTCATTTACAAATAACGAAAATGGGCGTTTTACACAACAATATTCACAATCCGGCCCGGCACAACAACGAATTTTTTGGGCGTTTTGCCTTCCAGGTACTTTTGCCCTTCGTCAGAAGCAAGAATTCCGGCCTCGATTTGTGCAGGCGTATCTTGAAGCGATGCGGTATGTTTAAATTTCATTTTACCATTGATCTGCACCGGATAATCGAAGGTATCTTCAACCAAATACGAGGTGTCGATTTTTGGGAAACGTTCGAGGCAAACACTTGTTGTATGACCCAATTTTGACCAAAGCTCTTCGGCAATATGTGGTGCGAAAGGCGAAAGGGCAATGACCAAAGGTTCGAGGATGGTACGCTTATGGCATTTTAAATCGCTCAGTTCGTTTACCGCAATCATGAACGAACTCACACACGTATTGAATGCAAACTTCTCGATGTCTTCCGATATTTTTTTCAATGTTTTATGCAGAACTTTTAATTCTGCTTTTTCAGCAGACGCATCGTTCAGCAAAAGGTTGCCCGATTGGTCATAAAACAAACGCCAGAATTTGCGCAAGAAATTGTAGGTGCCGCTAATGCCATTGGTATTCCACGGTTTGTGCTGTTCCAATGGACCAAGGAACATTTCGTATAAACGCAAGGTATCTGCGCCGTATTGATCGCAGATGTCGTCAGGATTAACAACATTGAATTTTGATTTCGACATTTTTTCCGTTGCCGGAGTAAGTTCAATACGATCTGCCGACAAATGATAATTTCGGAATGTTGCTTCTTTTGCAC
This sequence comes from Bacteroidota bacterium, assembly GCA_013298545.1. GTDB lineage: Bacteria > Bacteroidota > Bacteroidia > Palsa-965 > Palsa-965. Next base: position 36,963 of record JAAFIA010000020.1, on the reverse strand, counting down.
GCGTTTTTGCTGCGCCATTTTGATCGATGAAGTATTTCCCATCAGCAAATTCAACAAAGTCAATCAAGTAATTTTTATGAAATGTTTCGTCTTTAATGGCTTTGCCGGGAGGAAGTAATATGTATTTTTCTTCCTCGCCCGCGTTACGTTCTACGCGAACATGCCCAACCATACTCGTGCCCTGAATCATGCCTTGATTCACCAATTTCTGCGCTGGTTCATCGACTTGAATTTTCCCAATATCGAACAAGAATTTTGTCCAGAAACGCACATAAAGCAAATGTCCTGTGGCATGTTCTGCACCACCAAAATACAAGTCAACATTTTTCCAATAATTGGCGGCTTCTTGCGCTACAAATTCCGTTGAGTTGTGCGGATCCATGTAGCGCAAAAAATACCAGCTCGAGCCAGCCCAGCCGGGCATGGTGGTCCATTCGTAATCGTACTTATCTTGATATTTCCAGTTTGCCGCGCGGGCCAGTGGTGGCTCGCCCGTTTCGGTTGGTAAAAATTTATCGACTTGAGGCAAAATAAGTGGCAATTCGTTTTCAGCGAGCGGGCAAGGAATGCCATCTTTAAAATAAATCGGAATTGGTTCGCCCCAATACCGCTGGCGACCAAAAGCCGCATCGCGCAAACGGTAATTGATTTTGCCTTTTCCAATGCCATGCTTTTCAATTTCTTCAATCGCTTTGCGAACGGCAGCTTTCACATCAAGCCCGTTGAGGAAATCGGAGTTGACCAATTCGCCTGTTTTGGCATCGTATGATTCAACAGAGAGATCGCCACCTTTAACTACTTCGATGATGGGTAGCGCAAAATGTTTTGCAAATGCATAATCGCGCGAATCGTGTCCAGGCACGGCCATAACAGCACCTGTTCCATAGCCCGCAAGCACATAATCGCCGATCCAAACCGGAACTTTGGCTTGTGTAAACGGATGCAGTACATACGCCCCAGTAAATTGGCCGCTCACTTTTTTAACATCGGCTTGGCGTTCGCGTTCCGATTTCTTTTTGGCCTCGTTGATGTAATCTGAAACAGCATTGCGGTATTCCGCAGTCGTAATTTGATCAACCAATTCATGTTCTGGAGCAAGCGTTAAAAAGCTCACGCCAAAAATCGTATCCGGACGTGTGGTAAATACTTCGATGGATTGTGCATGACCATCCAATTGAAATTTTAATGAAGTTCCTTCAGAACGGCCAATCCAGTTGCGTTGTGCTTCTTTCATGCTTTCGCTCCAATCAATCGTATCGAGGCCACTCAACAAACGTTCGGCATACGCTGTAATGCGCAAACTCCATTGCGGCATGCGTTTGCGCTCAACAGGATAACCGCCACGCTCACTCACACCATCTTTGACTTCGTCGTTTGCAAGTACTGTTCCCATCGCTGGACACCAGTTTACCCATGCTTCGCTCAAGTAAGCGAGGCGGAAGTTAAGCAGCACATCCGATTTTTCTTTTTCCGAAAACTGTTTCCAATCGCTTGCCGAAAATGGTTTTAAATCATGCTCAATATCGCCAGTTAAATAGCGGTGCAAATCGTCGTTAAATCCTTCTTGCTCAAAATGTGCAATGAGCGAGTCGATGTGTTCCGCTTTTTGTTTGTCGCAGTTGTACCACGAATGAAACAATTGCAGAAAAACCCATTGTGTCCATTTGTAATATTCCGGCGCGCAGGTTCTAATTTCGCGCGACCAATCGTACGAAAACCCAATACGATCGAATTGTTGGCGGTAGCGGGCAATATTTTCACGCGTGGTGTCTTCGGGATGACGGCCTGTTTGAATAGCATACTGTTCGGCAGGCAAGCCAAACGCATCGTAACCCATCGGATGCAAGACATTCATGCCTTGTAAGCGTTTGAAACGCGCAACAATATCGGATGCGATAAATCCGAGTGGATGACCGACATGCAGCCCTGCGCCTGATGGATAGGGAAACATATCGAGAATATAATATTTCGGACGGTTATCCGAATTGTTGGTTTTGTAAGTCTGGTTTTCATGCCAGAATTTTTGCCACTTCGCTTCGATTTCGCGGAAATTGTATTCCATAATGCTTTGCTTACAGGTAAAGAATGAAGGGCGAAATTACAAATAGTCAGGGCTGTTTGCGCGAAAAAAGGCCCAAAGACACCTGAAAAAGATAATTTATAGCATCTGCTAACTGAGATTGAAAACAGATCGGTATATTCGTCTTGTCTTATGCTTTATACGCCTCAGGATTTGAATTATGTCCGCCGTGTTCAAGACAGTTTTGCGCGGCAAGCTTTTATGCAATTGATTCAAGCTGAACTTCGGGGCATTGAGCCGGGTTACTGCGAAATTCATTTGCCCTACCAAGTTCAACTGACACAACAACATCAGTTTTTTCATGCCGGAATTGTGGCTACACTTGCCGATAATGCTGCTGGATATGCAGCGTTCACGCTCATGGCTGCTCAATCGTCTATTCTCAGCGTTGAGTTTAAGCTCAACCTCGTTTCGCCAGCCGATGGCGAATTATTGATTGCTCGTGCTGAAGTGCTGAAACATGGAAAAACATTGAGCGTTTGCCGTTCCGATATTTTTATCGTGAAAAACGGCACAGAGAAATTGTGTGCAGCAGCACAATGCACACTCATCGAATTGCCAAACACCAACGATTCGGCAGGTTGATTTTTAAGGCGGTTTGAAAAACCAAGGCTTTTTTTTCTTCGGGTTTTTGCTAACTTGCCTCAAATTCAAACCGATGAAAAAATTTTTACTCGTCCTGTTTTTGGTTTTTTCTGGTGCTGCACTTTTTGCGCAGCCGTGTACCGTTAATACATCGTACACCCAACCCGGAATTTATCCCGATACGCTTCCCACAGCAACTGTTGGGCAGCCATACTCTACAGACATTACGTTTGTTATGCCGCTCGATACCTTGGGCTATGATTTTACCAATTTTCATATCCTCACGGTAACGCTTCCGGTTGGTTTAACATGGACATGCAGCGCATTCCAAAATAACTGCGATTACGATCCTCAAGTCAATCAGTATGGCTGCGTGAATGTTTCGGGAACGCCTTTACTTGCTGGGCAATACAATGTCGATGTAACGGTTATTGCCGATTTGACCATCGCCACGGGCATTCCGGTTACGTTCCAAGTATATATGGAAGTGATTCCAGGCAGTTCGTCTTCGTCCAACAATGGATTTTCAATGGCCGGTTTTACCGGATGTTCGCCCATCACAGTTTCGTTTACCAACAACAATCCTGGACTGCCCGCATATTTTTGGGATTTTGGGAACAGCAACCAAACTACGGCAGAAAATCCCGTGCCGCAAGTTTATAACCAGCCCGGCGATTATGTGGTGCATTACGAAGCATACAGCGATACAACAACCTATAATTTTTATACCATCACCGATATTTCTATTCAATCCATTCAAAATTCATTTTCTGTTTGGGGCTACCCAACCGATGGCAATCCCGATTTATTTGTGATTGTCAAAGAGAACGGAAATCCTGTTTATCAATCCAATTATTTTGCCGATCAGTTTCCGGTTGTTTCGTGGAATAACTTGAACATTAATATGAATCCGGCGAATACCTACACCTTGGAAGTTTGGGATGAGGACGATTTTGAATTTGGCTTTGGGAACGACGATTATGTGGGCAATCATACCATGTCGCTCAACGGTTGCAATGGCTGTGCGGCCAATATTTCGGTTGTCAATTATACGGTCAATCATTTGGTTGTGCCGCCTTCGCCTTCCGTCATTACCGATGATACGATTCACGTCTATGGTTTTCCGGGCGAGCCAAACATCTATTACGATTCGTTGAATCATACCTTACATACCGATACGATTCAATACAATTTGCAGTGGTATTTGAACGGAAGTCCTTTGTTAGGACACAACGCAGCATCCGATACGGTTTTAATCTCCGGCGATTATTATGTCATCGCGATTAATAGTTTTGGTTGTGTTGCTTTTTCAGATACCATTACAGCCATTTATTGCGATACCTCGTGGCATCCAACCGTAACGCAAAACGGCTTGGTGCTTTCTACGATTGATACAACGAACAACACGTTGCAATGGTATTTCAATGGCAATCCCATCCCGAATGCGACGATGGATATGTTGCTTACCACAGGCAATGGTAGTTACACGGTTGAGGTAACAAACGCATTTGGCTGTTCGTTCATGTCTGCTCCCATTGTCTTGACCATTGACGTGGCAGAAAATGCCGGACTTACGCCAAAACTATTCCCCAATCCGGCAAATGAACTGGTGCAAGTATCGTGGGATTTTGGTTCAGGGTCAGTTTTGCTCGAAATTCAGGACATGACAGGGCGCGTGATTCAGACCGAACAGCTTTCTGGATCGTCAGCTAGTGTAAGCACACGGACATTGCCAGAAGGCATGTACTTGGTTGTCCTTTCAGGCAATGGCAAGCGCGGTGTTCAACGGTTGATGATTGCACGGTAAGCCGTTTCAAAAGCGCTGTTGTTGCGGGTGATTCTTTTCTCCATGCCGTTTCACGCTATTTAACGCTTTCATCCTTCTCAGGCGCGTATCTTTTTGTATTTTCGCGCTGCAAACCAAATTTCCCGTGTCCGAAACAACCGTTCGTCGTCGCTTTCAAACATCCTCGGTAACCATTGTTATCAGCATTACGCTCGTATTGGTGATGCTTGGTTTGTTGAGCGTCTTGTTGCTCAAGGCCAAAACGGTTTCCGATTATTTCAAGGAAAGTATTGCCATTACCGTATTTCTCGATGAGAATGCAAAAGATGCCGATGTGATTGCGCTTCAAAAATCCATTGATGCCGAACCTTGGCGACGCAATACGGTTTACATTTCAAAAGACGAAGCCGCCAAAAACTTAAAAACAGAACTCGGCGAAGATTTTGTCCAAACGCTCGGATTCAACCCACTACAACCATCCATCGAAATTTCATTGCGCGCCGAATATGCCAACAACGACAGCATCCGTTGGATCGAGCAAGATCTGCGCGATGATGCGCGAATCAAAGATGTGGTGTATCAAAAAGACATGATTGGTGCTTTGAATGAAAACCTTACAACGGTTAGCTTGGTCATTCTTGTGTTTAGCGGGGCGCTTTTGTTTATTGCCGTAGCATTGATTTTCAACACCATTCGCTTGGCCATTTATTCGCAACGTTTCCTCATTCGTACCATGGATTTGGTTGGCGCAACGAAAAGTTTTATCCGCCGTCCGTTTGTTTGGAAAGGCATTCGCAATGGCCTTATTGGCGCGGTTCTGGCCATTGTCATCACCACCGGAATTATTCTCGCGATTGACAATAGTTTCCGCGAACTTAAACTCATTCAGGTTGCCGACGTTCAAACGTTGGCTGTGCTTTGTGCCCTGCAAATTATTCTAGGAATTCTCATCACCTGGTTTTCAACCTCGCTCGCTGTTAGACGTTTTCTACGTCAAAGCACCGATGCTTTATACGCAAACTGATCTTTTCAATCATGGCAAAACTTCAAGCTCAATCCAAAACGGAGAAAAAAGAAAGCAACGATCCCGCAAATCTCGCATTTGGCCGCGAAAATTACCTCATCATCCTTGCCGGATGCGTGTTGCTTATTGTGGGTTATTTGCTGATGTCGGGCGGTGGATCGGATGATCCGACAAAATTCAACGGTGCCGAATTGTTCAGTACACGTCGCATTACGGTTGCGCCAATTGTATTGCTCATTGGTTTCGGTGTGGTGCTTTGGGGCATCATGAAAAAGCCACGCAACGCGTAAACGCAATTCGCTGGATGCACAACCAAATTGGTTATGCAAAAGCGAAATGACGAGCTTATGACCACAGCCGAAGCAATTATTCTTGCTGTTATCGAAGGACTCACTGAGTTTCTTCCGGTGTCTTCTACTGGGCACATGATTATTGCGTCTTCGGCAATGCATATTGCTTCCGATCCGTTTACCAAACTTTTTACAATCGCAATTCAGTTTGGGGCCATTCTCTCGGTACTTGTGTTGTACTGGCGGAAATTTATTCAACTTACCAATTTCAAGTTTTACATCAAGCTGGGCATTGCCGTAATTCCTGCATTAATCATCGGGAAGTTATTTGGCGACCGCATTGACGAGGCTTTAGAAAATCCGCTTTTTATTGCGGGGACGTTGATCGCCGGAGGTGTGGTTTTGCTTTTTGTAGATCAATGGTTTAAGAACCAAAATATTCGAGAAGAATCGCGCATTACGTTTGTCAAAGCATTTTTTATTGGTTGTTGGCAGATTTTGGCCGTATTGCTTCCGGGCATGAGTCGCAGTGCTTCGACCATTATTGGTGGCATGCAACAACGCCTCACGCGCGAGCTGGCTGCCGAATTTTCTTTCTTTCTGGCCGTTCCTACATTACTCGCCGCAACTGGTTATTCGCTAGTGCTGAAAAAATGGGAAGTAGCGGGCGTAGAAATGAAAGGTTACGAATTGGTAACGGCAACGCCTGAAAACACACACGCTTTTATTATTGGCAATATCGTGGCATTTGTCGTGGCTATTCTGGCCATCAAACTTTTTATTGGTGTGGTGAAACGCTATGGCTTCCGCATTTGGGGTATTTACCGCATTGTTGCGGGGCTTGTCGTGTTGCTGACTGATTATTTTATTCGCCGTAACGCCTCGTGAGTACTTCCAAAACGTACGATTTTGTAGCCGGAGAAATTCTGCTCATCGACAAGCCACTGACATGGACCTCGTTCGATGCGGTGAAACGGATTCGTGGTCTTTTGTACCGTAAATTAAAAGTAAAACTAAAAGTCGGTCATGCCGGAACGCTTGATCCCTTGGCAACGGGTTTGCTCATCATCTGCACCGGAAAAATGACCAAGCGCATTGATGAGTTTCAGGCGCAAGAAAAAGAATACACGGGTACATTTCGGATTGGAGCAACGACACCGGGCTTTGATTTGGAAATGGAGATAGACGAAACCTTCCCGACCGCACATCTGAACGAAGACCTCATTCGATCCGCCACCGCGCAATTTACTGGACAAATAGAACAAGTACCGCCTCATTTTTCGGCCATTAAAGTAGATGGAAAACGGGCGTATGATCTTGCGCGTGCAGGAAAGGAAAGCAAGTTGGAGGCACGCACGGTTGAAATTTCTGTCTTTGAACTCACGCGGATTGTGCCGAATGAAGCGGGTTTGTGGGAGGCCGATTTTCGTGTTGTGTGTAGTAAGGGAACCTATATCCGTGCGTTGGCGCGCGATTTTGGAAAAGCCGTTGGTTCTGGCGCACATTTAAGTGCTTTGCGCAGAACCCGTATTGGTGCATTTCAGGTGGCCGATGCTATTAGCTTGGAAGCATTAACCGAAGTTGTCGAAACCCTGAATATTCCCGAAAATTCTTCAGGCGAAAACAAAAACTAAGGAGAAAATCGGTCTTTCAGTCAAATTCTTCGTGCTTCTCAAGAAAATCGGGTGATTTGAAAAATAGCAGCAACGACAGGCCCTTCAGCGGTACAATGCCGCAGAAAACCTTGATACTGTGTGTGTTTTTGAAAACAATATTGAAAAAAAACACGAAAACACTTGACAAAGGGTATCTCGGCGGGATATATTTGCGCCCACTTTAATCAGGGCTGAAGCGACGGCAGGTGCTTCAAATCTATTTTCTGAGCCATCTTTTTCACCTTTTGGGTGAATGAATCTGTTTGTGTCAGCCCGCAGACAACAACGCAATGAAACTCTCGCAGTTTAAGTTCAATCTCCCACGCGAATTAGTCGCCGATTATCCGACTAAAAATCGTGATGAATCTCGTTTGATGGTTATCCACCGCGATACCGGAAAAATCGAACACCGCATCTTCAAAGACATTATTGAGTATTTTGACGATGGCGATGTGATGATCCTCAACGATTCAAAAGTATTTCCGGCCCGCCTTTATGGCAACAAGGAAAAAACAGGCGCTAAAATTGAAGTGTTTCTGCTTCGCGAACTTAACCGCGAAAGCCGCCTTTGGGACGTGCTTGTTGATCCTGCCCGCAAAATCCGTATCGGCAATAAATTGTATTTCGGCGATGACGATTCGTTGGTAGCAGAAGTCATTGACAATACCACTTCGCGCGGTCGTACGCTTCGTTTTTTGTTTGACGGACCTTACGAAGATTTTAAGAAAACCATCGAATCACTCGGCAACTGCCCGATTCCAAAATACATCCGCCGCCCGCTTCAACCCGAAGATACTGAGCGTTACCAAACCGTTTATGCCCGTGTCGAAGGGGCTGTTGCTGCTCCTACCGCTGGTATGCACTTCAGCCGCGAATTGCTCAAACGTTTGGAAATTAAAGGAATCAATTTTGCTATGCTTACGCTTCACGTTGGCCTCGGAAGTTTCCGCCCAGTTGAAGTAGAAGACCTTACCAAACATAAAATGGAGTCTGAGCAGATCGAAATTCCTGAATCTTGCGCCGAAATCGTCAACAAAGCCAAACGCGAAAAACGCCGCGTATGCGCTGTTGGTACAACGACCGCACGATCTGTTGAAACCTCTGTTTCTACCGAAGGCTTGTTGAAACCATTTGACGGTTGGACAAATAAATTCCTTTTTCCGCCATACGATTTCAGCATCCCGAATTGCATGATCACCAATTTGCACGCACCTGAATCAACTTTGTTGATGATGACTTGCGCGTTTGGTGGCTATGATCTGATTATGAAAGCTTACAAAGAAGCCGTCAAAGAAAAATACCGCTTCCTCAGCTATGGCGATGCCATGTTGATTTTGTAAAAAAAACAGTAAACTAATTTATAACGCCCCAAATTTCGGGGCGTTTTTTTTATCTTTATTAAACAATTAGTACAATTCAATTGGGTTTAGTTAATTTGTATTGTGGAAAAGATCGGGTACATAGAGATTAAAATAAATGGATCAAAGGGAAATATTGATCTTACTCCTGATAATTATGATATCAAGGAGCTAATCAAAGTGCTCCAAGCCGCGGAAAACCTATTGTTTCCGAGTGATAAAAAAGACCGTCCGATCATTAGTTATAAGATAGAAAAAGGTTCCGTTAAACATGTTTTTAAAACCTCCATTCAATATATTATTGGTTTTAATGCTATTGTGGGGCAAGTAAATGTTTCCCACAGCATTGATTTCTTAGATAGGCCGACAGCGGAAGCATTTGAAAGTATTCAAGAGATTGCATCCAAAAATGATTACACGTTTAGTATAAAAACATCGCTTGAAAATTCAAATGAGATAAAAGTTGATCGAACTACAAAATTCATCAGAACAGAAGCAATATGGGCAGAAGCGGAGTTTTATTTTTATGGAAAAATTACAAATGCTGGTGGCAAAGGCAAAACGAATCTTCATGTTTTAACTGACAACATCGGAACAATAATTATACAAACACCGATCTCTTTTTTTGAGACACTTGAAGAGAATATCATACATAAGAAAGCATACGGAGTTAGAGCATTGGGAAAGCAAAATCTGGAAACAGGAGAAATTGATACATCATCACTAACTTTTGTCGAATTAATCGATTATCAGCCACAATATGATGGTTTATACTTGCAGGAATTAAGAGAGAAAGCACAAAAATCATGGCTTGGGAAAATTGATTCAGAAAATTGGTTAAGAAATCTTAGAGGAGGTTATGATGCATAAATCGGTTCTGTTAGACACTAGTTTTTTCTTGCGATTTTTGAATACAAATGATCCACTCTTTAGAAATGCTGATGGGTATTATCGCTATTTTTTAGAACAAGAGATAGCAATGATTATTTCTACAGTTTCAATTGCAGAGTATTGTGTTGGAGGTGATATATCCGAGTTGCCATTGAGAAATCTTCGAATCGTACCTTTTAATTTTAGTCATGCGAAACGAGCAGGTTCTTTCGCTAAAATTGTTTTTGAGAATAAGGGAAGATTAAAGTTAAACGAACGGAATATTATTCCAAATGATGCAAAACTTTTTGCTCAAGCCGATGAAGAAATATCTGTTCAATACTATTTGTCGTCGGATTCTGAGAGCGTAAAAATGTATAATCTTCTCAAGCAGGAAGCAAATCCTCAGTTTGATTTTATTGATTTAAAGAACTCACATAACGACGTGTTTGGACTCTTGTTTTAAGTATTTGGTTTGTATGAGCCAATGAATCACATTTCTTTTTAGTTTTGGCACCACTCATGGTTCACTACGCCATTATCGTTGCAGCAGGTCGCGGTTCGCGCATGAACACGCCTGTTCCCAAGCAATTTTTAAAACTCGACGGCAAACCCGTTTTGCTGTATAGCATCGAAGCTTTTGCCCAGTTCGATCCAACCGTCAAAATCATTCTTGTACTTCCAGCCGATCAGTTTTCGGAATGGGAGAAAATTGCACAAGAATACAAACTCGATTTACCCATTCAAATTGCAGAAGGCGGTGAAACACGTTTTGCATCGGTCAGCAATGGCTTAAAACTAATTCCCGAAAGCGATTGTCTTGTTGCGATTCACGATGCTGCCCGTCCGCTTGTTGCACAAAAAACCATCAGTGCGGCGTATAAGTCTGCCGAACGTTATGGCAACGGTGTGCCCGCAATTCCGCTCAACGACTCCATTCGCCAAATCGAATCGTCGCGTAGCGTTGCCGTCGATCGCTCGAAATACGCATTGATTCAAACACCACAATGTTTCCGTTTTGATCTGTTGCGAGAAGCGTATAAGCAAGAATACAAATACACGTTTACCGACGACGCGAGTGTTGTAGAGTCGATGGGCGAACAAATCAGATTGGTTGATGGAAATACTGATAATTTCAAACTCACCACACCAACCGATATGGCTGTTGCCGAAGCCTTGTTGCGTTATCGTCTAAACCATGCGGGCGACTTGAGTGGCGGCACACATCCGTAAATTTTCGTCAAGACCCGAAATTAAATTGACACCAGGTTTTTTACCCCGTTCAAACGTCCCAAACGTTTGTTCGATGTTTAGAAAATCGGCACCATTTTTTGTTGCCCAAGTCAGCAATGCAGTTGTTGGAATTTCTGGAGTAGCTTGAGCAATCACTTTTAATTCATCCAATACAGAAAGCGAATCGTTAGAGGCAAGACTGTCTGTGCCTAATGTGATTCTTGCGCCAGCACGATAAAAAGCAGCAAAGTCGGGCAAGTTATTTTCAATGTATAAATTGGCTTTGGGGCAAAAACACCAGAACAAATTTTGGTAGTGTTGCATAGCCCAAAATAAATCATCGTTGGGTGTAAACGTATTGTGTACGAGCAATAGATTTCGTTTTGCCATCAAGAACGGCAAGGCATATCGGAGCGCGGAACAATTTGGTGGTGTATAAAAATCGAGCGGAACTTGAATGGCGTTATAGAGTTCTCGAACGCGCCCCGTTCCGTTTTGGAAGAACTCATTTTCGGCAAGGCTTTCTTGGTTGTGTATGGTAAATGGTTCGTGTGCGTGAGCGGCGATGGCGCGCAGCAGGGCGGGGGAGGCGGTGTAGGGGGCGTGGGGCGCAAGTGTGGCGGCGGTCGGACATTCGCGAAGCAGGAGTTCGCCCAATTCGATTGCTTTGGGCGCGCGCGAAGGATTTAAGCCCAATAATTCAATAAACGTATGCCAATAAATGGGACTATTGCGCTTGGTTACAAAAGAAGTATTGGTATTGGAAATATCGCCCGCTGCCACAATTCCGTTTTGCCACATTTCCTGTTCAGCAAGTTGCATCGCTGTTGCAACTTCTTCGGCAGAAAAAGTATTTCTTTTTTGCATCAATTCTTGCGCAAAGCCAACAAATCCGGTGTGTTTGGAAATGTGTCCACGCAAGTGCGAAAGCTCCAAATGCACATGCGTATTGATAAATCCAGGGCATAAAACCCCGCGCATTTTCTGCGCATTCGATAAATCAAAATTACTTGTTGTATCAAGTAAATCAACCACCACACCATGCGCATCAAGAATCAGAACACCACCTGGAATCATTCCACGATCGGCAGAAAAAATAGCATCGGCGGTGAGTGCGCGCATCATTGTGCAGGAGGCCAAGATTCGTTTTTGGCGCGAAGAAATGCAGCACGGTCTTCGGCTGGAATTTTAGCAATTTCGAGCATCACATTGGCAATTTCGTTTGCGCTGCGGTCGAGGTTGTGTGCATGAAACACATATTTGCGCGACCCCGCGCTCTGCATCAGTTTCATCGCAGATTGACTCATGGATTTAAACCATTCGTCATCTTCGGTTGTGTGCAATAGAATGTATTGGCTACGGCCCATGCGTTTGGCTTCGCTGTCTTCAATAATATCCCAAGGCACAACGGTTTCGGGAGCCGTAACGGAAACAATCCCATCTGGCCGCAGCGAAATACGTGGCTTGCTATCCATAAACTGAACTAAGAAAACTAAGGTGCAGAGGGCAAAAACGCCTGCAAGCACCCACGAACCCGCATCGAAATTGCGTTTGAAAAGTAAGAGCACCGAAATGACCTGAAACAAACCGAACAAGGCCAGCATCATCAGGCTGCGTTTGCGCGAACGGCGAATGTGTATGCAATCTTCCATAAGTTGGACAAAGGTAGAAGATTGTGCAGGTATTTGGCGAAAAATAAGGAGACAAAAACTGCGCTTAAATCGCCAAGAAAATCGAACATGCCTCTTCCGATTTTTGGGCCTTCGTGTTTCCAAATCATTTATCTTTGCTCACACAAAAGCAAATCCTATGGCCAGCTTCTTCAAGAAGGCACTCGGGATATTCGTCGAATTTGACGAATCCTCACAAACGTCGAATCAGACGGCAGGTAACAACTCACCTGTTCCTCAACTCTCGAATACCGGCAATACGCCTAGTCCGGCAACCTCTATTTCGACTTCGATCTCACGCGAAGAACTCGATAAATTCGAAGCGCATTTCGATCGCTTGTTTGAGCAATCAAATATGCCTGGGCCGGATTATTTTGAGTTTTTCAAAATGATGGAAACGCTCGAAGCACATATTCCAGACGAAAAAGCTCGAATCTCAGCCGTATTTGCTTCGCTCAGTATTCAGGGCATGACCAAACAACGCCTGATCGAAAGTGCTGCACATTACCGCACCCTTGTCGAAAAAGACAAAGCGCAGTTTGATGCTGCTGTGGCGCAAAAAATGAGTTCCGAAATTCAGGCGCGTGAGCGTGGGGTGTCGGATCTCGAAAAACGTATTGCTGCACATTCTGAAATGATTCAAAAGCTTACCAAAGAAATTACCGACTTCCAGTTGCAAATTGGTAAACTAAAAGGTGAAATCGCACAAGAACAAGTTCGAATCAACACAAACTCCGGCGGCTATAAAGTGGCTTGCGATGCCATGTTGAACAAACTCGATACCGACGTTCAGAAAATTAACGCGACGCTTTAATCCTCTACACTTCTTATCTGATGAACACAAATCCTTTTCCGACAGGCAATGCGGAACAAAAACTGAAATCTTACTGGAACAGACCCGGAGGCAAATTCGGTGTTATTGCTGGTATTGGCATTTTATTAGCAATCGCCTATTTTGTGGTTCCAATCCTCACACAAATTGTTTGGAACACCGTCAATTTTGGTATCGCCCTCGCATGTCTGGGTATTTTCCTCTATTGCATCACGCACCGAAAATTGCGCCTGAGTTTTTATTACCTCTACGAAATCCTGATGAAAAAACTCGTCGGCTTAGTGATTGAACTCGATCCGTTCATCATTGCCGAAGATTATATTCAGGACATGGAAAAGCAACGCCAAAAACTGTACGAACAATCGGTCGATGTTGATGCGCAAAAAGAAAAGCTCAACATGAAACTCGTGGAGAAAGAAAAAGAAAAGAATCAGTTACTTAGTCGTGCGCAAGCGGCAAAAGAAAATAATATGCTCCCCGAACTTGGCAATGCTACCCGTCAAGTTGCTCGTTTAGAAGAATACGTCAAACAACTTTCGCCCATCCGCGACAGCCTCGCCCGCATTGGCGATTATTTGACCAAGGTGCATAAAAACAGCGCGTACTTAATTGAAGACGCAAAGAACGAACTCGAACTGAAAAAAGATTTGTACAAATCCGTCAATTCAGGAAATAAAGCACTCAGTTCGGCACTCAAAATTTTTGAAGGCGATCCAGAGAAAAAACTCATGGTTGAGCAATCTATGGAACACCTTAAAGAAGATATTGCTGCGAAACTCGCTAACATCAAAAAAGCGATCAGTTATTCATCCGACTTTATGCGTTCCATCGACTTGGATAATGCAACCTATGAAAAAGAAGGTTTGAAAATGCTCGATAATTTCAATCCCGATACCGAATTGAAATTAAATTCATCAAACAACGCATACCGTCCGAGCGAAACACCAACACAACCCGGACAAGTCAATACCAATCAATACACCAATCTATTAGACTAATTTAGTCGAACACCATAAAAAAAAGTCAAGATGTAGGCCGTTTTGTTACCCTTGCAGAAACTTCAGGATGAAGTGTTTTGCTTTTAAACACAACAGTTTTTAAACTTTATTACCACATACAATGAAACTTAAAACTTCAGGAAAAGTATTAATTATCGGTCTTGTTCTCGGTGGTTTGGCTGCTGGAAAATTTCTTTGGTGGGACAAACGTCCACAAGAAGTAAAACAATCTACCGTTGTCGATAAAATTGCATTGCCCGATGCGCCCGAAGCATCGCTCAAAGGAAATGCGACACTGTTTGCGCTTCCAGCTGACGAGCAATCTGTCAATGGCGGAACAAAAATTGAATGGTTGGTTATGGCTTGGAATAGCCAGTTCCCGTTGATGTATGCAAACGGCGGACCAGTAACAACCAAAGGTTCTTTGCTCGATAAAGCAAAACTGCAAGTATCTATCTCGCGCCAAGACGATTGTTTTAAGAGTATGGCTTCGCTCGTGAAATTTGCGCAAGATTATAAGAACAATCCGAACACGCCCGGTGTGTTTTGTTCATACATGGGCGACGGTATGCCGTTCTTCTTCAATTCGCTTGTCAAAGAATTGGAACCACTCGGACCAGAATATCAACCGGTTGCTTTTTATGCCATGGGCAAATCGTATGGAGAAGATAAATTGATGGGGCCAGTTGATTGGAAGAAAAATCCAAAAAATGCAATTGGTAAAACGGTCTCTTGCGTATTGCGCGACGGCGATATGAACATCTTGCTCAAATGGGCTGGCGACAACGGCTTGAAAGTAAATCCCGACGAAAAAACATACGACAAAGACGCGATCAATTTGATGGCTGCAAACGATTTTTTGGATGCCGGAAACAAATACATCACCGGATTTAAAGAGCAACGTAAAATTGTAGAGAACGGAAAGACTACTGGCCGCGACACAACAGTTGGTGTTGATGGTGTAGCTACTTGGACACCTGGCGACGTAAACGTTGCAAAACAAAAAGGTGGTTTGGTAAGTATTGCTTCTACCAAAGAATATTCGACACAAATGCCAAACATTACCATCACCATCCGCAAGTTTGCTAACGATCACCGCACCGATATTGAAAACCTCATCATGGGTCTTGGACAAGCGGGCGACCAAGTGCGTTCATTCAACGAAGCGAAAATGTTTGCTGCTAAAGTTTCGGCCAAAGTCTATAACGAACAATCTGCCGATTACTGGTTGAACTACTACAATGGTTCAGAAGAAAAAGACATGCAAGGACTCAATGTACCCCTTGGTGGTTCTATGGCATTCAACTTGCAAGACGCTGCGGGCATGTTTGGCTTAGGAAAAGATGGCATCGATCGGTACAAAATTGTATATGGCTCATTCGGCGATATTCTTGCAAAAATGTATCCTGAGATTATGGCTAAATACCCGGAATACAGTAAGGTCGTGGATAAATCATTCTTGCAATCGGTTATCGTCAATCATCCAGAACTCATGACGGGCGAAGCCTTGAAGATTGAATATGCAAACGAAATCACCAACGAGGTTTCTTCCAAATCGGTTCAAATTCAATTTGAAACCGGAAGTGCTACCATCAAGGCCGAATCGTATGCGACCATTGACGAGATTTTAAAAAGTGCTATGGTTGCCGAAGGATTGAAAATTGGTGTTCAAGGACACACCGATAATACAGGTAATGCAGATGCCAATCAAACCCTTTCGCAGCAACGCGCCGAAGCGGTTAAAAATTACCTGATTGGCAAAGGCATTCCTGCAACACGTATTGAAGCAAAAGGATTTGGACAAAACAGACCCATTGCCGATAACAAAACCACTGAAGGTAAAGCGCAAAATCGCCGCGTTCAAATTGTGCTTGGCGAGTAATTGAAATGTTAAGTATAACGGGTGAGTTTGGCTCACCCGTTTTTTTATACCACCTATGAATCAACTCAAACAATTTTTCGAACCGTTTGCAATCCTCAAAAGCAGATCCATTTTGCTGCTTATTGTGGTGCAAGTAATCATTGCCTTGGTTGTTTGGCAACTTACTTGCGGTGCACTCATTCCTACGCCGACAAAAGTGTTTCAGAAAATGATGAGCATTTTGGGCAGTAGCGAATTTTACGACGATTTTATTGCCAGCGTCAGCCTCATTGCGCAAGGCATGTTTATTTCCATTGCCATTGCGTTGGTGCTCGCGTATTTATCCTTGATCCCGTTCTTTCGCCCCCTTGTTGAATTTGTGGTCAAGTGCCGTTACCTCACGCTTACCGGATTGATTTTCTTATTCACACTCTTGAGTAGCGACGGCCACGCTCTGAAAATCTACTTGCTCATTTTTGGTATTGTTCCATTTTTCCTTACCTCACTTTTGAGTGTGATTGATGGCATCAGCCGCCAAGAAATTGAATTGTGTAAAACATTGCGCATGAACAATTGGCAAACACTACTCGAAGTGGTTATTCGTGGCCGACTCGATCAGGCGTTTGATGTCATGCGTCAGAACTTTGCGATTGCATGGATGATGATTACTGCCGTTGAAGCGCAAAGCATGTCGGAAGGCGGTTTGGGTACACAACTCATCAAGTACAACAAATACATTGATTTGAGCGGCGTGTTTGCTGTACTCATCATCATTTTTATCGTTGGTGTTTTGTGCGATTTTCTCCTTGGCAAAATGCGCATTTGGTTATTTCCTTACGCTAAACTTCAGTCTATCCGATGAGCAATTTCACCCGTCAAGAAGTTTTACTTCAAGCAGAAAACATCAGCTTGCGTTTTGATAAATTGATTCTGCGCGACATCAATTTCCAGATTCATAACATTGTTCGCGAAGGACATAATCAAGGGCAAGTTGTTTCCTTGATAGGCCGAAGTGGCATTGGTAAAACACAACTCTTTAAAATTCTTTCCGGCTTACTGCAACCCACTACCGGAAAAATTTTATTAGGCGAAGATTTGCATCCCGTAAAATCGGGCGAAGTCGGTATCGTACACCAAAACTACATCCTCTTCAATCACCGCACCATTGAAGCCAATTTGAAAATTGGTTTAGACCATTGCGGGAAAGAAATGACCGACAAGGAAAAGGAAAGTGTAATCAAGGAATATGCGGGCCACTTTGATTTATTAGATCACTTGAAAAAATACCCGATGCAACTTTCCGGCGGTCAACGCCAACGCGTCAGCATCATTCAGCAAGTGCTTACGGGCAATAAATTTATTTTGCTTGACGAACCATTCTCTGGATTGGATGCATTGATGATTGATCGCGTAAAAGATTTGTTGCTGAAAATTTCGACGTTACACGAACACAATACACTCATCATTGTGAGCCACGACATTGAAACCACGCTATCGATTTCCGATACGGCATGGATCATGGCTGCACAAGAGGGGAAAGAAGGCGCAACCATTACTGAAGAAGTGGATCTCATGAAACTCGGTTTTGCTTGGAATCCCAATGTGAAAAAAGAAGCCGCATTCCGCGATTTGATCGAAAGCGTAAAAAGCAAACTTTAACCGCGTACCTTTGTGGCATGACCAGCGCCAGCAAACCGAGCATCCGAAGCCTAAGCAACGACGAAATCAAAAAATTTCTTGAAGCCAATGGCGAAAAATCGTTCCGCGCCAAACAGGTGCAGGAATGGCTTTGGCAAAAATCGGCCCGCTCGTTCGATGAAATGAGCAACCTCTCGAAAGCCACGCGCGAGTTGCTTGCCAATCATTTTACGTTTCATGCCGTTCAGGTCGATTCGTGCCAGATCAGCAAAGACAGAACCATCAAATCGGCGTTCAAACTTCACGACGGCCATATTGTAGAAGGTGTATTGATTCCGACCGATACACGCATGACGGCCTGTATTTCGTCGCAAGTTGGATGTAGTTTGACGTGTAAATTTTGCGCCACCGGAAAACTTGCCCGTTTACGCAATTTAGATGCCGAAGAAATTTACGATCAAGTAGTCCTCATCCGCGATCAGGCACTTGCGCAATACAACCAACCGCTTACCAACATTGTGTATATGGGCATGGGCGAACCCTTGCTCAATTATAAAAGTACGCTCGAGTCCATCAACCGCATTACCTCGCCCGATGGCTTGGGCATGTCGCCACAACGCATCACAGTTTCAACGGCAGGCATAGCGAAGATGATTCAAAAATTGGGCGACGATCAAGTAAAATTTAATTTGGCCCTTTCGCTGCATGCGGCCAATGATGCGAAACGCAACCACATCATGCCCATCAACGAACAAAACACGTTGGATGCGCTTGCCGATGCGATCAATTATTTTTACGATAAAACCGGAACGCGTGTAACATTTGAATTTATTGTCTTCCGCAATTTCAACGACTCGCCCGAAGATGCACAAGAACTTGCCGATTATTGTCAACGCGTTACGGCAAAAGTCAATATCATCGAGTACAACCCAATCGACGATGGCGAGTTTAAACAAACATATCCTGAACGCTTAGAGGTGTTTAAAAATATTTTGGAAGAAAACGGCGTGATTGTCAACATCCGCCGCAGCCGTGGAAAAGACATTGATGCCGCTTGTGGACAATTGGCGAATAAGAATGAAGCGGTGATGAAAGATCAAGAACATTTAGCACCAAAGAAAAAGTGATCTACAAGTGCATGTTCCTATCGATACCTGCCATATTAACTGACCACACGCTAAGACTGAGCATCGGAAAAAAAATTGATACCTTCAAACAAAATTTAACAAACTGACAGAATGAAATTATCGGGACAAGAGCTACACAACAAATTGGTAAACGAATACAAGATTATCGGAGAAAAAGGAATTATCAATTTTACGCTCAAAGACATGACAATTTCTATTGAAACTAAGGACACCGTTGGAAACCTTTTGCAAGAATGGCTGAAGGCGTGGTTGGTGAAAGAAACCGTTGAGTTTGAAGAAAACCCCAACTCTCAAGTATTTCCTGACTTTTATCTTGATAAACACAACAAAAAATTAGGTCTTCTTGAAGTAAAGTCTTTTGATTGGGACAGAGGTCCGGGTTTTGACCTTGCCAACTTCGACTCTTACTGCAATTCTTTGCTGACTTCGGCTTATCGCTTAAATTCTGACTATCTTATTTTTGCTTATCAAATGAAAGGTAGCGAACTGACTATCAAAGATGTTTGGATTAAAAAGATTTGGGAATTAGCTTGTCCAAGCGGAACTTATCCACTGAAAGTTCAAGAAAAGAAAAGTGTAATTTACAATATCCGACCAGGTATTTGGTATTCGGAACGCTCTAAATTTAAATCGTTCAATTCATTGGAAGAGTTTCTTTCTGCACTTAATGAAACACGTTACCAATATCCGCAAACTCGACATACAAACGGACATTGGTTACAAAATGTGTTGAAAAATTATGAAGTACATACAGGCTCTAAACTACAAGTTCGCTAACATAAACTTCAGCTAATTTATTCGCTACAAATACCACAACAGGAACAGCAACCGTATTACCCAATAAATCAAATGCATCGTATTCTTTTGTCGGGATTTCGTACCATTCGGGATAACCAAACAAACGCAAACCCTCACGAATTGTCAATCTGCGTATACCTTTGCCATCGGGAACAGCCAATCGAGAAACATCAGTTGCTACCAAAGTTGGGGCAATATCTTTCGGGTCAAGAACTTTATTAACTTCAAAACTCAATTTACCTGTTACAATGTTGTAACCTTTTGGTTTTGTTTCGTCATATTCACGAGAAGTTGCAATTCCGTTTTCTGTTTGAATTTTGACTAACTTTTTTGGATGTTCAAATTTCAAATATCCTTTTGAAGTTAAATCATCTAACAGGGATTTTAATTCTTTTTTCGGTAAATCAATAAATGTATTTATTTGCTCTAAAGTTAGAGCCATTCCGTCCATCCAATCAATACCAATTTCTTCTGCCCATTGTTTTTTCCGTCTTTGCTTAAACAATTGATTGAGAATTTCGGCTTGCTGTTTAGACACACTTCCCTTTATTTCAATATCCCAACTATGAATATTATTGTCGCCACCACGTTTGTCTTTTATTGATTTTCCGTATAAATCTTCCAAGGAAAAATGGGCTAAAAGTCTTTCCGTAAACTCAGAATTCAAAGTTGGCAACCCCTTTTCCAATATAGTTTCTAAAGCATTAAAGTGAGGGTCGTTACCATTCAAATCTATTTTTTCATCTTTAGTACCGACAATAAAAATTCTTTTACGAGATTGTGGCAACCCAAATTCCAAACTATCAAAAACTTTCCAACTTGTTTTATAGCCCAAATCATTTTCGAGTGTGTGCAAAATGGTTTTTAATGTTCTACCAATTTCATCATTCTTATTTTCTAAATCGTGCTTTACCAAACCTTCCACATTTTCAAGAATAAAACCATAGGGTTTTTTTTCTCTTAATATTCTTTCGATTTCAAAAAACAAAGTTCCTCTTGTGTCTAAAAATCCTTGACGTTTTCCGCCTGCACTAAAAGGTTGACAAGGAAAACCGCCCAACAAAAAATCAAAATCAGGAATAAATTCATTGCGAATTTCAAAAATATCGCCAGCCAAAAATTCTTGACCAAAATTGTGTTTCAATGTTTTTACGGCATACGGTTTTATTTCCGATGTCATCACACATTCAGTTTCCATTCCAGCATCTTTAAATGCTTTTTCAAAACCTAAACGGATACCACCAAGACCTGCAAAAAGGTCAATAAATTTCACAGTATTGCTTTTCATTTTTTGGAAGTTTTATAAGATTCGCTTGGTTCGGCAACCATCAATAATTGACTTTCATAATCTTCAATTTCCAATTTATGACAACCTATAACGGTAAGAGATTGCAACAGAAAAGTGGCACTAAAACTACCCCGACTAATTTTGCTGTCGATACTCGCTTTCGTTTCTTCGACACCAATTTCATTGAGCAATCCAACCAAATCGGCATTAGTAAAACCACGCTTGACCATTTCCGACTTTAGAAGTCGTTTTGCTTTATTGTCCCAATTTGACATAATTAATAAAAATTTATTTTGCAATATTCGACAATAATTATCATATTTGCAAATAAAACAACAATAATAAAAAAATACGACAGGTAACAAGATATTGCCAAAAGCGGGGCTGAACGACTTCGTTGGACATTTGTACAAGGTTCAAACTTTCGTTCTTCTATTGAACTTTAGTGCTAAAAATCCCCGCCTTCGGCAATACCCAAAACGATATTGACAATACTGTTTGTTGCTTGTCAAGATGAGGAAAGAGAATTATTGGAAGAAAAAATTATTTGTATCAATCAAACAATTCTTCGTGGAGATAAATTTTCTTTTGAATACGAAGGGTTTAAAAAAGAACAAATAGATACGGTTCTTGTTTATGAAAAAGCTGATGGAATAGTTGTTGATTCGTTTTTTATCTATTGTGATGATTATGATACAAACAACTACTATGTATGTTTCTCGCAACCATTTCGTAAGTATAATGAGTTTGATGTGTTCATTGATGGCGAGCCAGTGCACACCATCTCAAATATGCACTATGATGTGATTTCGCTAAGACATAAATGGGGATATTACTATGATCATAATATTATGGATGCTGTGATTGACGAAGACACTGTAAACTGTATCGAGGGATATAAAATCGTTAAAAAAGAGCAAAACTGAGATTTACATTGTGCATACTTGCAATATCCTAAAATAAAAAGACCGGCTTCCACACAGCCGGTCTTTTCTTATAAACTGAGCAAGGTTATTTTGCCTCAGTTGAGAGTAATTTCTGCAAAGTAACTTTATACACTTTAGGCGAAGGCCATGTTTTATCGCCATTGGCATTGGAAGAAACAATTCCTCCGTAGATATAACCCACAATCGTTTCCATTGGCAATGCCGCATAATCAACAATGCCATAAGCCTTGTTGTAAAACGGAATGCCCGAAGCTGGAATAAAAATAGACTCGCTTCCCATAAATTCGGGCAATACTGCGCTGTTGGTATAAGTTTGGTAAGTTGTTACATCGCCACTGTTTGCATACGAACGGCGCGCCGTAGTAATGTTCTTCGTCCAACTCACATTGTTATAAAAATCGGCAGAGTCTAAGCACAAGCCGCCAAAAATCGAAGTTGACATGCACTGGCTTTTTGAGTTATACATACACAAGAAGGCTGCTGAATACACGTTTGCATATTGGTGCGAAGGATCGAGCGTATAGTTTGGCGCAGTGCCATTCGGATTGATATAAATCGGTTGCGAAAAAGGTGTTCCACTTCCATTAAATGGCGCACCTGCTGTGTAGGTAAAAACACCACCATAAATCGAAATGCCAATGTCTGTGCCGTTTGCCTGAACGGCTGGAGCTACAACCAAATCGCGGCGGTGAAACTGGGTGGTTTCGTTTGGTAAGCCATCGGTAATTGTTCCTTGCGAAGTAATGGTAAGCGTATTGTTTGCAGCAGACGAAACGCTAAACACATTGACCTGATTTATATACTGCTGACGTTGATTGATCGTGTCGGTGTACATGCCTGAGAAATTATGTCCTACACACATGTAAAAATTTCCATTCGGCATGCGGTAAAGCTCGCCACCTGTGCTTTGTACCAATGGGCTGTTTCCCCAAGCAATGGCCGCTTTAAACGCAGCAGGATTGTTTTTTTTCACCGCAGCAATTGCCTGTGGCATATTCATGGCCATGAAATACGAATATGTTTTTGTCGCAGCAGAATCGCCTGCTTGCGCAATGCCATACCCACCACATGCAAAAAGCGAATCGCCTTGTTCCGTATGCGCTACGTTTGTGGAGAGAAATACATTTCCGGTATCGCCGCTATATGTTGGAATCGCCATGCTGTAAACACTATCGGTTCCGGTTACATAAACGAAAATAGAATCGTTCGCTTTTTTAGAAGGAAAATTTGTCGATTCGAGTGGTGGAAAGCTGTGAAACCCATTGGTGCGGCCCGCAAACATAATCCAGTTGTTGTTGCTTACGCCCAACACAAACGATTGGAGTGCTGGAAGTTTACTAGTAAAACTAGCGTCTTCAACAACATTGAATTGGAATAAATCCTGATTCAAATAAGGTGTTTCGGTGTCTTTAGTTTTATCAGGGCCGCAACCCCAAATCGAAACACCAACAATGCAAGCAAGTGGGAGAAATTTTTTCATAGTACGTTTTTTTAGGCGTAAGAAAGGCTGTTGAACTCGTCTTCTAAATCGCGATGCCATTTTGCCCCTACACATACATGTATAAGCACAGCAAAACAAAAGAGCGCATCCAACAGCCTTTCTAATCAAGGTGCAGTTAATGGGTGCACAAACGTAAAAACGAAAACGAAAATGGATATAGGTAAAACTACCTGTTTTGCAAAAAACACCCGAAAATTATAAGCCAAAAGCAAGTCTAAAACCCGCCGTCAAAAAAACGCGTAAGCCTTTTCTGTTTGCAAACTCCGCGTTAATTCCAGTTACTACTACCCGATCTTCGTCAAACGAGCGCAGACCCAAACCCACATAGCCATCCCAAAATAAGAACGCATATTTATCCGCTTCTTGAAAACCATACCGTACCGTAAAATCATACCAAGTGCGATTAATCGGTTGCGGAATACGAATTAAGCCCGTATTGTAGTAATAATCCATGCGGTAATTCCGCCGCGCCGCCCCAAACTCCAAGTAATGCCCTGAAATGGCCGTACTGTATTTCGAGAAGTACCACCGCGCATGCAGCCGCACACTCGACCCGCTCCGAAAACGCACATCTTTTTTTTCCTGATTCAGAAAACGGCCATTGTTTTGGAAAAGCTCGTACATATAATCGGTCCAAGTAATACCCAATCCCATCTCCACACTAAAGGCATCGCTCAACCGCTGTTCAAAAAAAATCGGGAAATCGCCACGAAATAAAAGTGTAGGATCAATTTTCAATGCTTGTGCCACACTGTCTTCATCCAACGGATTGCCTTTGTACGTTACCACCTCCTCTTTGCCAATACCACGAACTTTTACGCCAATGGATTGCTTTTTTGCAGCAGACGAATCTACCGTTGTTTTCAACACAACTTGCGCATCGATTTTCCCGAAGACAAAAAACAAGACTAAAAAAATCAACGGTCTGAGCATGAGTTTTCGGTAGCTTTGTTAACATTACAAATGTACTGTATGCACATCAAATCTCTTGTACCATTTTTTGCATTCCTAATTTTAGCTTGTCCGGCTTTGGCACAAGTAGAAATTAATTGGAGTGTGCCTCATCAAAAACCTTCGCGCTCTGGCAGCCCCGATATTTTGGGGAGTGATGGAACCTACACGTACATGCTTCGCTTTTCGGGCGGGTTTATGGTGAGTCCCGAACCTCAATTGGAACGTTACCGCAACAGCGATCAGAAGCTCGATTTTGCGAAACCCATTAAAACAAAAACAAGTTTCGGCGAACTCGATCTCGAAGCCATTTACCTCATGGGCGAACACATTGTCGTTTTCTCTTCGCGCTACGATCGCGACCGCGATAAAAATATCGCCTACGGCAAAACACTCGATCTCGATGGAAAAGCCTTGATCGAATGGAAAGAAATTACCACCATTGCAGCCGCGAAAAGAAAAAACGCCGGATCCTTTTCGTTTCATGCCGGACGCGATTCCATGTCGGTATTGGTCTTAGTAAAACCTCCTTATGAAGATTATGGCGACGAACAATTTTCGCTGTTGTGTTTCGATCAAAATTTAACTAAGCAATGGAGCAAGGATTTAAAACTTCCCTACAAGGATCGGTTTTTTAGCCTCGATAAATTTATTCTCCTGCCTTCGGGCGATGTGTATATGTTGGCCAATGTATCGAAAGACCGTTCCGTGATGACACGTACCGAACGCAGAAATCAACCGACGTACTATTACAGTATTTTGCTCTACGACCGTGCGGCTGACGATTTGCGCGAATACAATGTAAAACTCGACCCTAAATTTATTAGTGATCTAACGTTTGAGGTTGATTCGGCTGGCGATATTATTTGTGCCGGATTTTATTCGAACCAATCGTCCAATGCCATCATCGGAACATTTTATACACGCATCAACCGCAAAACAAAAGAAATAACCACACAAGGCACGATGGATTTTGATTCTAATTTTTTAGAACAATTCATGAGTGCAAAAAAAGTATCAAAGAAGCGCGAGTTGATGGATTACGATTTGCGGCACCTCGTTTTGCGCGAAGATGGCGGCGCTATTTTAGTGGCCGAGCAGTATTACGATTATGTGGTGTGCAGCAGCGATTCGCGCGGGCAGATGCGTTGTACGCACTACTATTATTACAACGATATTATTGTGGTGAGCATTGCTCCCAACGGACAAATTAGTTGGACGCGTAAAATTCCTAAACGCCAAAGCAGTACAAACGACGGTGGTTATTTTTCCTCGTTCTCCTTTTCAGTCATGAATGATAACATGTTTTTTGTATTCAACGAAAATCCTAAAAATATAGTTGAGCAGAAAACAACCACTAAAATTCGGACAATGGCTAATCCCCGCAAATCGGTTGCTGTTTTAGTCAGCATGAATAGCCGTGGCGAACAAGTCAAACAATTTATGTTTCGCAACCGCGATCTAAAAATTATTCTGCGTCCCAAATTGTATGCACAAATCAACGCCAACACGGTTATTTTGTATGGCGAACGTGGCAATATGTATAAACTCGCTGCGATGACCTTGCTTCCTTAATCGGATCAAGACGCGAAAATCTATAAATGGCCATTTCGACATCGCATCCGGTGTGCGGTAAAAGTTTCGGAATACCTATCTTTACCACCTATGTCAGCCATTGACCGCATCAAAGCACCTGTTTCAGAAGAGATGGAACTTTTCGAGCGAAAGTTTCATGAGTCTATGAAAAGTTCGGTGCCTTTGCTCGATAAAATTACGCAGTACATTGTCAAGCGCAAAGGGAAGCAAATGCGTCCACTTTTTGTTTTCCTAACGGCAAAAATGTGCGGCGGTGTCAACGATTCCACACACCGTGCTGCGGCGTTGATTGAATTGCTGCATACCGCTTCACTCGTTCACGACGATGTAGTAGATGATTCCAATATGCGGCGCGGTTTTTTCTCCGTCAACGCACTTTGGAAAAATAAAATTGCCGTTTTAGTTGGCGATTTTTTGCTCTCGCGTGGCTTGTTGCTTTCTATCGATCACAACGATTTTAAATTGCTGAAAATTGTTTCCGAAGCTGTTCGCGAAATGAGTGAAGGCGAATTGCTCCAAATCGAAAAGGCCCGCCGCCTCGATATTGCCGAAGAAGTTTATTTTGAAATTATTCGCCAGAAAACCGCTTCGCTCATTGCTTCGTGTTGTGGCTGTGGCGCAGCATCGGCAAACGACGACGATGCCATGCTTGCCCGCATGAAACAATTTGGCGAATGGACGGGCATCGCTTTTCAAATCAAAGACGATTTGTTTGACTACGGCTCGCGTGGCGATATTGGTAAACCAACAGGCATTGATATCAAAGAAAAGAAAATGACACTGCCTTTGATTTACGCGCTGAATAAAGCACCGAAATCAGAACGCCGACGCATGATTAATATCGTTAAAAATCACAACGAAGAACCCGAACGTGTAGCCGAAGTCATTGCCTTTGTACATCAAAGTGGAGGCATCGAATATGCACAAGAGCGCATGCTCGAATACCGAAAAAAAGCACTCGATCTCTTGCACGAATTTCCAGATGGCGATGCGCGCCAAGCCCTCGAACACCTCGTTATCTACACCACCGAACGCGAAAAATGAAAACAAAAATTCTTATACTCTTTTTGGTTGTCTGTAATCTGGCAAATGCACAGTTTCAACCACAACGGTATTTCTGGCCCGATGGCAAAATTAAAGGCGAAGGACTCATCGATTCTGCCGGAAAACTTCATGGCTCTTGGACATTCTTTTATGAAACCGGAACAAAAAAATCGAGCGGATTGTATTTGCATGGCAAAGCAGAAGGTCTTTGGTTTTTTTGGAACACCACCGGAAAAATCGAAAGTACAGGACATTATAAAAACGATCAACTCGATAGCACGTGGTTATTTTTTCTTTCCAATGGCATGACGTGGAAAGAAGAACATTATAAAAACAATAAACTCAATGGAATTTATATAGAATACTGGGCCGATACGGTTAAAAAAATCAGCGGCTTTTTTATCGATGGCATCAAAGAAGGACAATGGACAAAATATTATGAAAATGGATTGCCCATGGAATCTGCATTTTACCGCAAAGGCAAAATAAATGGTGAGTGGAAACACTGGCATGCAAGTGGAAAATTGGAGAGTGTGGGAATCGTCATTGACGAAAAGGCACAAGGCGCTTGGTCATTTTGGGATGTCGATGGAAATCTTTTGGTGAAAGGAAATTACAAAGATGGTGAATGGCATGGCAAATGGACCGAGTACCACAAAAACGGCAAGCGCAGCAATTATGGAGTTTACGATCATGGAAAAAAAGTCAAACGTTGGAAGAGTATTGACGAAAACGGAAAACTCCTCCGCAAAGAAATTTACCGCAAACAAAAACTATATAAAGAAGTTATTTATGGATAAGTCGATCATTACATTCGTTTTCGCTACGTTGCTTTTTACCGCTTGTGGCGATCCTACCAAGCGGCCCATGACAAAAGCCGATTCGCTTGCAGCAAAAATGCAATCAGAACTCACGATTAGCAATCCGGTTGGGCCAGTCAAAAAAAATGTGGCCGATTCTATTTACAACGGCGAATTGGTTGAACGCTATGACAATGGCCTGATTTATAAAAAAGGAACAATCCAAAATGGTCTTGCGCATGGCATTTGGATGACGTTTTACCGCGATGGTAAAAAATGGAGTCAAGGGGTGTATAACCAAGGCATACGCGAAGGCGAAGGCACTTCGTGGTGGGCCAATGGTGTTGTGAGTTCTAAGGGAAATTACAAACAAGGCAAAATGGTTGGCAAGTGGATTTTTAGCGATGAAAAAGGAAGCGTGGTGGAAAAGGATTTTGGTGGAGAATAAAATAAAAATCAACCAACAAAAAAGGAGCATGTGTAGTATGCTCCTTTTTTGTTACAATCAACTAGTTGATCTATCAACTAATTACCGTGCTATAAATCGTCCCGTCTTTCGTTGACCATCGTCAAACACAAGTTCGTAGAGGTAAACTCCATTCTCTAAACCACGTCGATCAATCGCCACGCGATCGGTGCGTAAATCAGGCATATCGCGTACGAGGGTGCCACGCATATCATACACACGCAAGTGCACCGGTTTATCAGCTGGATTTTCAAACATGATGGTACACGATTCGGCAAACGGATTGGGGAAAACAGTAGGCTCACCTAAAAACGGCAAGAAACTATACTCGCTGCGAAGCAACGAAAACGTAAACATCGGGCATGTATCATTCAATGCTACTGGTCCAGCCAACGCACGTTTAAACGGTTTACTTACCCGCAGGCGAACGGTTGCATCTGTTTCTAGAAGTGAATGACCTTGCGCAAGCAGCGGAATGTTGACCCACATCGCATCGCGATAAATTTCGCCACGCTCAGTGTATTCTGAACTAGAGTTTAAAATTTTCCACGCCGCAAAACCGGCATCGTAACGCGGTATGTCGCGCAATTCGTTTTGAAGATCAGCCGTAGAAAAATTAGGACTATATCGCAGATCGCTGTTATGTCCGAGCACATATACATAATGCATGCCGCCCCAGATCGGATCGCCTAAATTGCTCATGGCATTTGATGTTGGATTCCACAACATGTCGCGACCATTTTCGCCAGCCATCGCCGAGTTTTCGCCAAACAGGAGATTGAGTCGCTCGCCTGTTTCTAAATTGTACGCATAACCCGGAAACCAACCCATGCCTGTTGCACCAATATAATCTGCAGCTTCAGGATTGGTTGGATCAGAAAGACCACCATTCAAAACCGTTTTGCCGTTTTTGTCAACCGATAAATGTTGCCGCATGGAAAATGCTTTTACGCCACCTTCGTTTAGTGTTTCACTAGGTCCTGTCTCAACGACTGGGCAGCGCGACCATTTCGATTTATCAGCAGTGAAAACGATATTGACACTAGCCAGATTGCGCATTTTGTTAACTCCTTGCGAAGGGGCATAATCAAGCGCTGGTCCTGCGGTATAACATGCGGAAGAATAAGCTGGTGTTTTTGATGCCAAGCGATACGGCGCCCATGTTCCATTTACAACGGTTTCATACACGTTGTTTGGATCAATAAAATTGCCGCTCACCTTGTACGAATTAAAGGCATTGATACATGCTGATTGTGAACTTTGAAAATCCATTTTACCAGATCGTATCCAATTGTTGTTACTTGGTTTTGATTTGTCATGCGCAATGCCCGTCAACCAATTTTTTGTTGGATCGGAAAAAGAAAGCGATGAACCTAAGAAACCATTGTTGTCTTTTATATCACCAGGGAACGCAAGTTCACGCGTCTCAACGTAAATGCCCCATTGCGGAATGTATTGGCGGTTTTGATTGGCAATCGTATGTTCTGCATAAACCGTATCGGTTGAATTATTTTTCCAAACTTTCCAACGCGCTTTTAAGCCAACCGTATCGAGTGCAATGGTGAAATCGCCTTCTGTGAAATTTCCATCAGGATCAACAATGACGCGCACGGGCGCAGCAACAGGCTCATACGAAGGTTGCATGATGCGCGCTTCGGGCCACCGCAAAAGCGAATCGACAGACGCATTTGTAAACTCGAGCCACATGCTTCCGCCACCGCTACCTTCCACGCGCTTCAACACAGGACCGTATAAATTTTCGTCAATCGTAATGATTTGAATCGTATCGTAAGCCCATTTTATGCCGCAAAGATTGGAGACCGCCACACTGATAAAATATGTTCCTGCTTTTGTATAATGATGTTTGGGAAAACGCTCCGTTGATGTTTGTCCATCGCCAAAGGTCCAACTATAAGTTCCTTTTCCGGCTTCAAGCGCAAACCAAACCTTGGTGTTTTCTTGTTGATGAAAAACGCGTGGTTCGCCTGCTGTTGTGCAATCAAAACCAGCAAAGCAATTGTCGAAAATGGCTTGAACGCGGTCAGTTGCTGCAAGCATTTTATCGCGATTGTCTAGCGGCGTTCCATCCATATCGCGGGTCCAAACAACCGATGTGTGCAAGGTTTGCACTTGTCCCGGCTCCAATGTAAACGGCCCTGCGCTAGATAAAAATCGGCGGTCGCTATACATGTTTCCAGCAGTAATTTCAGTCCAAATTTGTTGTGGAATACCATTTGTTCCCCAGCCATCAGGGTCGCTATTGTCTGGGAACATGTACCACGCTTCTTGTGCGCCGCCATTGCCATTGCCGCCATACGTTTGCATGGTGCCGTCTTTCCATTTCCCTTGAAGGTAATGGTAAAAATCGTTTGTGGCAGAAGGATAGCCTGTTGTACTAGTATTATTATCGTAATATTTAAAACGCTCCATGTGCAAGAATTCGTTGCCCTCATCCACCAGTCCATCGCGGTCATTGTCTAAAAGATCATTAGCATCTGCACTTGGTCCACGCAAAATATCTACACCCAGTGATGGCGGATGTGCGCCGTATGTACCGGCCATCTCGTATGCTTGTCCACCATCGTTATTCATACCATTATAGACATAAGCCACATTGCGCGAAACATCACAGCCCACATAATCGTCAAACGCATCGCCCAAATCAACATCTGTAAACAAACCGAGCCAACATTGCGAAAGGCGCTCGTTTGAACGGTTGATGATGTGGTAACGGTAAAACGTTGTATTGCCCATATCATCGTTGCGGTTAAAAGCATACGCTGTCGCTTGAATTTCAACACCCATTGAAACGCCACCCGTTTCGCCATGCGCATCACCACGGTCATTAAACACCCACCACAAACTCTGATCGCCTTGCAAATGATAATTGCATTGATTGTTGTTGGGGTCAGGACTAAAACCGGGGAAATCGCCTTTGGTGTAATCGTAAATGCCATCGCCATCCACATCGCTAAATGGTGCGAGTGTTGGCGCTTCGCCACGCGCGGTATTGCCGTTTCCGGGCCAAGTGCGAATCACTTCGGGAACAATGTATTCGGGATCAGATCGGTTTTCAATAAATGATTCCACTTCGGCACGATTCACTTTCCAGATGCGGTCGTATTGCCAGCATGTATTTGTTTCAACGTGGCCAGAAGAGTCGAGTGGGCCGGGCCAAAAATCATCGCCAGTTTGCCGATACGTCATGGCCGCCACTTTCAATTGTCCATTTGCGCTGAGGCCGCCAAGCCAAAGCCCACCCGCGAAAATGGAGTTTTTCCCACTTCCTTTCGGTACTTCATAACCACTCGTGTAATTGCCGCCAAACCATTGCGCACCAGAATTGACGATTAGTGCGCGAACATTATTAATATCTAAATCAACCTGTGCGGTAGCCGGTAAGCAAGCATTGCTTAATGTTGTTTGTGCAGGGGCATGAAAGGATAGGAATAACACGCCCAGATGTAGGATTTTTTTCATTGTAGTAGGGTATTTGACTGGGATGTCAATTCAAAAGTAACAAATAAAATAGAACAAACTACTTGTTTTTGTAAGTGGCGGTTTTGAGTAATTAAGTGATCGGAATTTCAACAAACTGCAAATCAAAAGATATTTGTATGTATGTTTTTGTATGCAATGTCATTAAATACCTTTACTTTTGTATGTGCTTACAGCAGAGACCCGAACAACACATATCACGTATGACCCCCAGCGTAAAATTGCGTTTATGGTGGCCAAACCGCAAGCGCATTTTGATGCCGAACACGCTTGGGAAAATCGGAATGCTGCTTTGGCCTTGTGTCCTGGCGAAAAATGCTGTTTAGTTTTTGAATCAGAGCGCGATATTACAACCACCGCCGAAATGCGCGCTGCTTCGGCTAGTCCTTTATACAATGAGTTTTATTCTGCTGTTGCTCTGGTAAGCCCAAGCATAGCCATGAAATTAATGGGTAATTTTTATCTTCGAATCAACAATCCTGTTGTGCCTACCCGTTTTTTCTCTACCCGCGATTCTGCTGTGTTTTGGTTGGCAAAACAAATGGAAATGCAGAAACTAAAAACAGCATAAATTCCATTTGCTTGCTTTCGGTACTCTTTTCGTACCTTCGGAATCCCTTTTCAAACCATGATTCCCAAGGAAACTGTTGACCGCATCATCGAAACCGCCCGCGTCGAAGAAGTCGTAGGCGAATTTGTGGCACTCAAAAAACGAGGCTCCAATATGATCGGTTTGTGTCCGTTTCATAATGAAAAATCGCCATCGTTCAACGTTTCTCCAGCACGTGGGATTTACAAATGTTTTGGTTGCGGAAAAGGTGGCAATCCCGTCAATTTTATCATGGATCACGAAAGCCTTTCGTATCCTGAAGCCTTGCGCTGGTTGGCCAAAAAATACAACATCGAGATCGAAGAAGAAGAACGCAGCGTTGATCAGCTCGTGAAAGACAACGAGCGCGAAAGCTTGTTCATCGTCAGCACCTTTGCACAAAAACACTATTCCAAAAACCTGCACGAAACCGAAGAAGGCAAAGCCATTGGCCTCACGTATTTCCGCGAGCGCGGGTTTCGCCCAGAAATCATCGAAAAATTCCAACTCGGTTTTAGTCCCGATACGTGGCGCGATTTGACGGATGCGG
The DNA here is from genome assembly GCA_013298545.1 of Bacteroidota bacterium. Classification (GTDB taxonomy): domain Bacteria; phylum Bacteroidota; class Bacteroidia; order Palsa-965; family Palsa-965. Next base: position 3,907 of record JAAFIA010000020.1, on the reverse strand, counting down.
CCATTGCTGCGGGATATAAATTGGAATACTTAGTTAAAGCGGGATTGACGATTCAGAACGAAGAAAACGCCGATAAATTTTTTGATCGTTTTAAAGGACGCGTAATTTTTCCGGTTCACAATACGAGTGGCCGCGTGATCGCCTTTGGTGGGCGAACGCTTCGCACGGATAAAAAAATTGCGAAGTACATCAATTCGCCAGAAACCGATATTTACCACAAGAGCAATGTTTTGTATGGTTTGTATTTTGCTAAAAAGCAAATCATTCAGGACGATGTGTGTTTTTTGGTGGAAGGATATACCGATGTCATTTCCATGCATCAGGCCGGAATTGAAAATGTGGTCGCTTCGTCTGGAACATCGCTTACCGTTGAACAAATTCGGTTGATTCGTCGCTATACCAACAACATTACCATTTTGTACGATGGCGATCCGGCGGGAATCAAGGCGAGTTTTCGGGGCATCAATTTAATTCTCGAAGAGGGAATGGATGTGCGGGTATTGTTATTTCCCGATAATGAAGACCCTGATTCGTACTCCAAACGTGTAAGCAGCGAAGAACTCAAAGCGTTTATTGCGGCCAACACCAAAGATTTTATTGCGTTTAAAACGCAATTGCTCATCGACGATGTACAAAACGATCCGATCAAAAAAGCCGGATTGATTTACGAAATTGTCGAAAGCATTGCCCTCATTCCCGATTCGATAAAGCGCAGTTTGTTCATCCGCGAGTGTGCGCGCATCATGGACATTGACGAGCAATCGTTGCTTACGGAGTTGAATAAAATTCGCCGCAAATCGTTTGATAAAAAACGAACCGACGAGATACAGCAAGAAGAAAATAATCAGCAACAGCCATTTATTCCCGATGCCGATCTTGACGAGCAGCCGCCCGAACAAGCGGCGATTCTTGATCGTCGCAATACCAAAAGTTTAGAGCGCGAAATCATTCGTCTGCTTTTACTTTTCGGAAATCATTCGGTGGTGATGGAAGGCGAAAACGAGCAAGGAGAAAAAGAAGAGCATTTGGTTCCGGTAGCCGAAGTTTTGTTGCACGAAATCGAAGAAGATAACATTACGTTTACGTTTGAATTGTTTGTCAAAATTTTGGATGAGGTCAAAGAACAAGCGAAGCGCAATGTTTTGCCGGATATTAATTATTTCCTACACCAGCAAGACGATGATATGCGACAAATTGCTGTTGATTTGATGAGTTCGCCATACAGCAGCCATACTTGGGAAAAAGATTTATTTCTGAGCCGCAACGAAAAACGCATTAAACTCTCCGCAGTTCCGCATACGATGAATGATTGGGAGCGTCATTTTATTTATCCGTTAAAAGAAGATGCGCAATTGCGTCGCTCGGTGATTGATAGTGTGCGGAAATTAAAATTGCGTCATTTGGAATTGTTGATCGCCGAAAAGCAACAATTGCTAAAAGTGAGTGAAGACCTCAAGGATGAACAAGCCATGCTAACCATCATGGCCGAAATCAAAAACCTAGGCGATGCCAAAGTGTTTTTCGCGAAAGAATTGGGACAAATTATTTTGCGGTAAATAAAAACTACCGCTCAGAAAACAACCAAATTATTTATCTGAAAAACGCACGAGTTCTTGCGTTACTTTCAATCCGGCTTGTTCGGCAAGCGGCTTGTTGAGCGAATACTGTACTTTGTTTTCGTCGAGGTAAAAATTGATGTGTGCGTTGGCGTATCCTTTTTCACCTTCTTCGGTAACCAGCAAAACAGGATTTGTTCCGAGTGCATTTTTGATTTTCTGGAAATTACCGATTTCGGCGTGAGCAATAAAAAGAATGTGAACGGGCGTAACGTTTGTCGAAGTGAATTTGCGTACCTCAATGATTTTTCCATTCATGGTTTTGCCTTCAAGCGATTTTTTCATTTCGTTGAAGAGTGGCGAATCGCCTACTACACCGATGATGAATTTTTGCCCAAGGTATTTTTCGGGCCAAATCACATTTTTGCCAAAGGTTGAAATGAAAACAGATTTTTTGCTGTATTCTTCCGTTGTAGAAAGCGTACTTTTTTTAGGATTCGGTTTGGTTGGGGCAACGGGCTTTTTTGAACGGTTGCGTTCTACAACCAACATGCTGTCTAATTCGGCTATGCTATCGCGTAATTGTGCATTTACCATTTGTAACGTATCGATGCGCAGGCGATAGTTTTGAGAAACTTCGCGTTGTGCACGCAAATCGGTATCCAATGCGGTGTACTTGCGTTTGCTCACACAGCCTGTTGCGAAACTAAGCACGGTTGCAAATAACAAGAGTAATAGAGGGCGTGTCATCGTGCGCAAAGGTAAGTCAACTAACTTAAACAATAATGAGTCGTTTTTATTTCGATTGTGATAAATTAAAAATCAGAAACTTTTACTCGAAACAAACTTGTTTGTGCAGAAAGTCATCTTGGAGTGGTCAATTCGGGGCGGTTGTTTACTTTTGCAACGATTCTATCGCTCATGAACGTATTACTTCTCGGATCTGGCGGGCGCGAACATGCGTTTGCTTGGAAATTGGCTCAGAGCCAAGGCCTTTCTCAATTATTCATTGCTCCTGGCAACGCCGGAACAGCACAATGTGGCACAAATGTGAACATGGCTGTAACCGATTTTTCGGCCATTCGAGATTTCGTGCTCGAAAAAGAAATTGCCCTTGTTGTGGTTGGGCCTGAAGATCCATTGGTGAAAGGGATTCACGATTTTTTCTTGGCCGATGAGCAGTTGCGGAATATTCCGGTTATCGGGCCACAACAAGAGGGTGCGCAATTGGAAGGGAGCAAAGATTTTTCCAAAAAATTCATGATGCGTCATGGTGTACCCACAGCGCAATACCAAACATTTACAAAAGAAACCTTAGCGGCAGGGCTTCAATTTTTGGAAACCTTGCAACCGCCCTACGTTTTAAAAGCCGATGGATTAGCGGCTGGGAAAGGTGTTGTTATTCCGCATACCTTAGAAGAAGCGAAAGTTGAACTTACGGCGATGCTTGCAGATGCGAAGTTTGGTGATGCGAGCAGCAAAGTGGTGATCGAAGAGTTTTTGCAGGGAATTGAATTGTCGGTGTTTGTGTTAACGGATGGTGTTTCGTACAAAATGCTTCCGGCGGCCAAAGATTACAAGCGCATTGGCGAAGGCGATACGGGTTTGAATACGGGTGGCATGGGCGCGGTTTCGCCAGTACCATTTGCCGATGAGGCGTTTCTGAAAAAAGTAGAGGAGCGGGTGGTGATTCCAACCATCAACGGATTGCGAAAAGACAATATTCCTTATGTGGGATTCATTTTTATTGGTTTGATGAATCATGCGGGAGAACCGAAGGTGATTGAGTACAATTGCCGCATGGGCGATCCAGAGACAGAAGTGGTATTGCCGCGCTTGAACTGCGATTTGTTGGATTTGTTTGTGGCAACAGGCAAGAAAAAATTGAGCGATTTTCAATTGGCGATTGATCCACGCACGGCCACGACGGTAGTCTTAGTATCTGGCGGTTATCCGGGCGATTATGCAAAAGGGAAATTGATTTCGGGGCTTGATGTGAAAACGGAAGGGGTTGTTTTTCATGCGGGCACGCGTGGGCAGGCGGGAGCGGTGGAGAGCGCGGGGGGGCGTGTATTGGCGTGTACGGGCTTTGGCAATTCGATTCAACAAGCACTAAACGAATCGTTCGCCGCAGCAAATGCCATTGCTTACGAAGGAAAATATTTCCGCCGCGACATTGGGCAAGATTTATTGAATTGGAAAGGATTTTAAGGAAATCTCAAGATCAAATTTCCAAGTTCCAATGTGTTGCGATTTATGGACATATTACGGTCTAGATTCCAAGTTCTAGATTTCAAGTTCCAATGTGTTGCGATTTATGGACATATTACGGTCTAGATTCCAAGTTCCAA
>JAAFIA010000002.1 GCA_013298545.1 Bacteroidota bacterium | reverse complement strand
TTCGTTTGTGTCCTATTCGCTGTTTTTTTTGATCCCGCAAATACAATCTGTTTTGTTAATGTATAACCACAAGTTTACTCGCTACTCCAGTTCCCCACGCCACAAAATAAACGCCTGACGGAATATCGTTTGTAGAAAAAGTATAACTCGTTTGATGTGCAGGGATATTTAGTTGTTGAACCAATTTACCAGAAACATCGCGAATAAGAAGCGTTGACGGTAAGTCGCTCGTTTCTTTTCTTCTGATGGTAACTTCGGAAGATGCCGGATTTGGCACTAGTTGCAACTGATTTTTATAGGGGTTGGGTTCGTTAATGCCGCTGACGAGCGGGGGTGAGAATTTGGCTATGTGCTCAAGGGAATTGTACTTGTAAAAAAGAAAGATATTACTACTTGTGTCTGTTTTTACCTCATAGAGTGCCATTGCATTAGCAGGAGGAACGGGAATAACACCTTTCCAATCTAAATAATAATTATGCGTAAAACGTTTGACATAAAATGAATTGGTACTACTGTTGATGTAGTACGATGCCAATATCACGTTTCCGGCTTGATCAACCGTAATCTTGGAAAGTACCCCAACTGTATCTAAAAAAACAGAATCTTGGATGATACCAGTAGAACAATCTAGACTATATAGCTTACCCGTTCCCGATCCCGTTGATTTAAAGTAATGTAGTAGATTATGAACCGAGTCATAAACAGGATTGGCGAAGTACGGAATCTGTAAATCGATAACAGGTATGTTCAAATTTGCAGCAGTATCAACTGAGAAGAAGCGACTTGTACTTGAAGGGACATCAAGCACACCAATAATTTTTCGATCGTTGGTAAACCAAGTACTCTTTATGATTTCGTTGCTATTGGGCACTAAATTGATGCTGCTGTTGAAATGCAAAAAACCAGCAGTATCAAATCCAAAAAAGTGAATTTGCTTATCTGTTGCCGATTGGGTATAATCTACCGCGGTAGCAAGTATGCGTTGTGTCGTAATGTTTGAAGATAGTGAAAATAAGTTGTTGGAGTCTGGCAAGGTATAATTCCAAATCTGATTACCCAACGAGTCGATTTTATGAACCATGCGGCGACTGAAATTTCCCTGATAACAAAATCCATCGTTCATGTTCTCTATAAGTTGAATACTATATCCAGCATAATAAGAAGCTAGGAGTTGGCCAGCCTGATTATAGATTAGCGTATATGCAGAATCTGGGCCTGTATAATAATATGGAGAGGCTGAATAATAACTTGAGGTAGGGGATGTAATCATTTTGCAAGTACCTGCAAATTCCATTTGGCAACCATTTGTTGTATCAAATACATTTTCCCAAATTAGGTTCCCAGAGTTGCTTATCAAAACGGAGGAGGCATGATTAGAATTGCACGGAACTATTTCGCTAACATTGAACTGAACAAAAACATCGCCCGTTCGTAAATTGATATCAGCACTTTCGTACGAATAATAGCCATCGGCTATGGTATAAATCCAAACCGGTGGGTTCTGTGCAACCAAATTCTTGGCTGCACAGACCAGTATAAGGAGCAGAAGGCGTATGGTTGTTTTCATTAGTTTGTGTCCTATTCGCTGTTTTTTTGATCCCGCAAATACAATCTGTTTTGTTAATGTATAACCACAAGTTTACTCGCTACTCCAGTTCCCCACGCCACAAAATAAACGCCTGCCGGAATATCGTTTGTAGAAAAAGTATAACTCGTTTGATGGGCAGGGATATTTAGTTGTTGAATCAATTTACCAGAAACATCGCGAATAAGAAGTGTTGACGGTAAGTCGCTTGTTTCTTTTCTTCTGATGGTAACTTCGGAAGATGCCGGATTGGGCACTAGTTGCAACTGATTTTTATAGGGGTTGGGTTCGTTAATGCCGCTGACGAGCGGGGGTGAGAATTTGGCTATGTGCTCAAGCGTATCATGCTGATAAAAAAGATAAATATTGTTGCTTGTGTCGGTTTTTACATCGTGTAAAGCCGATGTACTGGCAGGAGGAACAGGAATCACACCTTTCCAATCTAAATAATAATTGTGCGTAAAGCGTTTGACATAAAACGAGTTGGTATTGCTGTTGATGTAATACGATGCAAGGATGAGATTTCCGGCTTGATCGATGGCGAGTTTAGGGTTCCCGCTAACCGTATCTAAAAAAATAGAATCTTGGATGATACCAGTAGAACAATCTAGACTATATAGCCTGCCCGTTCCTGATCCTGTTGACTTAAAGTAATGCAGTAAATTATGTACTGAATCATAAACAGGCCTATGATAGCTCGGAACTTGTAAGTCAACGATCGGTATGTTCAAATTTGCTGCTGTATCAACCGAAAAAAAGCGAATTGAACTCGATGGCAAAGAAATTACACCCACAATTTTCCGGTCATTGGTGAACCAAATACCATTTATTGTTTCGTTACTATTGGGCACTAAATTGATGCTGCTATTGAAATGCAAAAAGCCGGATGTATCAAACCCGAAAAAATGAAGCTTTTTATCGGTTGGCGATTGGCTATAATCTAACGTGGTAGCCAGTAAGCGCTGTGCAACAATATTAGGATAAAGTGAATGTAGGTCATTTGAATCTGGCAAGGTATAATTCCAAATCTGATTGCCCAGTGAATCGGTTTTAAAAACCAAGCGCTCAATAACACTTGCATGATAACAGAATCCATCATCCATATTTTCTACATAGTGATAACTAAATCCGACATAATCAGAAGCAATAGTTTGGCCAGCCTGATTATAGACTAACGAATAAGCAGAATCAGGACCTGTAAAATAATAGGGCGAAGCAACATAATGAGTTGAAGTAGGAGATGTTATTGCACTACATGTAGTGGCTATTTCTCTAACACAACCATTTGTTGTATCAAATACATTTTCCCAAACTAGACTTCCAGTATTGTTTATCAAAACGGAAGAAGCATGATTGCTAAAGCACGGAACTACTTCGCCAACATTGAACTGAACAAAAACATCGCCCGTTCGCAAATTGATATCAGCACTCTCATACGAATAATAGCTGTCGGCTATGGTATAAATCCAAACGGGCGAGTTCTGTGCAACCAAATTCTTGCTGGCACAGACTAGTATAAGGAGCAGAAGGCGTATGGTTGTTTTCATTCGTTTGTGTCCTATTCGCTGTTTTTTTTGATCCCGCAAATACAATCTGTTTTGTTAATGTATAACCACAAGTTTACTCGCTACTCCAGTTCCCCACGCCACAAAATAAACGCCTGACGGAATATCTTTTGTAGAAAAAGTATAACTCGTTTGATGGGCAGGGATATTTAGTTGTTGAATCAATTTACCAGAAACATCGCGAATAAGAAGTGTTGACGGTAAGTCGCTTGTTTCTTTTCTTCTGATGGTAACTTCAGAAGATGTCGGATTTGGCATTAGTTGCAACTGATTTTTATAGGGGTTGGGTTCGTTAATGCCGCTGACGAGTGGGGGTGAGAATTTGGCTATGTGCTCAATATTATTATATTCATAAAAAAGAAATATCGTGTTGCTTGTATCCGCTTTTACATCATAAAAAGATACTGTATTCAAATAGGGTAAAGCAATAACTCCAGTCCAGTCTAAATAGTAATTGTATGTGTAGCGCTGGACATAAAAAGCGTATGTGCTGTTTTGAAAATACGGAGATGCTACTATTAGATTCCCTAAATGATCGACATTGAAACCTGCGCCTGATGCGATACTGTCAAGAAATAATGAATCTTTGATAATTCCGGTTGTGCAGTCTAGACTATATACTTTTCCTGTAGCTGCTCCAAGTGGTTTGAAAAAGTGCAGTAAGTTATGAATCGAATCATAAACTGGTTTGATGTAGTTGGGGACTTGCAAATCAATAATCGGTAGGTTTAAGCTTCCTGCTGTATCGAGCGAAAAGAAGCGAAGACTAGTTGAAGGGACAGAAAGCACACCATATATCTTTCGGTCATTGGTAAACCAAATACTTTTTACCGTTTCGTTACTGTTGGGGATTAAATTAATACTGTTATTGAAACGTACAATCCCTGCTGTATCAAGACCTATAAAACGAAGGTAATAATCGCTCGACGATTGGGAGTAATCTATGGCGGTAACAATTAAGCGTTGTGTAAATTTATTAGGATATAGGTAGTGAAAATTATTTGAGTTAGGTAATGAATATTGCCAAATCAAATTGCCCAACGAATCTGTTTTAAAAATAGAATCAATATAGTTTCCTTGATAACAAAATCCATCATCCATCGTTCCAAAGGAATGCGTACTAAATCCTACATAATTTTCTGCTAGCTGTTGGCCTGTTGTGTTGTAAATTAATGTGAAAGATGAATCTGGTCCAGTAAAAATATAATTATTGGTTGCATAATAAAAAGAAGATGGTGAATAAATAACCTTACTTGTTTTTGTAAGCTCTATTAGACAAGCATTTGTTGTATCAAATACATTTTCCCAAACCACATTTCCAAGATCATCAAGTAAAACAGAAGATGCATGACTACTATTACACGGAAATATTTCGGTTACATCGTATTGTACAAATAGATGGTTGTTTCGAAGGTTAATGTCTGCATTTGAATATGAATAATATGTTGGCGCAGTATAAATCCAATCTGGTAGGCTTTGTGCCAACAAGCTTTTTGAGAGTAGTGCAAATAAGAGGATCGATGCCGTGATCTTTGCTTTCATTAGTTCAAGATGTAAATGTCAATTTGATAGAAAACGTCAGACGGATTATTCGAGTCATAATCATTTATATCACCACGAATTTCGACAGAAAAATTAGTGAATGGATCATTCGGATTAAACAGGTTTTGATTTAATGTTACAGGATAACAGTCGTTAATTTCCTCACCGTTTTTATATTTTGCTTGAACGTGTACCAATAAATTTGTCCCGTAAGGAAAGCTTGCATTGTTTAAAAAGTTGTTTTGTACTTCGTAGCTTGCGATGGATTGGATATAGGTCAATTGACCAACCAAAGGACCTAAATTTGAATAATTCTGTGGAGTACAATCATTCACAGAATTGTAGGAGGCATAAGCCGTATAGCCATTGCCTCCATTTATAATCGCGCTGTTGTTTCTGTCCATCTGATATTGCTTTGACTAAAAGCCGAATTAGCATATAATAGACAAATCGCGATACTAATGATGAACGTGTAGGGTGAAGTTTTCATATTGCGCGTATTCATAGCTAAATTAACTATAAATAATTAATTTACAAGTGAGCCTGATAAATAACTGTGTTTTAACTGAACTTGTTTTTGCAAAAATGGCTCGATTCTTTTGTGCATAGAAGCATGGCATTCAATAAGTGCGAAAAGGACGAAAACTACCACAAGTTCCTTTTTTTAAACACGCGCCTTTCTCCCAAATCCATTAGTTTTGTTTATGCAAAACCTCCGGCTTATTTTTTCTTTTTTTCTTCTTATTGGCTTATCCGCGTGTTTCAACACGACAAAACCTGCCGAGCCAATGGATTCTTTATCTGCAGAAGCATATCAAAAATTGCTTGATGAAGATAGCGCAACGGGCACCACAGAATCAGCAACCAGTAACACCGAAAACATGAACGACTGGATTGACGAACAAGGCATAAAAATTCGCCGTTTCCCAGAACAAGAAGCGGCCATGACGGGCAAAGAATATGTTTGGTTTGATAGCTACAACAGCGGTGGCGGATCGGGCGGCTATTCGAGTGAAAGCCACATGACCTTATGCGCCAATGGACAAGTAAGCACTTACGAACAAAGCCAAACATCGGTTTATGTAGAAGGCATGGATGGAAGCAGCGCCTCCGAAAATAGCGATAGTGGAACGTGGGAAGTTTATGAAGATACTTCGGGTAATTTATTCCTAAAACTCAACATGAAAAAAGGCGGTTCGGGTTATGTGAATTTTTCCATTAAAGATGGGAAACTCTTGCTCGGCGGACGATCTTACCACATCAAATCGGCAAGCTGCTAAAGCTTGCTTTGCAATAAATGAAAAACGTTTTTTCTGGTGTGCTGTTGGTTGCTTGCTGTATGTTTCTTTGGGGACATCGCTTGCCACATTGTGCAGAAAAAATAAGTCCTGTAACACTTGTTTGGACCGATTCGCTTGTGGGTGATTTTTCATTTGCAAAAAAATGGTCGTTCCCGCTTGGTGTAGAAAGAAAACAAGATGGAAAAGCGGGTTGTGCAGATGGCGGTTTTTGTCCGCAACGCTGTTATGGTATGCTCGACGATAATGGCATTGTTTTAAACGATTCGGCGGCTATTTTTTATGCACTTTTAGATACAACATATATGTATCATACCATCAAATGCAATGCGTGGTGTTATGAATATGCGGGAACCGATTTTATTACCGTTACACGGAAAACAAACGACACGATTTCCTGCTACACGCTTTGCGATGTGGCCACACACAGTTACTTGCAATTCGAGTTGATCGATGGATCGTGTTATCCCAAACTTGTACTCAAAAGTATCGTGCGTGGAAATGATGCCACCTTTCTTTGCAAAAAAGGAACCATGACCATTGACCGAAACGCTTGGGCAAAAGGAATTTTAAAAGCCTATTTCCACTTCGATTTCGATCATCAAAATACACAGGAACAAAATATGTATTGGAGCGGCTTAATTCATGCTCCCATAAATTAGTGCCGCTCCGTTTACGAATCTCTTTTTATTTTTCGATTAATACCGCATTCGCCGCTTGATACGCTTTGATGAGTTGCGTGCGCGAATTGTTTCGCAACACGAGCGAACTAACATCATCTGCATTTGAAAGCGATTGCGCATCAAGCACACACGACGAAATGATTTTCCGCGCTTTCGCTGCTTGTGTTTCATTGGCACCAAGCAGTAAGCGAGTGTACTGTTTCTGTTCTTCTTCCAAAACCGTTTTCGTTTGCATATCCAACGCTTTCAATCCTTCTGCTACCGTGCTACTTGCTTGTGGCGCATTGGAAAGCATAATGCCCGCCATCGCTAACATAAAGACGGTAACAACAATTTTGTTTTTTCCGGCACTCACACGTTCCTGCGCATTTTTATACAGCAACATGGGAAGGTGTATAAAAAATAAAATCCCTGTACCAGAATAAATCAAGATGTATGCAAACGGCCAATGCATCATTTTAAATGTTGTGCCCAACAACAAGGCCGTACCCCCAATCCATGCGGCAAGCTGCGCCATCAGGCCCATGCGCGTTTGCTCCAAGCGAATGCGCTCTAGAAAATAATTCGGTAAGAATAACACCAATAAAAAAAGTACGCCTGCAAGCACAAGCATATTGGCGCCCGGCCAATGAAGCATTTTAAATACCGTTCCTGCAATTAATAATAGGGAACAACTTAGTCCAGAAATAAACGTGATTGGTTTCATAATGTGTGTTTTTTGGTTCAACAAAATCGTGGTCTCTTGTTGTATTCGAAGCAGACCAAATTCACCAAAGACTGAAAAAGATTCCTCAAAGGCCCTATCAAAATCTTTTCCGTGTTCAAGACGCTCTTCAATGGCACAACAAACATGATCGAGCAGCGAAAGAAAAACCCCTTCCGAATCGATGCCGGCAGAACGAAGCCGTTCTTCCACCTGCTCTACCTGTCTTTGCGATAACTCCATCACCCCAAACTTGTTTTTGGTGCCAACAACAACTCGATCGTTTGGAAAAACTCAAGCAGTTCGCTCGCTCTTTCCTTCGATTCGGTCGTGCCTTTCTCGGTGATGAAATAATACTTGCGCATACGCTTACCAATCGTCTCGGTTTGCGTTAGCACCGCTCCATCGGCTTCCAGTTTATGAAGGATCGGATAAAGTGCGCCTTCGGTTATGACAATCTTCCCATGGGTTAGCGCTTCCACATGCTTCGATATTTCATAGCCGTACATTTTTCCGTTTTGCTCCAACAACCGCAAAACAATGGTTTTTAATGTGCCTTTGATGAGTTCGCTTGAATACATAAGACAATAATACATAAAAGTCTTATGTATTATTGTACAAAAGCCTTCGCTTTATTTTAACTTGTTAATTATCAGCACATTATTTTTGATTGCAAACTCCTCTCGTTTCACCAATCCAACATTAAGTGCATAAAAAAAGCCGGTAAACATGTTTACCGGCTCTTGAATAATTTAAGGATGATTACTGAACCACGATCTTTTTGGTAACCACTCCGTTCGTTGTTTGAATGCGAACGAAATACAATCCAGCTTCTGCGTTGGTCAGGCTAATTTCTTTATTGTAGCCCGTAATGCCGTTCAAGCTTTCCTGATAAACCCGTGCACCGCGAATATCAATCACATCGATGATTACATCTGATGCCGATTCAAACGCAAAGCTGAGGGTAAACTGGCCACCATTTGGATTTGGAAACAACGAAAGGCTGTTTGCCAAATCTTGGTCTTGGATACCTACCTCAGAAATCACAATTACCTGTGTATAGGTTTCTGTTCCACAAGGGCCTGTTACGGTAAGCGTTACGGTATAGGTTCCATTTACAGTATAGGTGTGGGTTGGGTTGGCAGAGTTATCAAGCGGGCTTGAATCTCCAAAATTCCAAGAGTAGGTTACTGCATTTGTAGATGTGTTTGTAAACACAGCCGTTACACCAAGCATGACATGGGTAAAGCTAGCCGAAGAAGAAGGCAGCACAACAACGTTTACAACATCTGTTGCTTGGCAACCATTCACATCTGTTCCGGTTACATAGTAGGTTGTAGAGATGCTTGGGCTTACTTGTATCGTTTGAGTTGTACCACCATTGCTCCAGAGGTATGTTGCTGCTCCGTTTGCCGTGAGTGTAGCTATTTGGTTCGGGCAGATGGTAATGTCCGATCCGGCAGTTACAACAGGTAAAATATTGGTCGTTACTTGAATGGTATCTGAATCCGAACATCCGCCATTAGGATCGGTAACCGTTACCCAATGTGTTCCCGCGCCAACAATAACCTGCTGTGTGATTTGCGAATTGCTCCAGAGATAATTTAAGTTTGGTGTTCCGGCGTCGAGTGTAATGGTGTTTTGACAAACAGATGTGTCTGCACCTAAATCAACAATGGGTTGGTTGTAGATGGTTACGAGAATTGTATCTGCACCTTGGCAACCAGCAGGAGAAATAACATCAACATAATATGTTCCGCTTGAACTAACGGTTGTAGTCATGTTTGATGTGCTATTTGACCAGAAATAAAGCGATCCCGGATTTTGGGCATCCAATGTAGCTGTTCCACCGCATTGAATAATATCAGGCCCAAGATTGACAATTGTTGCTGGATTGATGGTAGCAATCAAAGAGTCGGTTGCTTGACATCCATTCGCATCGGTAACCGTTACATACACAGTATCGTTTGCGAGCAAGGTGTCCATATTTGTGGTGCTTCCTGAACTCCACGAGTAGGAGGAGAATCCAGAGGCCGCGCTCAAAATAAGTTGGTTGCTACACGTGCTTGTATCATTTCCGAGTTCAAATACTGGGGCCGGATTTATCACAACGTTGACATTATCGCCGCCTTGACAACCGAAGGAATTGACGACAATAACAGAATAAGAACCACTATTTGTAATTGGCAATGTTTGTGTTCCCGCGCCCGTACTCCAGAGGTAAGAGCCTCCTGGGTTTTGGGCATCGGCTATGTATGGCCCAACACAGACTGTCGTATCGGGGCCTAGATTAACTACTGGCGATGGGTTGGCCGTAAGCAAGACAGTATCCATGGCCATACAGCCATTGGCATCTGTCAACGTAAGCGTGTAAGACGTTGTTGCTGTTACGGTTGCCGTTACTTGTGGCTGGTTGGTTGCAGAAAGGTTAACTGCAGGCAACCAAGCATACGTGTATGGTGGTGTTCCGCTGCTTCCGTTTCCAGCAATCCCGATTGCAACGGCATCTCCGATACAATCAGCAGGGTCTGGGGCGGTTGTAAGTGCAGGCAAACCAGAACCCGCAGAGTTCATGGTCATAACTACCGTTGCCACGTCATTTGCCGATGTTTGGCAGAAATAACGATCAACCAAAACACGAACATTTCCACAGAAGTTTGGTGTGAATGTTACGGAAGATTGAACACCACAAAAATCGTCGTTATAAACGATAAATGCTGATGTCAGATCATTATAGACCGTTAACTGTGTATCGAACGATGAAGTGGAACACGTGTTAATGGTATAACTGGCACCAGCCTGAACAAAAGCAAGCATATATTGGTTTGCATTGATTGTTGCGGTGGTTGACAACAAAGGACCTGGGGGCGTTAAGCTACCAGGCACAAGGGTATTATCGTTTGCACACTGCGAAAATCCAGCCGTAGCCGAGGTTCCGAGCATAACTAAGAATAAAAATAGGCGTTGTAGTTGTTGTTTCATGGGATGACAAGGTTTACTCCAATTCAACAAATGTATATTATTCCCGCAAACTTACAAACACTTCTTTTCTTATTTTTAACCCGATCAATCTTCATAACGTGTCTAAAGTCCAACAAAAAAAAGGTTCGCGTAGCCCAAGCAGTGACCATCAAAGTCCTTTTCGCCAGTTTTTGGTGGCTCGGAAATTTCAAGTAGCGCTTGTTTTAATAACCTTTTTTGTTTTTGGGAATGGTATTTTCAACCAATATGCGCTTGACGATGAGTTTTATACCGCTGGTGGAAACAAGCTTACCCTCAAAGGAATTAAAGGCATTCCTGAAATCTGGACCTCACATACCTTTTTCAACAACGACGGTACAAGCTACGATTACCGCCCCATGGCCCTAACCACATTTGCCATCGAAACCGCTATTTTCGGTGAACAGCCTTATGTGAGCCATTTCATAAGCGTTTTGCTTTATGCCCTCACCCTGCTTGTTTTGTTTCGTTTATTTCAACGCTGGTTCAAAGCACAAGGCGATTGGTTTGCCTTTTTTGTCTGCCTGCTTTTTCTTGTTCATCCGTTGCACACCGAAGTGGTTGACAACATCAAATGCCGCGACGAAATCCTTTGCCATCTTTTTGCCTTGCTTTCGATTCACTTCATTTGGAAACATATTGAAACAAAAGAAATAAAATACCTTTTCCTTTTTCCCGTATTTTTTGTTCTTGGTATTTTATCTAAGCATACTATTGCTCCTTACATCATTTTAATTCCGCTGTCTATTATTTTCTTCAGCGATGTGAATTGGAAAAAAGCCCTGCTTTATATCGTTCCGCTTTTTGTGCTTATGATTTTGGTATCGCGTGTGCAACAACTTGTTCTTCCCGATGCGACCCGCCATTTCCTCACGCACGAAAATCCGTTTATTGATAATCCACCAGATTTTCTAACCAAGCTCGCAACAGGCTCGCACATTGTTGGTCGTTATTTGTGGTTGCATTTTATTCCGCATCCTTTGTTGTATTATTATGGTTACAGCCATGTTCCGGTTGTTGGTTGGAGCGATCCAATTGCCTTGATTTCGTTGGCTGTTCACCTGTTTTTGGTTTGGGTAATGATTCGCGAATTGCGTAAAAAAACAATTCTTGGTTTTGGAATTGCCTATTACTTGGTCAATATCGCTGTTTATTCCAATGTGTTGCAACCTGCACCCGGGTTGATGGCTGAACGATTTACGTATGCCGCTTCGCTTGGTTTTTGCATTGCTATGGTCGCATTGCTTTTTCGCTATTTCAAATCGGCCCCTGAAGATTTTTCTTGGAAAGCCGATGCACACCAAAAAGTAAAATGGGCCTTGCTTGCAGTTGTTTTTCTTTTCTCGTTGCGTTCCGTTGTGCGGAATGAAGATTGGGAAGACAAAATGGTTTTGTACGGCAACGATATGCCTTACTTGACCGAATCGGCAAAAGCAAACATGTTGTATGGTTCGCTGCTCTCTTCACGTGGAGTTCAAGCGCGGTTGGAATCCAATCAATACATGCAACAAGGCAAAAAAACAGAAGCGCAACAACGCGCACGCGAATCGCAAGAGTTTCTTATCGAAGCGCGCGACTGTTTTGATAAGGCTGTTAAAATTTTTCCAGATTACCCAACGGCATGGAGTAACTGGGGAACAACCTATTTCTTCCTCAATGATTTTAATGCTGCGAAACCACTTTTCAAAAAATCAATTACGCTAAATAAGGATTATACAGAAGGCTATTTCAATCTCGGCATGACTTACGATAATCTGAAAAACTCCGATTCGGCAGAATGGTGTTTCCGGCAAGCCATTCGTTCCGACTCCCTGTACGCGCAAGCATACGATCAACTCACAAAAATTTTAGCTGTCGAAAACCGTGTTGCCGAAGGATATAAACTAGCCAATGTCTTAGACCGAAAGTTTCCGGGAACAGATAAGCCACTGATGTGTTTATCCACCTTTCAACTTGTTGCAGGAGATACTGCAGCGGCGGCAATTTCGCTCGAAGAGGCCGCAAAAAGAAATCCCACAAACCTACAACGCCTCAACAACCTCGTCAATTATTTCAAACGCGCCGGAAACGAACAAAAGGCTTCGTATTATTATTCCCTTTTACAACAACAACAAGCCTTACAACAAAAAGAAGAACGCAAACGAAACAAACGTTAAGCAATTTTTGTACTCAGCCAATTGTTGTAATTGATGATGTCGTTTTCTGCCGCACTCTTACTTCCTGTTGCCTCCAGCATTTTCTGAATACGCTTCAACAACGGCTTGTCGCGGCGAACGGAGGGCGTGTTGATCATCGTGGATAAAATGCCGATCAGTTCTTGCTGCCGTTTAAAATCACGGCTTCGGAATAAATCTGAAAATTCTTTTTTCACCTGCTCAATGCGGCGTTCCAGAAAATCGAAGTCGCCAATTTCATAGCGGATGATTAACTCGGCCACTGCGATTTTAAATCGCAGCGAACGATCAAGATTCTCAAAACCCGCTTCCATCGTTAATTTCACCAAGTTTTTGATCGCGAGTTTGTAATTTCCATCGTCAAAATTCAACACCGAAAGATTGGCATAAATAAACACAATGAAAAATGGGAGTTTCTGAATCACCGCATTTTCTTTAGCCTCTTCGAGAATCTCAATTCCTTTGCGAATATCTTTCTGCGAATAATTTACAACGAGCGCATTGTAGTAGAAAAACAAATACTTATCGTGTAGATGGCCGCCATATTCATTCATGGCTGCGCGTAGGCTGTGCGCGGTTTTTAGCGACTCGTCGTGCTTCCCATTTTTGGCTAACGAATTGGTCAGATACGTCAGCATCTGCAATTTTGTTTCGTGATTATTCCTTCCAAAAAGATTCGCTTTGCTAAACTCTTCAAAGGTTTGAATCAAGTATTTTTCGAGCGATACAAAATCTTGTTTCTGCAATAAAATGCGACTAATCGACTGATAAATTTTAAACCGCAAAAGCGTACTTTGTCGCGACGTTTTTTGTTTGGAAAAAGAAGCTACTTTTTTTTGCAGGTTCTCAATCCCTTTATAATCCTGCCCCGTAAAGTTTTGTGTTGTTCTTACTTTATACACCACCTCGGCAAGCACATCGTCTATTTCCTGAATGCTTTGCAATTGTTCGCGATTCGCTTTTCGCTTTTTGATGTATTCAACCGGATTCACATTCAACGTTTCTTGCGAAACCCGAATAAACTCGCCGTACACCAAATCCAACAGCTCTGGGCTTTCGGCCGCTTGTGCTTTTTTCTCTGCACGTTGCAAATAGTACAATGCGATTTGCGATTGCGAACGCGAAAAAAAGTGGCGCGCTAAAATCAACAACATCGCTACTTGATTGAAGTCTTGCTCCTCGACATACTGTAAGGTCAGGCTTTTGCCAATATCTTCAAGAAGCCTGTTTTTTAAACGATACAAGGCATTCTTGTCTTTGTCGCCATACAACTTTTGTTGAATGCGCCCTTCGTCATAATCCGTGTGATGCAGGCGGATGTAATCAAACAATTCCGTATCTTTTCGGTCTTCTCCTGCATTCGTTCTTCCCATGAACAATTTGAGGTGTCGCACCTCCTCTTTATTCATACTGCCGATTATTTGCTGTAATGTATTCATGTCGTGAACGCGTAAGATTTTTTCAAATTTATCTATTTTCTCTGGAAATACCGTTTATTTTTGTTAAGAATTAATCCGTAACGCCATGCGTACATTTCGCCCTTCTTCCCTGCTTCGCCTGCTTTGTGCAGTTTGTTTGCTGGTGCTTACACAAGCCAATCCCGCCCGCGCACAAATGGCCATCGGCTTTGGTGCTCCCGGTTTGATTGGTATGCCTGATACCATTCCTATTGGCGATACCACACTCGTTGCCGTTTATTTAAAAAATTACGCCAACATCGCCTTCAACGATTCCATCGAAATTACCGGAACAATTGATACCGGTGCGGGTCCAAATGCGTTTTCATTTACAATCACACCAAATATATTCATTGCCGCACAAGATAGTCTCTTCTCTATTTTTCCGGTACGTTTTGATGTTGGCCCACAAGGAAATTTCCGCATCGGAAACAATGTGATTATCGTTTGGCCACAACCCGTTGGCTCTGGCTTTGGGTCGCGCGATACCATTACGACCGTTGTTTTTATTCCACCACTCGGTTTCCCAGAAGATCCAAGTTATTCCAATTTAGATCGCTTTAAAATGTACCCAAACCCTGGCGAAAGTTGGTTTTACCTCGATCTTCAACCCTCTGCGCCACAACCCACACTCGTTCAAGTACACGACATTTCCGGTCGCTGTGTTTTCATGGCCAATGATCCCGGCTTAAAAGTCGATGCAACCGAATGGCCCGCCGGCGTTTACTTCATCGAATATGTTTTTGAAGACAAATCGCGGCATGTGAGCCGTATGATACGTCGCTAATTTGTTCTAATTAAAATTTTCTGAAAACCCTTTCGGTTTTTTTGACGGCTGAAGTAAGCTCACAAGCGTGTGCTTGGCCGAACCAAATTCCCTTCCCAACAAAAGCTCTCCAGCCTTCGTTCCTTCCTTTGCCAAATGCGCTTGTACAAAAGAAAGCGGAGGAAAAAAACGTTGAAAAAGAACCGATAATCCCGACGCAAGCCATGCCGGAAAAAACCAAACACGCACCTTAGCTTGGCGCATCACATCGCGAAGTGTAATTCGCTCGCTACTGTATAAATCCACCAAACGCTCCGGAAAATCGTGCTCGATCAAATGCAAAACCGCATCCGTAAAATCGTTTTCTGTCAACAAAGCACATTGCGCATCCAACATCGTTTTCGGGAAAAACACCATTCCTATTTGCTCTTTTAGCCGCTGTACACGATTTACCAGTTCTGACGAGCGAGAACAAACCAAACCCGGACGAATCACCCACGTATTGCTTTCGCGCAGAAGCAGCTGATCGGCAAACGCCTGTTGATTCAGTTCGTTTTCTGCTGTCGCAATCGCCACGCCCGATGCAGATACCTGAATGATTCGCGGGTTATTCAACAACGCCCGATTTGCATTAATTTTTTGAACAATGACATGCGGTGCATATTTCTTTTCTGTTGCTATGCTGATGCAATTTATCAATACGTCCACCTTTCCCAATTTGCTCCAATCGTCCTCAAACGGATCAAAAACAAGCGACCGTTGATGTTTTAATCCGGTAACTCCTTCAAAATGAAAAGCACGGAAGTCAACCGTTGCACACAGTTCAACTGTTGCATCGTTTTCGGCAAACGCACGAAACAGCGCGCGGCCATGTGCGCACGAAGCGCCTAAAATGAGGATGCGCATACGCTTTGTTTTTGATTCGCTTTGTCCGTACCGATAAAACCCGAAACCGACTGTGCGTATTCAAAAAAATTCGTTTCAAACAAATACACTTCTGCTGCACGCAAATTTCCGGACGCAAAAGAGGTTAACTTCTGTTCTGCTTCCAAATCATTGTTTGTTGCATGCCCAAGTGAATAATTCAGAAAATATGCCCCCGAACGCAATTCCATCATCCCTTGCACAACACGCACATCCGCAGTTTTTAATTCCTCCTCAAAACAAGGCCGATACCGATTTCCATCCAAGAGAAATAAGGCTACCCGATGTGTTGTTTCTTCGCCTTCCTCCGCGATCGTATGAACCATCACGCCCAACGCATCCAGAGCTGTTGTTGCTGTTTTTCGCGGCGCGCGAAAACAAATCATTCGTTCAATATACCTTTCCATGTTTTTTGATTTTTTCCTTAACACGTTCCTTTGTAACGACTAATACATTTGTTGGGGCTGTTGGTAGAAAACCACAGGTTGTTTGAGATCATATCCCGCTTTCACCAAGGAAAACAAAGCAGGAACAAGACCCGCATACACCCAATACGAAACCTGCCGCATGTTCAACACGCTTGTTGTGCTAGCAAGAAATAAAGCCAGCCAGATTAAGAGAAAACCAACAACCACTTGCAGGTAATTCTCCGTAGAAAAAACAGGCCGCTCTTTCAATCCCTGCGAAGACATAGCGATCAAGTTGGCGATCAGTTGCCAGAGAAACACGATAACGGTTAATGCGAAGTATTGGCCATAGGATTTTTCGCCAGTAATACGGCCAATCAATTGGGCTTGTAAACAAATAACAAGCACGAGCTGGGTTGCAAAATTGATGATGCGCATAGCTTTTGTTTTTTAGATGTTTTGAACTTTCAGTATTTTTTGAAACATGTATTCAAATTTTTTTAACGCATGAGTTTCATGACTGATCCAAGAAACCAGTTTTCGTCAGCCTTAATCAAGGTTGCGAGCGATTTATCTGCTTTTCCTGCAAGGCGGTGAATATTGTCAATCACCTCAATAAATTCTTTGGTTTCGCGATCGGTTTTGCTGCCGTCGATTTCTTTCAAATCGGCAAGGATGCGCAACATCGGCTCCAATTCGCGTTTACGGCGTTCTTTTACCACCATCCGAAAAACTTTCCAGATGTCTTTCTCCGCCACAAAAAACTCTTTGCGTTCGCCACTACGCAATTCCTTCTGCACCAAGCCCCAGTCAATCAACGCGCGGATATTGAGGTTGGCATTGCCCCGCGAAATCTGTAATTGCTCCATTACATCCTCTGCACTCATGGGATCTGGAGCAATTAAAAGTAAAGCGTGAATTTGCGCCATGGTGCGACTCACACCCCAGTTGGAGCCTAATGCGCCCCATGTCTGTAAGAATTTGTCTTTGGCTTCTGCGAGTTTCACGATACAAACATATAACTCTTTTTTGAACTTTCAAAACTTTTTGAAAGTTTATTTTGCTTTTCTTCATTCAAAAAAGAACGGCCCGTTCAAAAGAACGGGCCGTTTATGTTTAGGTTGTTTCGCTTGCTTATTTGCCGCTCGATACTTGAATGAATCCTTTAAAGGTGTATGGTTTCAAATCGTAACCCGTTGCATTGATTACATAGTAATAAACGCCATCCGAAACGGTATTTCCATTTGTTGTGCCATCCCAAACCAACAGGTCGTGCTGCGCTGGCATCTCATTGTTAAATGAACTTGCCCCAACTTTACGTCCCCAACGATCAAGAACTTCAATACTCAATTCTTTAACACCTGTGATGTTAATCATATAACCATCGTTCTTGTTATCGCCGTTTGGTGTAAACACGTTTGGAACAACAAATTGTGGTTGTTCAACAACTTCAACATAGAAGGTGTAATAAACCGAACAACCAAAAAAGTCATTGTATGCTTGAACCGTTACAGGATAGATTCCTGGTTCTGTATAAATGAAACTTGTATTCTGACCAGTTGCTCCGCTGTTGAGGCTATCGCCAAAAGTCCAGAAGTAGTTATTTACTCCAGAAGATCCTGTTGCACTAAAATTAGATGTCAATGGGGCAACGCCAAAGAGTGGGTTTCCGGTTGCTGTAACGGTTGCTGTAACGGCCACAGGAACAGTAACGTTTTGGTTAAATGAACAACCATATTGGTCAATAACAGTCATCGTAAAGTTTCCGTCAACAACGGGGGGGAAATTTCCATTTGCATCTGGAACAGATGGGCCACCATTGAGTAAATAAGTGTATGGTCCGCCAGCACCAACAACACCTGAAACATTGATAATACCTGTTGTATCGCCACACTCATTTGGCGACGAAGTATAAAATGCGATTGGTGGTGTAATTACAGTAACTGTAATCGAAGCCGTTCCGGTACACCCATTTGCATCAACACCGACTACCTGATAGGTTGTGGTATTGGTTGGCTGCGCACTTGTACTGGCTTGATTTGGATTACCTAAACCAACGTTTGGAATCCAAGTGTAACCAATTGCTCCAGCGCCACTAAGTGTTGTTGTGCCACCCAAACAAATTGGATTCTGAGTTGCTGTCGCTGTAACTGTTGGCAAGCCATTAACCGTTACGGTGATTTGGTCTTGCGAAATACATCCACTTGGACTTGTTACGGTTACGGTATAAGTTGTGGTTACTGTTGGGTTGATAACAACGCTTGCCTGATTGGCATTACCAATGATTGTAGAAGTTGGCAACCAAGCATAAGAGCCGCCGCCAGTAGCCGTAAGCGTTCCTTGTGTTCCTTGACAGATCGGGAAATCTGGGCCAGCAAATACTTGCGGAATCGGATCAACATTTACGACAACCGTATCATAGCTGATGCAATTGTTGGTGTTTCCGGTTACCACATACGTTGTCGTTGTGAGTGGATTTACAGATACAGATGACCCACTAAGGTTTCCTGGTGTCCAGGTGTATGTAGATGCGCCACTTACAGTAAGCGTTGCTATTCCACCTGCACACATAGACGTATCGGCACTAGCAGTAATTGGTGGAGCAAGCGTAACCGTTACGGTTACAACGTCTGTTGCTGTGCAACCAAAGGCGTTTGTTGCAGTAACTGTATAAGTTGTTGTTACGGTTGGCGATGCTGTTGGATTCGCAACGTTTGCATTTGAGAGCGATCCGGCTGGGGCCCAAGAATAGGTTGTTCCATTCGGAGCCGTTGCTAAAAGAACGGTGCTTGAACTGTTGCAAATACTTACATCGGGGCTTGCGGTAACCGTTGCTGAAGACACGTTGACCGTGAATTGTGCTGTTCCTGTACATCCGAGCGCGTCTGTTGCCGTTACCGAGTAAGTGGTGTTGCTTATCGGGCAAACACTAACTTGAGCGGTAACCGCGTTGTTAGCATTGCTTGACCAAGTATAACTCACACCGCCCGAAGCGGTAAGCGTATCGCAACCGCCAGTACAAATCGTTGTGTTGGCCGCCGCAATTGAAATGACTGGCGCTGGTTGAACTTGTACAAAAATGTCGTTGGAGATGGATTGCCCACACCCGCTTCCATTGGGCCATCCTGTTCCATAAACAATAGCGTGGAAATACAAGGAGTTAGACATTGGACCTGTATTTAACGTATTGTTATTTCCGCCCGGTACGTTAAACCAATTTATGCCATTTGTTGAAACCTGCCATTGAATGACGGTAGAGTTATTTCCGGCAAGCGTGAGCAATGAACTTTGCCCAGAACATAGTTGAATCGGGTTGGCCGAAACAACACCCGCAATTGGCGGAGGTCCTAGTTCAACTCGAACAGTGTCATCACTTGTCGTTAAGGTAAAACAGCCGCCTGTAACAGTAACGGTATAAGTAATGTTGTTGTTGATGATTGCTGTAGGGTTTGGAATGTTTGGATTGCTCAAACCAATAACAGGTAACCAAGAATACGTAAATGTTGCGCCTGGGCATCCGCCAGATACTGATGCGTTCAGTTGAACGGTATCGCCTGTACAAACATCATACTCTGAACTTGTGGTGCTGAGAATTGAGGTTGGTGGCAATCCGGGGGTTGTAAATGTAAACGTACCCGACCAAGGGCCTGGCGTTCCAACAGCCGGATTTTCACGAACACGCCAATAGTATTGCGTTCCGGGACATAAACTGGCAAAAGGAATGACAAGGTTATTGTATGGTTCTAAAACGCAATTGTCGGGCCATCCATTGGCTTGCGTATAATTTGGTACGTTCAAAAGCGAATGCCACCAAGTTCCGCCAACCTGATTCCAAAGCGGGCTATTCCAAAATGGCGGAGCGCCTGTAAAACCTGCTGGGTTACAGGTTAATTCTACTTCCATATAATATGGACCGCAGCCACAAGTCTGGCCGTCTGACGATCCAGAAATGGTGATGTCTGTAGGCGTAACAACACTGTTCAAACCAACAATGTTAACACCGTGACAGGCTTTGGCTGTTTGAAATCCGCCCAAAATAAGCACCAGTAAGCCGATGCAGATTTTAGTACGTAACGACAAGAGGTATGCGTGTTTCATGAGTATGGGTTTTTTTACTGAACTTTTTTCGGAGAAAACTCCCGGGTTCTCCGAAACTATAATGCAAAACAACGAAAAAGTTTTCCGTTGTTTCCAACAAATATAGAAATTACTGACAATTCTGTGTGTATTATCAATAAATTTATCCCAAATCCGTGATTTGTCCGGTTAACATTGTTTTAAATTATACATGAAATCAAAGAAAAAACAGCCTCGTAAAAAAGCCCTTTTTGAAGAAGTTTTAGAATTACTCAACGCCTCAAGAGGCAAATCCTTGAACTACAAGCAAGTAGCCTCGGCCCTCGACATCACAGACACACAAGGCCGACAAACCATTGTAAGCATCCTTGAAGATTTACACCGCAAAGACCTCCTCGAAGAAACCGAACGCGGAAAATACAGAAGTAAAATTGCGACCCGCCTGCTCATCGGAAAAGTAGATATGACACAGTCTGGTGCAGCCTATGTCTCCTCGCCTGATGCTCCCGAAGACATTTACATTGCCCCCCGCTACACCCAAACCGCACTTCATGGCGACTTGGTGGAAGTCAAAATATTTGCCCGAAAACGTGGCGATGGCCGCGAAGAAGGCGAAATCGTTCAGATTGTTGAACGCGCCCGCTCTGAATACGTGGGAACATTGCACCTCGAAAAACGAATCGCTTTTGTCAATACCGACAACAATAAGCTTCCCGATTTTATTGTACCGCTCGACAAAGTTGGTAAAGCAAAGGACGGTCAAAAGGTGGTGGTGAAAATGACATCTTGGGAAGACCATTCCGATTTGCCACACGGTGAAATCATGACCGTTCTCGGCGATCCCGGAAAGAACGAAACCGAGATGCATGCCATCATGATCGAATTTGGCCTGCCTTATAAATTTCCTTCCGATGTTGAAAAAGTAGCCGAATTAATTCCAACAGAAATCACCGCTGCTGAAATTGCCAAACGCCGCGACTTTAGAAATGTGCTCACGTTTACCATCGACCCATTCGACGCAAAAGATTTTGACGATGCGCTTTCTATTCGTCCGCTCGAAGACAGTTTTTGGGAAGTGGGTGTTCACATTGCCGATGTTTCGCATTACCTCAAACAAGGAACACTCCTCGATAAAGAAGCTGTTGCCCGCGCTACGTCTGTTTACCTCGTAGATCGTGTTGTTCCCATGTTGCCCGAAATTCTGTCAAATTTTGTGTGTTCGTTGCGTCCCGACGAAGAAAAATTATGCTTTTCGGCGGTTTTTGAAATGGACGAAAACGCCACCATTCGGCATGAATGGTTTGGCCGTACCGTCATTCGTTCGCAGCGTCGGTATGCGTATGAAGACGTGCAAGAAATTCTCGAAGGAAAATCGGGCGACAACGAAAATGAATTGCGTTTGCTCAATGACCTTGCAAAAAAATTGCGGGCCGAACGTTTCCGCAAAGGCTCTGTTTCTTTCGATCGCGAAGAAGTAAAGTTCAACCTCGATGCAAAAGGAAATCCGATTGGCGTGTATTTCAAAACCATGAAAGACTCGAATCAGTTGATCGAAGATTTTATGTTGCTCGCCAATCGTCGCGTATCGGAATATGTTGCCTTGCGTCGCAAAGCTGGAGATCCCGAAAACCAAAAACCGAAAGGCGATGGTCGTCGTCCGTTTGTCTATCGCATTCACAATTCTCCCGATCCTGATAAAGTAAAAGAGTTTAGTTTGTTTGTAAAAAATTTCGGCTACAAACTCGATGTGGGAAGCGAAAAAGCAACAACCGATTCGCTCAATAAATTGTTGAAAGATGTTCACGGAAAACCCGAAGCAAACTTGATCGAAACGCTTGCGGTGCGTACCATGCCAAAAGCAATTTATTCGACCAATAACATTGGCCATTATGGTTTGGGTTTTTCGCACTACACACATTTTACATCGCCCATTCGTCGTTATCCCGATGTGATGGTGCACCGTTTGTTGCAATATTATTTAGACGTTGATGCGGGTAAATCTGCCGGAAATTTACCGGACGAAAAAACATTGGAAAACGATTGCAAACACAGTTCGGAGCGCGAGAAATTGGCCGCAGAGGCCGAACGTGCTTCGATCAAATACATGCAAGTACAATTCTTAAAAGATAAAATCGGCGGCTTGTTTGATGGCATTGTTTCGGGCGTAACCGAATGGGGCTTTTTTGTAGAACTGAAAGACAATAAATGCGAAGGCATGGTGCATGTGCGCTCGCTTACAGATGATCGGTATGTGTTTGAAGCGGAGCATTACCGCATGCGCGGCATGCGTTCTGGTCGCATTTTTACGCTTGGCGATCCGGTTCGTGTGATTGTAAAAAGTGCCGATCTTCAAAAGAAACAAATTGATTTTGAATTGGTGCTCGATGCCACCGAAAAACGCACATCGCGCCATGATAACGACGATGATAGTGGCCCATTTCATCCAACCAAACCACAACGTTGGGACAGCTTTTCGAGTAGCGGTAGCGCTTCCAAGAAAAACAGCAGTGGCGGAAAAAGTGGCGGCAGAAATAAAGGTGGAAAAGGAAAACGGCGTTAATTTTTTAGCGCAACTTTTTGTTTTGGAATTTTTTATCCTGCTTTTTTTACGCAACTTTTTCCTTTTAAAAAAATCAAGCCGCCGTTTTTTAGCTTGGTTGCTTTCTGGCTTTGTTATGTTTCATCGCCCAACCCACCATGGCTTCCAATACAGGACCAAGTTCGCGGCCCTGTTTCGTTAAACTGTATTCTACAAATGGCGGCACAACGGGCAACGATTTTCGAGCAACAAGGCCATCTGCTTCTAATTCGCGCAAATGTTGGATCAACATTTTTTCGGTAATGTTCGGAATGGCTTTTTTCAATTCGCTGTAACGCTTTTTTCCTTGCAACAAATTATAAATGAGCAATGGTTTCCAACGCCCTCAAATTTTTCCGAGTGTAAATGTTACCGGACATTTTACGATGATGCTTTGCCGATTGAACTGATTGGTTGAGCTTGGTTTTATTTTGGTCATGGTTACATACTTTAGGGTAAGTACTGGTACAAAAGTAAGTATAAATCTATCTTTGTGCCAACAAAAAAACAAAACTATGAACTACGTCATCTCCGGTTCGCTTGGAAACATCAGCAAACCACTAACAAAAACCCTTTTGGCAAAC
Organism: Bacteroidota bacterium; assembly: GCA_013298545.1. GTDB lineage: Bacteria > Bacteroidota > Bacteroidia > Palsa-965 > Palsa-965. The sequence continues at coordinate 102,891 of JAAFIA010000002.1, read as the reverse complement.
GGCCATCGCGTAACCGTAATTAGCAGCAACCCAGAACGAGCAGCTGAAATTACTGCACTTGGTGCAAAAGCCGCGATTGGATCTGTTGAAGACATTTCGTTTTTAACCCATACGTTTACGGGTGCCGATGCGGTTTACACCATGATTCCGCCAAATTGGTCGGCGCCAAATTGGAAACAGCACATTGCCGATATCCCAAAATCCGCAAGTGGAACGAAGAGCAGACCGTCGTATCGCGCTCAATTAGCCATAAAAAACTCAGGATAATTGGTGATCAGAAATTTCGTCAGCTGGGCAAATTTTTCATGACCGGTGGAAGGGGTTGCAATAGAGATCTTCGTTTTGTTTTTGGACAGAATCGTCACCATTTTACCTCTTCGCATGAGGCCCAGTCTTGAAGCCATGGTAAGCGGCATTTCACCAAGGGAAATACGTTCTATTTCTGCCTTTTGGATAATAGTTTTTTTACCGGTAATGAGGTGATTCATTTCAATTTCATTAGCGGAAAGCCCGAATTTTTTGAGCTGGAAAATAATGATCAAAGCAAAAAAGAAAAACATAACGCTTGTCCAATATGGAATTCCCCTGGAAGGAAACAGGAACGGCAGACAGCCCAGTATAAGAAACCAGGAACAGATAAACAATGGTTTTGAAACAGCTGAGATAGTTAATTTTTCCATGAGAAATTATTTGGAGCGAATGTATAAACTTTAGCCCGGATATACTGGATATCCCAAAATCCGTAAGTCACATTTTCTCTTTAAATTAAGGAATTGGGGGGAATTTTCAAAGGGAAAGGGGAAAACCCAAATTCCGCAAGTCTATTTTTTCCTTTAAATACGCCTAAAATATTGATTTCCAGACGGAAGTACAGGCACAAAATGAGCTATTTGAATTTACACGACTGGGCCACTGTAAAAAGCAAAAAAGCCATAAAAAAAACCGCCGATTTTGTCTCGGCGGTTTTCTTTTAAATCTGGTTGATTTTTTTTGCTAGTTCATCTTTGTACGAACCACCAATCGGAATGGGTTTTTTCTCGTCTTCTAACTGTAAATTCGGGTGTTCGATAGAAACAATTTTATCGAGGCGAACAATGAAAGAACGGTGAACACGAACAAATTCATTGGGCGACAGTTTCTTTTCAATGTCTTTCATCGTTGAATGAATCGTATAGCGCGCGTTAGAGGTGTTGATGACCACATAGTCTTTGAGCGCTTCGATGAAGAAAATATCGCGGGTACGCACTTTTACCAAACGTGAATTTGATTTCACGAAAATGATGTCTTTGCTGTCTTTGTTTTCAACAATCGAGTAAAGAAAATCGCGTTCCTTGCGGATATCAGATTCTTTTTCATGCTTGTACAAAGCCATTTCAATGGATGTGCGCAAATCTATTTCCTTAAATGGCTTGATGATGTAACCATAAGGTTCGGTGATTTTGGCTTTGCTGAGTGTACTCTCGTCGGCATAAGCCGTGAGGTAAATGATTGGAATGCTATGCCGTTCGCGAATTTGTTCTGCAGCTTCGATTCCGCTCATTTCGCCTTTGAGCATAATGTCCATCAATACGAGTTGTGGCAAATGTTCGCCCACAGCAGCAATGGCATCTTCTCCGTTTGAACAGATGGCAACAACATTGTAGCCCAGTTTGCGAAGACTCATTTGGATGTCTTTCGCTACGATACTCTCGTCTTCAACGATCAGTATATTCGTTTTCGACATGGTTTTTTAGGTGTGTGTGAATTCGACGGTGAATTTAGTTCCTTTTTTGTTCTCTACCTGCAAAATTCCGTTGATTTGCTCAACAAGGGTAACAACAAGCTGTAATCCGAGTGAATCGGTGTTGCGGTAATCGATGTGGGCAGGAATCCCAACACCATTGTCGGCTATGGAAATGGTGATTTTTTTGTTCTTTTCTTTTACGCTAACATCAATAATTCCCTGACGCTTATCTGGAAATGCGTATTTGAGCGCATTGGAGATAATTTCGTTGATAATCAGTCCACAAGGAATAGCCGTGTCTAAGTGCAATGAAATATCATCCAAATCCATTTTTAATTGTGGCGGCACCTCAATACTTCCGTACGATTGAATCAAGTTTCGCGAAATATTTTCAACGTATTCGGAAAAACTGATGTTTGAAAAATCTTTGGTTTGATAAAGGCTTTCGTGTACAAAGGCCATAGACTTGATGCGGTTCTGGCTTTCAAGCAAAATTTCCAAGGTGTTTTCGTCACGCACATAAGCCGATTGCAGGTTGAGAATGCTTGAAATAACTTGCAAATTGTTTTTTACGCGGTGATGAACTTCTTTCAATAAAACCTCTTTTTCCTTGAGCGATTGGCGTACTTGTTCTTCTGTTTCTTTCTTCTCGGTTACATCGTGTGCAATACAAGAAACTTCAATGGCTTGTCCTTGCTCATTAAAAATTGGATTGAGGTAAACCTCACGCCAGATGGTATGCCCGCTTTTATCAGTAAAAGAAGTTTCAAACTGTTGTGGCTTTCCGTCAAATGTTGCTTTTACCTTCTCTTTCCACCAAGCATTGTACTTTTCAGTCGAGATCATCGAATCGGCAAACATATTCATTCCAATGTATGGAACAATGTTGTAAGCACGTTTGAGCCAAGCGGTTTGATTTCGATTAAAAACCGTGAGTTTGTATTCGCGATCAATATTCCAAATGGTATGGTTGCTGTTTTCGATAATGGCATTGAGTTTTGCAGCCTGAAGACGAATTTGTTCTTCTGCGTTTCGCTTTGGTGTTAGGTCTTCATATACATAAACAAAGTGAAGCGGTTGGTGTTCTTCGTCTTTGACAAGCGTGATGGTGAGGTTGACAAAAATTTCTGTTCCGTCTTTTCGTTTGTACCGTTGTTCGTCGATGATGCGTTCAAAACCACCACGAATAAATTCTTGTCCTTTGGGCAAACGCGAGAGATCTCCAGGAACCCGAAGCTCGTCAACCGTCATTCGACACAATTCTTCGCGGGTGTATTTAAGCATTTCGCAAAGGCGTTGGTTGACTTCTAAATTTTTTCCTTCGCGTGTATCAACGAGCGCAATGCCAATATACGCTTGATTAAAAATGGCGCGGTATTTTGTTTCGGAAATTCTTATTTCTTGTTCTGCGCGCATCATGTCGCTGATGTCGCGAGAGATTCCCATTGTGCCAATAATTTCACCTTGCTCGTTTTTCAGTCCACTCGCTGACAGAAAAGCAGTAAACATGGTACCGTCTTTTCTTCGATTGACGATGTTCCCGACGAATGTTTCGCCACGATCTAACAATTCTTTTTCTAATTTTTTACGCTCCTCTTGATCGTTGAAAAGCATTGAAATATCTTTTCCTATAACCTCTTCTCTAGTAAATCCAAAAGCAGCTTCAGCTGCTTGGTTGAACTCTGTAATGCGAGATTGGTTATCGGAAGCACAAATAATATCGAGCGAGCTATCAATGAGTAGTTGAAGGTATTTGCGTGTATCTTCGAGTGTTTGTTGTGCTTGTATGCGTTGTTCTATTTCTTTTTGCAAATTTCGGTTTGTTTCTTCGGCATAAGAAGCACGCATTTGCTCTTTTTCCAAATCGCGCAAAGCGGTAACATCGCGAATAAAAATAAGAATGGCTGGTATTCCGTGATATGTATATCGGATTGGTCGTGTCTCGAATTCTATTTCTGTCCCATCGTCGCGTTTTAATTTGCGCACATTAACGGCAAAAAGTTCTTCTTCAAAAGAAAAGTCTTCGAGTCGTTTTCGCAGGTATTCCGTTGAATCAAGGTTGTAAAAACGCGCTAAAACATCAATCGTTAAATCCGCTTCATGCTCAACATCAAACAACATATTTGCAGCCGGATTGGAATACATTGCTTTCCCGTCGTACCCAATGATTATAATTCCATCAGGGGCTTTTTCTGTGAGCTGGCGATAGTTTTCGCGGCTCGACAGGATTTCCATTTCAAATATTTTGTTCTTTGTTACATCGCGCGAAATGCCTTCTACCGCTATCAATTTTCCTTCTTCATTGTACTCCGGTTTGTTGCGCGTTTCTGTCCAAATAATTTCTCCATTCTTTTTCACCCAACGTAAAACAAGTCCAGCAGCAGCCTCTGTAATTTTACTATCTCTTTTACTACGGATTGTTTCTTCCGAATTTTCCATCAGTGGAGCATCTTCCGGATGTAAAATTTTAAATCCTAAAAATCCGTCGGCATAAAATTCTTCTGGTGTATAGCCCGTCATTTTTTCAATGGCCGGACTCACATATTCATAATGTGGTTCGGGCGAAAATTTATAGCGGTAAATCACATCTGATGCATTTTCTGCGAGCATTCTGAATCGGGCCTCACTTTCGCGAATGGCTTCTTCGCTTTGAATGCGCTCTGTTATATCGCGCGAAACACCAAACGTAGCTACATGCTTTCCCTGTTCGTCGTAGCGCGGTATAACACGTTCTTCAATCCAAATATATTCTTTGCGTTGGCGGTGTAAAAAACGATAGATGTATGTTTTCATCTTCTTCTCGCGAAAAAGATCTTCTGTCATCTTACGAATGTGTGGAACATCTTCTGGATGACAATCTTCGAGAAACGAGTAAGGACCATGAATAAATTCATTTCGCGATATTCCAAAAACTTTTTCAATATTATCGCCAACATAACGAACACGTTGACCGAGCGGTTTCGTTACATCAATATGATATACTACCTCATCAATATTTTCGAGAATCTGGCTCATCACTTCCCTGCTCTCGCGCAAGGCGATTTCGGCTTCTACGCGATTTGAAACATCGCGAATAAATCCCATGTTTGAAATCAAAACGCCGGCAACAGAAAATTCGGGATAAACGATTTCTTCCAGCCAAATATACTGCCCTAAAATTTTATGAAAATAGCGGTAAATAAATGTTTGTGGTTTTTTTTCTTCGCGCAACCGGCGAGCTGTTTCGTATAAACCGGGAAGATCTTCTGGATGTGTATTGTTTATTGATGCTGTTGGATTTGAGAAATACTCTTCTCTGGTCAATCCTAAAATTCGTGTAAGTTGTGATCCTATGTATTTAACATTGCGTGTTCCGTCTTCGCGCAATTCTACAAAATAAATTAACTGTTCTATGCGGTTGAAAAGTGCTTTTGAAATATCGGCTTCAACAACACTCTCATTATCGTTTTTTTCTACTACAACAATTGGTCTTCTTTCGTTATAAGCCTCTTCATAAACAGCTAACTTGCGTCGTAGCTCTTCATTTTCAGCTTGTAATTGCTCTACCGTTTTTTGCTCGTTCATGGGGATTAATTATTGGTCGTTTTATTATCGGCCTCAAATTTTACTTTTACCCCATCGTATTTTATTTCGTTGTCATCTTCGTAGGTAATGCTCAACACCGAAATACCTTCTTCGCTAAAATACTTCCACTCCCCATTTTTACGGCCATAAATAAATTTCCCTTCTTGCCATACTTTTCCATTCTCATACCACCATGTATGTTCGCCATCCGGTTGCCCATTTAAAAAAGCCCCTTCAAAACGTTTCTTTCCATTTGCGGTGTACAAATGAACCCATTTACCATCGCGTTCTCCAGCTTTGTATTCACCTTCTTCGCGGTAATCTTTGTGTTGAAAAAACCATTTACCTTCTTTTATTCCATCAATGTATTCGCCTTGCGTAACGATATTTCCTTGCTCATCATATTCGGTCATCATACCATTTCGCAAACCTTCAATGTATGTTTCTTCACGCAAAAGTTGGCCGTTGTCAAAATACCATTTCCAATCGCCAACTGGTCGTCCGCGCTGATCGTATTTTCCTTTTTGATCGGTCTTTCCGGTTGGATAAAAGAATACCCATTGACCAACTTTTACACCGTTGAGGTAATCGCCTTCCGCTTTTAATTCACCTGTTTCAAAATACTCTTTCCAGTGGCCTTGTTCTTTACCACTTTCATCCATAATGCCTTCGCCAACCAAAATTCCTTCTTTGTAAACCTCGGCTTTTTCGATTTTACCTTCCTCGTTGTAATTTTTAAATAAACCTTCTGGAACACCGTCTTTGTATGTGCCAATTTCTTTTACACGTCCATTCGGATGGTATGTTTTTTTTGTTTCAATGGTTGCTAGTTCAGGTGGATTTTTCACCAACACACCATTTTCCCATTTGGTGATGCTTAATAAATTTCCTTGCTCGTTAAATTCTTTGAAATAGCCGTTTTTCTTATCGTCTAAATACCGGCCTTCTAGTTGCGTTTTTCCACTCGGATAAAATTCTTTCCATAAGCCTTGCCGCAACCCATTTGCATCGCGCCGATTGACGCGTTCGGTATTTTTTACAAAACCTGCTTTATATTCGGTAATGGTAATGATTGTTCCTAAACTATCGTATTCAAAACCTGTTCCTTGTTCGAGATTATCAACAAATGGAATTGTTTTTTGTGTTTTTCCTGATTTATAAAATTGTGTCGTTGTTCCTTGTCGTTGATCGTTTACAAACTGTTCTTCTGTTTCTTTCCATCCACTGCTATTGAATGTTGTTTTTGGTCCATTCTTTTTATCGTTTTTGTAGGTAAAGACTGTTGTTAAGCGGCCTTTATCGTCGTAAAATTTCCAAGTCGAATCGAGCTGATAATTTTTGCGGTTTCCTTCCGATTTTAATTTTCCATTGAGGTAATATGTTTTCCAATACAAATCTGGTTTTCCATCGCGCAAAGTTCCTTCGCTCGAAAGTTTTCCGTTTTCGAAGTAGAATTTATTGTAGCCGTTTGGATTCGTTTCTGTTTTAGGAGCTTGTGCTCCACTAAAAAATGGAACGAGTAGAAAAACCAGAAGAAGAAGAAAAACGCGAATCGACATAGGTAAAAAACGGAATTGAATCATATTTTAAAGACCAAACGAAGCCGAAAGTTCTAACATACAGCGTATGGGCCTTGCCGATGCTTCGATCAAGGAAGCTTCCATGGTTATTTCGGGAGCTTCGTGCTTCAAACAAATATACAATTTTTCGAGGGTATTCAACTTCATGTGCGGACAATCGTTGCAAGCACAGTTATTATTTGGCGGCGCAGGAATAAATGTTTTGTTGGGCGACGATTTTTCCATCTGGTGTAAAATACCCGTTTCGGTAGCCACAATAAATGAAGTTGCGCTGTCTTTTTTCGTGTAATTCAACAAAGCCGTTGTTGATCCAATATAATCGGCCAATTCAAGAATAGGTGCTTCGCATTCAGGATGTGCAATGAATTTTGCTTCGGGGTGTTGTTGTTTCAAACGCACAATCTTTTCGAGGGAGAAAATTTCATGAACCATGCACGAACCATCCCAAAGTACCAAGTTGCGTCCAGTTTGTTGGGCCACATAACGCCCTAAATTTTTATCTGGAGCAAAAATGATTTTTTGCTCTTTCGGTAAGCTATTCACAATTTGAACGGCATTGCTCGATGTGCAAATAATATCGCTCAAGGCTTTAATGTCTGCCGTGCAGTTGATGTACGAGATGACCAGATGGTCTGGGTGCTGTGCTTTAAACGCCGCAAATGAATCGGGAGGGCACGAATCGGCCAAAGAACAGCCAGCTTTTAAATCGGGAAGAAGGACTTTTTTATTCGGATTGAGGATTTTAGCGGTTTCGGCCATAAAATGAACGCCAGCAAACACAATTATATCGGCTTTTGTCTTTTCGGCTTGTTGTGCTAAACCTAAACTATCGCCAATAAAATCGGCAACGTCCTGAATATCGCCATCTTGGTAGTAATGGGCGAGTAAAATGGCGTTTTTTTCTTTTTTAAGTTTTTCGAGTTCGGCAAACAAATCAAGCGTAGGATCTGGCATGATCTCTAACCATCCTTTTTCAAGCAGTGTTGGATTCATATTATATATTCTTTATTTAATATTCTTTAATATTTACTATTACTATTAGCGTGTTAGTTTGGTTCACAAGTTCTTTTTAAAATGCTAGGATTCTTTGCTTGTGAAATCTGATTCACAGGTTATGAACAATTGTTTTTAAGTTAAAGAACTGAATTTCAATTTTTAGCAGACTTATTCACTTTTACTGTATAACTGTTTGAACAGCGAATCGTTGATTGAATTTGAGGTAAAGTTCGTGTGAATTTCTGTTCATTTTTCATGCCTATGTTTTTTTTAACAGAACTAGGATTATTCAGAAACTTCAATAAGAAGAATTCGTGTTGTAAAAACCTAACTTTATTTACAGCAAGTTAATAACAGGATAACGCGCTTTTTAACATAAAACCTGTTGAAAACTGGTTTCATAAAAGGCTGATTATCAAGATTCGTTTTTTCTAACACAGCTTGTTTTCCTGCTAACTGTTTCGTAATTGCGTAAACCAATACCTTTGTCATTCAATCTTTAAAACAATGACACAAGACGAACTAAAAAAGGCGGTAGGCTACGAAGCACTTAAGTATGTAAAGAACGGCGAATGGATTGGCGTGGGAACAGGTTCTACCGTCAATCATTTTATCGATGCTTTAGCAACGGTTAAAGATACGATAAAAGGTGCTGTTTCTAGCTCGGTAAAGAGTACAGAACGTTTGCAACAGTATGGCATAGAAGTCATTGACCTAAACAGTGTTGATCGGTTGAGTGTATATGTCGATGGTGCTGATGAAATAGATGGTGGTTTTTCGATGATTAAAGGTGGTGGCGGTGCATTAACGCGCGAAAAAATTGTTGCTGCAGTGGCTGATCAGTTTATTTGTATTGCCGATGAATCGAAGCTGGTGCAAACACTTGGTACATTTCCTTTGCCCGTAGAAGTTATTCCAATGGCCGAAAAGCAGGTGGCAGGTCAGCTCGCTAACTTGGGTGGTGATGTACGTTTGCGCGAAGGATTCATCACAGATAATGGCAATATCATTCTCGATGTACATGGTTTAAAAATTATTGATCCTGTTGATCTTGAAACTGCAATCAATCAAATTACAGGTGTTGTTACTAACGGGTTATTTGCTAATCGGGGTGCTGATGTTTTGTTGTTGGGAACAGCTATTGGTGTAAAAACAATGAAACGTTCTTCTTAAAACAAACGGTTTCATGTATAAACTTGCCGTTGTTTGTTTTCTATTTCTTCAAACTGCTTTAACGGCTCAGGTTCGTTTAAAGGAAAATATTTCATCGGGTAAATTGCCAGCAGACACCAGTCGTATCTGTACTTTTCAGTCGTATCAGGATGCCAGTAATAAATATGTAAAATCAGGTTTTCATATTCTCGATACGGTTCCCGATTTTACCTTGTTTGATACGGCTGGAAAACCTGTTCGCTTGAGCCAAGTCTGTGCAGAGGGAAAACCGATTCTCTTGATTTCTGGAAGTTATTCTTGTCCGCCCACGCGCGATGGGCTGGATGCTATTTTGCCTTTCATCTTGAGCAATTATGGAAATCAGTTGAATATCTTTTTTATCTACACCCTCGAAGCGCATCCAAATGCTCCCGATGTTTGTCCTTATTACGATTCTATTATTATTCCAAAAGAAAATAGAAAAGATAAAATTGCTTGCGAGCAGCATAAAACGTATGGTAATCGTAAAGAACAGGCAAAAGAATTGATTGCGGCAAAATCGTTAACCATTCCGGTATTGCTCGATGGTGTTTGCAATGAATACTTAACCCATTTTGGTCCTGCACCGAATAGTGCTTACCTGATTCGTCCCGATGGTGTTGTTTTCAATCATTACGGCTGGTTCAGCAAATCAAAAAAACAAATTTCGTATGATGTTTATGTCTTGCTCCATTCGCTTAAAATGAAACCCGAAACAACAACATTAAAGGCAGCCATAGACAGCACAAACACCTTGCAGGTAAGGGGAGGAAAAACATATACCATTGAAATTTATACCGCCGAAGGCGAATTGTTTTTACAAAAATCAGAATCGGTAGCAGCACTTCAATTTCCGCTCAATCAATACATTTTGAAGCCAGGTGATTATACCATCCGTATTTTTTCGAGTGCTTATGAATACGAGTTGCTTCGGTTTGTGAAGAATTAACAGGGGTTTTGTGCATAAACTCTTTTCAAGTAGTCTGTTGGGTGTTTGTCGGGAATTACCTTTGTTTATATCCTGAATATGAAAAGAGCATCAATTCTTCGTGTCGCCGGATTTTCCGGTTTGTTTTTTCTGGTTGCGATGGCGCCAGATAGTTCGCGCAAAACGTATGGCGATACGGTTACTGCAGCCGATTTACGCAAACACTTAAGCGTATTGGCTTCGGATGACTACGAAGGTCGAGAAACCGGCGAGAAAGGGCAGAAAATGTCGGCAACCTATATTGCAGATCAGTTTCGGTCTTTTGGAATCCCCGAATTAAAAACGGGTGGTTATTATCAGAACGTTAACCTGTTGAGCTATTCGGCTGGCGAGGGAATGGTTTCGTGTGGCGAAAAAACATTCGCGTTTGGAAAAGATTTTTATTACACGGCTGGTGCAGAAAATGTAGATGTAAAGGCTACGGAGCTTGTATTTGCGGGCTACGGCATCAACGATAAAAAATACAGTGATTATGGTGCAAGTTTTTCGGCAAAAGATAAGGTGTTGATGATTGTTGCGGGCGAACCGCTCGACAAAAAAGGAAATTCGTTGCTTACAGGATCAACTAAAAAATCGGATTGGAGTACGCAGCGCCGTCTAAAAATAAATGAGGCACGTAAATCGGGTGCTTCGGTATTGCTGATTGTGCAGCCGGAATACGAAAAAGCGTTTGAGGATAACCGCCATGCGATTGAGTCGCCAACGTTGCGGTTAGACATGCCGAAGGAAAAAAACGAGAAAAAGGGCATGGTTGTTATTTACATCAGCAAAACGATGGCTGATGAACTACTGAAACAGGGTTCGGCAACAAATACGATTGATGCGTTGATGAAACGCATGGCGAAAAAGAAAAAAACAGCGCGGCATACCAGTAGCGGAATCAATTTTTCGGTGGTTATTAATCGTATTCCGCAAAAAGTAGTGGCCGAAAATGTTTTAGGTTACTTAGAAGGAAGCGATTTGAAAGATGAGCTAGTCATCATTACGGCGCATTACGATCACCTCGGAAAACACAATGGTCTTGTTTACAATGGTGCAGATGACGATGGTTCTGGAACGGTTGCGGTGATTGAATTGGCGGAGGCATTTGCAAAAGCGAAAAAAGATGGACACGGCCCGCGTAGAAGCATGTTGTTCATGGCGGTTTCTGGCGAAGAAAAAGGATTGTTAGGCTCGAGTTGGTATGCCGAAAATCCGGTATTTCCGCTTGCGAATACCATCTGCGATTTGAATATTGATATGATTGGGCGCGTGGATGAAGAACACCTCAAGGACTCGAATTATGTGTATGTGATTGGTTCGGAAATGTTGAGTAGTGAGTTGCGCGGAATTATGGAAACAGCCAATAACAGCTTTACACAAATCAAACTGGATTATCGGTTTGATGCGCCCGACGATCCGAATTTTTTCTATTACCGTTCTGATCATTACAATTTTGCGCGCAAAAATATTCCTGTTGCGTTTTTCTTCAATGGTGTTCACGATGATTATCACCAAGAAACGGACGAGATTTCAAAAATTGCGTTTAACTTAATGGAACGCCGAACACGCTTGGTTTTTTACACGGCTTGGGAATTGGCCAACCGCGAAAAACGCATTACAGCTGACAAGAAAAAATAAATCCTATGAGCGATCGCGCCACACTCTTTTATGCTGCCGCCGAGAAAAATGCGTTTGATCCGGAGCTTCGGAAAAAACTGCAATTCAACATTGGCCAGTACGACAAAAAAGTAGCCCAAGGAAAATTGCAATACAGCAATTTGGAGCTGGCGCGTACGCGTGCGGCTGCGCTACGCAATAAAGTGATCGAAAATTTAGATAAGTATTTGATTGAGTTTGAAGCAAATTTTATCAAGCGGGGTGGAAAAATAATTTGGGCGCAAGATGGCGACGAGGCAGCGAATGAAGTTGTTGCGGCCCTGAAAAAAATAAATGCAACGGCGGTCGTGAAATCGAAGTCGATGGTAACGGAAGAAATTCACCTGAACCAACGTCTTGCAAAAGAAAATATCGAATCGCTAGAAACCGATTTGGGCGAATACATCCAGCAATTAGACGAAGAGCCGCCTTTTCATATTGTTACGCCAGCCATGCACAAATCGAAAGAAGATGTGGCTAAATTGTTTCATGAAAAGAAAGGAACGCCAGAAGATTTTTCGCCCGCACAAGTCATGGCTTGGGTGCGCGAACATACCCGCGAGAAATACTTGAAAGCAGAAGCCGGCATAACCGGTGCCAATTTTTTAATTGCCGAAACAGGAGGCGTGGCCGTGAGCGAAAATGAAGGCAATGCACTCATGTCAATGGCATTTCCGAAACTGCACATTGTGGTGGCGGGCATCGAAAAAATAATTCCTTCCTTGAGCGATTTGGATTTGTTTTGGCCGCTTTTGGCTACACACGGAACGGGCCAACAACTGACGGTTTACAATACGGTTTTGAACGGACCACGACAAGCTGGCGAAACGGATGGACCAGAGGAAATGATTTTGATCTTGCTCGATAATGGTCGCAGTAATTTATTGGCACAAACAGAACAGCGTCGCGCATTGGGCTGTATTCGTTGTGGCGCTTGCTTGAATGCTTGTCCGGTTTATACAACGGTTGGCGGCCATGCTTACAACACCACATACAGCGGTCCGATTGGAGCGGTGATTACGCCACACCAAAGCGGCATGAACGAGTGGAAACATTTGAGCCACGCATCTTCTTTGTGTGGAAAATGCACCGAAGTGTGTCCTGTAAAAATTGATGTGCACAAATTATTGCTTTACAACCGCCGCGATGCAATAAGTGAAGGCTTGGTTACAAAAACCGAGAATGTGATGTGGTTTTTCTGGAAAGGGGCGATGTTGAAACGGAGTAAAATGGATAAAGGCGGAGCCAAACTGAAAAACTTTATGCTACGCCAATTCTTCCGCAAATCGTGGGGCGATCGGCGCGAAATGCCTGTTGTGGCACAGAAATCGTTCAACCAAATCTGGAGAGAACGGAAAGGAATTCGGTAAGAACGTTCTCAGTTTCAAAAACGGCAGGAAATAAAAAGCGGCGCACTCGTTATGAATGCGCCGCTTTTCTTATTTATGGGTTAATTAGCCAATGTTGCCTGTTACAACAAGAAGCGCATAAATGATACCTGGAAGCCAGAAGAGGAATGTGAGCAACAAAGCAATCCAAAAATGTGTGGTGATGTTGCCTTCCCAAATCAATACACCAATGCATGGGAAAATGATTGCAAAGATAACTGCGAGGATAAATTTATCGTCGCCCGCAGCGGATGTATTTTGTTTGCTTACTTTTTTAATTTTAGCAACGGCTTTTTTTACAGGACTTGTCTTTGTTTCGGCAACCGTTTTTACTTCCGGTTTTTTTGCTGTTTGAGCAAGCGTTGTTTTTTCGGTTGAGGTTGTTGGAGCAGCAACAGTCGTTGTTTCCTGATTGGTAGTTGCGGGAGCAACCGATGTTTCAGCAGGAGTAGAAGCAACCGTTTCGTCTTGTGCGACAACAGCATTTTCGGTTGTTGCAACAGGACTTTCTTTAGCGGCAGGTGCTGTTTGTTTGTTTGAAGAATGATGAACATACCAGCCATCATTGTAACGGCGTTTTTCGACACGCAGATCTGTGCTGCAAGATGTAAAGGCAAAAGCGGCCACGGCCACAACCAAAAGAGAGAAAATGTTTTTCATAATAAAGTGTTTTAGTTTGATACTTCGATCAAAAGTGCAAGACTTTATACAAACTTCCAAATTTTGAAGACGAAAAAAACGAGTTGCTTGATTCAAAGGCTCTTAATTGCGTACAAACAACCACTTTACGCCTTTGTAAAGTCCAACAAACACATAACCCACAATTCCGGGTTTGGTTTTTTCTTTCACATACACGGTAATAAGGGAATAGCGGTTGTTTTCTTCAACTTGTTCAAGGCTTGATTTTAATTGTTCGATGACAAGGTTGATGCGTTCGAGTTCTTTTTCGACTTTGAGCATTTCGTCAACGGTTTGTGCTTTTGCGAGCAATTCGAGGTAACGTGTGCGCGCTTTTTCGGCATTTTCGAGGCGCATTTTCAGGTCGGCGTGTTGCTCGGTTACATCATCAGCATAAATATTTTTTGAGGTTACTTTTCCGAGTGTTTCGATGCGCGTAAGGGCATTCTGAAAATTTTCGGAACGCACCCGAATGCGGCAATAGTTGGTACTACTCGATTCGACCCAGCCGCCCAATTCTTTTGCCAAGCGGCCAATTTGTGCCAGTGTTGTATCGGCCTGTTTTTTTACTTCGATCGATACATTTGCTGAGTAATTGATCATGCGGTTAGAAACGATGACCGCTTCGGATTCTGCAAGTTTTCCGCCACGAGACTCGACGCCTACGGATTGAAGGTTGTCGGAAGAAGCACTTCGATAGGCACTGCTGCCGGAGCTGTATTTTTTGTGTTTATGCGAAGCATTACATGCGCTTAGTGCAAAGAGCACAAAAACGAAGGGGATTATTTTTTTCATGATATAGTTTTTAAGAATGATTTTTTAAAAATACATAAAGTAGAACCAAATACCATGTAAATTTGTTTCAACTAAAACGAACGATCATGTTATCACCAAAAATAGAAAACGCACTGAACCAACAAATAGAGTTGGAAGGTTCTTCTTCGCAGTATTATCTCGCTATGGCATCTTGGGCAGAAACGCAGGGATTGAATGGCGTAGCACAATTTTTATTTACACATGCAGATGAGGAGCGCATGCACATGCTCAAGTTGATGAAGTTTGTCAATGAGCGCGGCGGGCATGGCGTTGTTCCAACATTGAAGGCGCCACCCAAGACATTCAAATCGGTTCAGGCTATTTTTGAACAGATTTTAAAACACGAGATTTTGGTTTCATCGGAAATCAACAATTTGGTCGAGATTTGCTTGAAGGAGCGCGATTACACCACACATAATTTCTTGCAGTGGTATGTGTCAGAACAAATTGAAGAAGAGGCGTTGGCCCGTCGTATTCTCGATAAATTGAAATTGATTGGTGGCGAGCGCGGTGGCTTGTATTTATTTGACCGCGATTTGGAGGGAATGACAGGGACAGAAAAGGCGGCAGATACGGCCAAATAAAAACGAGTTAAGACAGAAACCGCAAGGGAAAAATTTCCTTTGCGGTTTTTTTATGCGCATGTTTTCCGGCAAACGAAAATAAAACTATGCCAGAACACATTGATAACGAAAGCAATAAATGAACAAAAAAAGAGGGATGTGAATTGTTATTAACAGCTCGCGCCGAATGTTCATAAATACGAATCGGAAAAACGGGCATATCCGAAATTTCTTTCTGAAATTTGATAAAACCCTGATGCCATGACGCGCACCGAATTTCTTTCCATTAACGATCAACCTTGCCGCTTTAAACTCAAGACGGGTCAAGAAGTATTTGGCGTAATCTGGGAACAAACACATGGCTCGTATTACTTTGCTAGCCTTGGCGAACGTTTCCGACGCAACCAATTTCAAACACAAGGAGCATCTTTCGGTACCATCATCGATATCGATCAGATTGTTGGTGCAGAACCCTTGAGTGAGAACGAAGCTTTGGTAAGCTAGGAGATTTCAAAATCTCAGATTCCAGAGTAGCTCGATTTAAGGACACATACGATTTTCAAGTTTCAAGGCTCAAGATTCCAAGCTCAAGATTCCAAGTTCCAAGTCTCAAGTTCCAAATCTCAAGTTCCAAGTCTCAAGTCTCAATTTCCAAATCTCAAGCACAAAAGTAGATTGATTTTGAACCTAGCGGATAAGGTTTGCGCATTTGGAACTTGGAACTTGAGATTTTTAATCTGAAAATTTCCCCAGTTTATTTTTTGCTTGTGTTCAACAACACCGCTGCTCCTTTTCCTGCATTTTTAATCTGATAGGTAAGTCCGTTTGGCAATTCCAACAACACGTGTTTTCCGTCGCCCCCATCGCGCAAGACCAGCCCAGATTTTTCGGTGAGTCTGGAATCTAAATACAAATGCGCATCATCGAAACGGTAAAAAACGGCATCTGTTTGTTTTTCGCAGAAATGTACCGCAATGCTTGAGCCGTCCATTTTCACCTGATACGCTTCTTTATACTGCGTATCGCGCACCAATTTTCGATCTATACCACCACCGCCATCGTCGAATTCACGTACAATCGTATCGTTAACGACAGAAATAAAATTAGGATCGTAGTTTTCAACTTTTCCAAGCGATGCATATTTATTTGCTTTTTGTACAGTTAGCAAACGTACTGGACAACCATCTTCTGAAGCAGCATCTGTTGCCATTGGTCTTGAACGTGGTGTATCACTAGCGGGCAATTCGCCTTGTTTGATTTCGCCGCCGGAAATGAATTCGGGCGCACGATGTTCGTCAGACGATTGAAAGAACGAAGACTCGCTATCGTGGCGTGTTTCTTTTACATACCAGAATATTGCAGCACCAATTGCACCAACAACGACCAAGACCCACCACCAACTCATGCTGCTTGTTTTTGGCGGCGCAACGGCATTTTGTGTTGGCGAATAGCTAGCCAATTCTTTTGCCGGAACAGCCGCACCAATTGCAGCAATTTGGCGTTTCAACACTTCGCGGCCCATGTTTTTCATTTCCTGAGACATGTTTTTCATCCACTCAACTTCATCGCGCAAAGCATCATCATCGCGCAGGCGTTGCTCAAACACAAGACGTTCGTTTGCATCCATCGCGCCCCGCAGGAACCGATCTATCTGCTCGTATGTTTGTTCGTCTATGGCCATTAAATGGTTTGCTCGCGTGTTTTATACAAGGCTTTTAAGCGTTGCAGGCATTTGTATTTCTGTGTTTTTGCGGTATCGGCATTGGTATAATTCAGATCGTCGGCAATTTCTTCCATGCTCTTCTGGAAAAAATAAAACAGCAACAATAATTTCTTGCACGAATTGCCGAGCATGTCTAAGCTCTGGCGCAAAACCGCGTGTTGTTCGCTCTTTGCTTCTACATCAGACGCATCATCAAATGGCTCTACGGTTTCAAAATCGGTGAAGCGTACTTGCCGTTTTTCTTTTTCGAGGCGTTTCAACCATTTATTGCGACATACAGCATAGAGCCATGTTTTGAGTGTTGCTTTTTGCTCAAACGTTCCGGCTTGTAAGTGCTCAAACAAAACCACTTGTGCTTCTTGAAACACATCGCGCGCATCTTCTTCGCGTCCGTTGTTGTTGAGAATCAAGTAACGAATCATTCCAAAATACTGCACATGCACCTGCCGAAACGCAGCCGAATCGCCACGTTTGAGGCTTTCGAGCAAATCGGTATCGGAGAGATGAGCAGCCATTGGTTTGGGATTAATACGGAAGAAGATGTAAAGGTAACCCGAAAAGAGAAATTTTTTTGTGGCTTATTGTATCATTGACTTATTTGGTCTTTTCTGGCATTTTATGTACATTTGAATTATGGAAAAAAAGGCAAAGAAAAGAAAGCTAGGAAAAAAAGTTGGGCCTAAAAAAGGAATAGCCTATCTCACAAAAAGAGCGTTGATACGAGCCGTTACGAAGGGAACAAAAAATGAGGAGTTAGACGCGATGAACCTTCTTGGATATACAGTTAAAGAGGAAGACGGATGGGTTGTCAAGCTGTATGCATCAGGTGAAAAAGAACGCATATCAAAGATCGTAGTAAGTAAAAGCTCCGCAGAAGTTGTCCTCGACTAATAAAAAACAGCAAGAATTAAGGATGCGTGTTTTTGCTGGTCCAAATGGCTCAGGGAAAAGCACAATCATTAGATCAATTCGGGAATACATTACAGAAGCAGGACGATTAGACTTTGGCATTTATGTAAATGCAGATGATTTAGTGAATGAAATAAGAGAGGGGCTAAATTTTTCAACATACGAAATAGAAACGACCAGACAAGAGTTTGAAGAAATAGCAATAGGTTCTGGTCTTATTAATGAACGATTTCCACAGAAAAAATTTACTGCTTGCTTTTCATTTACGTCAAACACAATTAGAGCAAAAGATCCGAATTCGATAGAAGAGCTGGCTCAAATTGTAGCTGATTTTCTTCGTAAAAAACTACTCAGAGAAAAGAAAAAATTTTCATTTGAAACGGTTTTTTCACATACATCAAAAATTGAAATTATGCGAGAGGCCGTAAGAAACGGCTACAAAGTTTATTTATATTTTGTTTCTACAAACGCTCCTGAAATCAATAAGTACAGAGTTGATATTCGAGTAGCAAAAGGAGGGCATGCTGTACCGCCTGAACGTATTGAAAGCAGGTATTATCGCTCTCTTGATCTTTTATACGAGGCATCTCAAACGGCCTATCAAGCATTCTTTTTCGACAATTCAAAAGAAAAACATGTCATGTTCAATCATTTTAAAATAATTGATGGCAAAAAAGTATGGGATACACAATTGAAAGAAAAAGATACGCCAGCATGGTTTCTGAGATATTATGTCGAAAAGGTAAAAAGCAAAAAGTGAACACAGGCCTTGATCTGTTTTAAACAATAAAAATAACGCTCTCGAAAACACAGCATTATCAAAACATAATATGGCCGAATAAAGCTCGCATTTCCTTAGAAGCTGTTTAAATTTCATCCTTCGTTCCGAAGCCTCGGAATTGTTATGTGTCTTTTTGCACCATACTTCGTTGCGTTTTTTGACCGTAGTCGTTCTACTATCGCCTGCAAAACGTGCCTCGTCTGGCACAAAAATCCATCATAACAATTCTCAAAAATAAATTTTAAACAGCTTCTTATTCAATCGACACAAAAGCAATCGCACAAAAAAAGCCCTTCCAAAGGAAGAGCTTTTTGAGGTCCCGAGCGGATTCGAACCGCTGTAGCAGCTTTTGCAGAGCTGAGCCTAGCCGCTCGGCCACAGGACCATTTTTTCAGAGCGGGAGAGCAAAGGTAAAAAAATCAATCACTCCGCCAACATCAACCCACAATCTCTATCGAAACTTGTTGAACAGGTCCATTCATGGGAGGAACGTGTTTGATGACACGCACCTGAATGGTTTTTGTTTGGGGATGATTTTTGCGCAAGCGATCAACGATGCGTTGGCCAACATGCTCGATCAGTTTTGCGCGGATGGCCATTTCGGCTTTTACTACTTCAAAAACTTCGCAATAATCAACCGTATCAATCAACTCATCGCTGAGGGCGGCTTTTGTAAAATCGGTATCAATGGTTACATCCACCGTATATTCGCCACCAATACGGCCTTCTTCTTCGAGGCAGCCATGAAACGCATACAGGCGGATTCCTTCAACGCGGATAATTCCCATGATTCAATATTTAGACCGCAAAAATAACATTTATGAAGCAGGCAAAAGCACTTGTTTTTTATTCAACCAATGAAGTAAATCGCCAAAAAGCACTTCGTTTTGATGACCACCGGCAGTTAGTTTGTCGAGCAAGTTGACCAGTATTTTTGTTTGTGTGTTTTTATCGTCTTCGTAAGCGGCTTTGCGCAAAACAGGAAAAATGAGATCGCGAAAAATGGCCCACGATCTTTCTTTAGAGAAACGCTTACGGTAATTGCGCATACGCGATTCGAGCAAGCCAAAGTTTTCGAGTTCAAAATGAATCAATAGGTTGAAAATAAAACCCGAATACAACATGTCTTGCCGAACCATATTTTCTGGCTCATCGAGCAAGCGGTTGCTCCAACGCAGCGCTTGCCGAAAATCGTTTTGTTGGAAAAAAAGAAGCGCAAATTTTTGATAAATAAAATGCCGTTCACTCGCATCTGTTTTACTCAGCATTTCGATGATGTTGGCCTCTTTGCCTGCAACAAAGGTCGTTGCTTGATCGAATAAATGCTGACGTGTTAAAAAATCAAGCTCTTGCATGATGGCGCGAATAGCCAGTCGCCGTAAAAGTTCGGGCCTTCTTAATTTAATCAAATCAGCCTCAATGGATCGAAACGAGTCGAGTTCGGAGTAAAAAACATCAGCCTTGTTTTGCCTTGCCAAAACCACAAGTAGGTTGTTGTGAATGGCCAACCGCTGCATAGCATAATCAATGTTTAGTCGGGGGTATTGTATAAATAAGGCCAATGATTTTTTATAGTGCGAAACAGAAGCTGGAATATCATTTAAGCGATTCATAACAAAGCCTCGCGCATTGTGAAGGACAAGCAATCCGGGTGGTGTTAAATCGACTTCGGAAAAGGTTTCAAGCTTTCCATTCCACAAGAGTCGAAAGGCGCGTTCTTGTTCAGGAGCATGTGGTTGCCCTTCGCGAAACTCAATACGGTACATTTCCAACACCAACTGCCGCAACTCCAACATGCGTGTCATTTTTCGGAGCAACACAAATTCTGGACTTAGATCAACATCGCCAACACGTTGTTTGTAATGGTTGAGTAAAAGGAGGTCGCGTACTTCGCGTAGGCGAAATTCTTCTTGTAAACACCAAGATCGATGTGCTTTTTCGATGGCTGCTTCGCTTTTTCGTAGGGCTTCGCCATAAAGCTGCCGATCGGTCAATATTTGTATTCGGTTTAATTCTTTGCGCAGAAAAACTTCTGTGCGTTGAGGCCCAATATCGGTGAGCAAAAGTAAGATGCGATCAAACAAGACATACTTTTCGGAAAGCGGAAACGCATCGAGGCTTGTGCTGCTACCGGATAAATAACGTGTAAGTGCTTTTGATCGCCCAGATTCATTCTTTCCATAGCGCGGAAGGGCCAAATGCAGGGCTTTTTTTTCGGCAGAACCAAGTTTTTCAACCAATTGAAAAAGAACAGAATCAATCAATTTTTCTTTCATAATAATCTAAAAATGAATATCATGTGTAATAATACAAAAAACAAAAACAATTTGTTAAAGGGGAAAATAAATTGCCTCGCGCGTAAACAAAATCTAGTTTCGCAAAAACAAAACATCGCATCATGTGTCTATTTGATAAATCGCTTGCTATTGCTGGCACCTGTGAAACAATTATCACAACGATTCGCAACACCAAATAAAAAACCGGACAATGTTTAAAAAACTACTTTTTGCAATGCTCTTGTTTGTTTGTACAGCCACAAATGCGCAAACAAACATGGTAACGTATGCTGGCGGAAACGGCAACGAAACGTTTAACGATGTGATTCAAATCTCCAATGGGCATGTGCTTATTTTGGGCGCAGCATCCGATCTGCTTTGGATTCCTCAAAACGTTCCAGTAACGCAGTGGAACAATCCGGGCATAACCAACAACCAAGGAACAGGTCGTATTGCGTTTATTATCGAATTTGATAGCACGTTGCAAACCATGTTGGCTGTTTATCATTTGCCACAAGGCGCGGCAGAAGATTTTCGATTTATCAAAACAACCAACGCGCCTGGCCAGCCCACCGGCGATATATACATTAGCGGCACAACAGAAGACAATACAACAGGAGGTTATTTCATCGGTCGCCTCGATTATAATTTTGTCAATGGTAACCCAACAGGTTTTATGTGGATCGAAAACGTGAAAGCCAAAACGGGGCAAAATGTCAAAAACTATCAGCCTTGGGATGTGGGCAACGATGGAAAAGTGGTTTACGCTTATGGCGATTCGCATGATTATAATTGGTCGGCCATTTATCGGTTGAAAGCAGACGGAACAGACGATGTGGTGAACGATTGGCGCGTGCATTGGGATTTGAACAATTCAGAGTATTATGGCGATGCAAACTCGTATCCCAATGGCGGCCCTTCTGGCTTGGATCATAGTGGTATTGTTTTTAAACGCGATGCGAATCGGTGCGAATTACGCTCCACCAATCAGGCTGATTATGATGCGTGGACTCCAGACGGAAATGGTGGGATGAAAAAAGGAAAATGGCCGCTTGATGTTTTGTACAATTCGCCGTGCGCTCCAGGCCAGCCCGGCAATACGACTTCTGGACCAGGTTATACCGGATATTCGCCAGCAGCAACATTTACTTATGGCCCATCGTCTATTTGTATAGATCGTCGCAACAATTACATGTATATTGGTTTCAATACCAAAAGCGTTTTGCCTGACGGTAACCCTGATTTTGAACCGGGCGTAATGGCCATGAACAACGATGGTTTGCTTTTGTGGTGGTCGCGTTTGTACCACGAGGTAACGCCGAATAACGATACGACCAATTCTACGCCAGACCAATATGTAGATGCTTTAGCGATTGATTATTCGCAACCTGTAAATGCTGGAATTTTAGTGGTGTCGGCACGTTGCCACGGAAACAACGTAGAGAATCTTTGGGAAGGAAATGTTATTGCGGCCAATCCTGCTGCTTCGGGTTTTCAAAATCAGTTTACAGGATCAAACGGAAATATTCATATCTCGTGGTTGGGCAAATTGAAAACAGTGGACGGAACATTGATGAACAGTACATACGTTGCGGAGTATAACAATACTACGAATGGCCTCGGTTCACCCCACCCAGATCCAAACCTCGACAACTGGCCAAATCCGAATGGCGGATGGCCAAACGTAAACACAACCTACTTGGGCAAAAACATGATGAAAGTTACGGCAGATGGTTCTGTTGTGGTTCTTGGAAAAGGTCGCCGCACCATTACAACAGCTAACGCGTATCAAAAAATGATTCGTCAAACAGGAACGGGCAATTCATGCTGGAATGATTTTGTACGTCTTTACACACCCACATTTGAGAAGCCGTTGTACAGTTCTATTTTGGTTGGGCAGTGGGACACCATTACACAGCAAGGCGGCGACAATGTGCGTTTGTATGGTATGTTTAAAACGGCTGATGGAATTATTGTTGTGGGAAAACATGTGGGTACAGGAAACAACATGCCTGTATCGGGTGTTCCGGCATGGGGAAACAATACATTTAATGGCGAAAGCGCGGTTGTAGCTTATTTGCGCGCCAGCAATATCTTCAACGCCTCTGATTCGCCAATTGTCATTACAACCGATGTTGCCGAAAACAAAGTGTCTTCTTTGCAGGTATTTCCCAATCCGGCAGACGAAAACGTAACCATTAATTTTGGCGAACAAGTTGTTAGCGGAACAGTTACGTTGGTAAATGTTTTGGGCGAAACTGTTTTCTCGGCACAACTAACACAAACAACACAAGTCAATATTGAAACAGGAAATTTTGCAGCGGGTGTTTATGTTGTACAAATACAAACAGCAACCGGAATGCGCAGTGCGCGCCTTGTGATTCAGTAAAAAATTTAATCAGCCCCAAATGCAACGAGGCCAACAAAAATTTTGTTGGCCTCGTTTGTTTATTTGCAAGTCTATTTATTTACCAATACCGGCCAACGCTTTCTCCAACCGCGCCAAAATATTTTCTTTTCCAAGCAAAGCAACCATTTCAAATAAAACAGGTCCTCCCGCCTCGCCGCTCACGCACACACGAAACAATTGCATGACTTGTCCCGCAGGTGTTCCGCTAGCTTCTGCTGCCGCCTTGAAGGAAGCTTCGGTCGATGTGGCTGTCCATTCGTTCAATCCGGCAAACGCAGTTTTAATGGCCAAAATACACGCAGCCGTTTGTTCGTTCCAACGCTTGGCCACAACACCTTGATCGTATGTTGTTGGTGCGGCGAAGAAGTAATATCCTGCGGAATAAAATTCAGGAATGAAGGTTACTTTTTCTTTCATCAACCGACACACCTCAGTTACATAAACATCGGAAGCTGTAATGCCTTTTTCTTTCAAAATGGGTTGCAGCGCGGCAGCAAGTTCTGTATCTGACTTAGCGCGCAAATATTGTTGGTTGAACCATTTCGTTTTTTCAGCATCGAACTTTGCGCCCGATTTGCTCACGCGCTCCAACGAAAAGGCTTCGATGAGTTCTTCTTTGGTAAATAATTCTTGGTTCGAAGAGCCGTGCCAGCCAAGCAAAACAAGCATGTTGAGGAAGGCTTCGGGGAAATAACCCGTTTCGCGGTAGCCCGTAAATTTTTCGGGTTGACCGGTTTTAATATCAAGCAATTCGCCAGAGAGCGGAAATACCGGAAAACCTAAACGATCGCCATCGCGTTTGCTCAGTTTGCCATTTCCGTCAGGACGCAACAAAAGCGGCAAGTGCGAAAACTGCGGCATCACATTTTCCCAACCTAAAAAACGGTAAAGCAAAACGTGCAAAGGAGCAGAAGGCAACCATTCTTCACCACGAATGACATGTGTGATTTGCATGGTGTAATCGTCCACAATATTGGCCAAGTGATACGTTGGCATACCATCGCTTTTAAACAAAACTTTATCGTCCAACTGCGAAGAGTGAACAACCACCCAGCCGCGAATCAAATCATGAAAACGGATTTCTTCGTTGCGTGGCATTTTGGCGCGAACCACATACGTTTCGCCATCGGCAATGCGGCGTTTAACTTCGTCTTCCGAAAGGGCAAGCGAGTTTTTTAATTCTTGGCGCGAGATGGCGTTGTACGAAAATGTTTTGCCCATTTTCTCATAACGTTCGCGCTGCGCATCGAGTTCTTCCTTGGTATCGAATGCATAGTAGGCGTTTCCAGAGTCGATGAGCTGTTGTGCGTATTGGGCATAAACACCCGCTTCTTTGCGTTCGCTTTGGCGGTATGGCGCGCAAGGACCATCGCCAAAACCAATGCCTTCGTTTGGCTCAATGCCGCACCATTTCAAGGCTTCGATGATGTATTCTTCGGCACCCGGAACAAAACGATCTTGGTCGGTATCTTCGATGCGGAGAATAAAATCGCCGCCATGTTTTTTAGCAAATAAATAATTGTACAAAGCAGTACGCACTCCACCCATGTGAAGCGGTCCTGTTGGACTTGGCGCAAAACGTACGCGCACTTTTCGGTTTTCTGACATAAGGCTGCAAAGATAGAGAATTGACGAATTGACCGATTTTATATTTGCCGAAAACAACAAACAAGGCAGCGTCAGGAGCGCAGCGCTGCGCGAAGGAAATGTTGCCGCGTGTCAATTGTGTAAGCCAAGGCTCTTTCTCTATCTTTGCGCCGATGCTTCTCCTCTCGCCTACCCGATTCCGTGATTATGAATTGATCGATTCCGGAAATTTTCTCAAGCTCGAACGTTTTGGCAAAGTCATTACCATTCGCCCTGAACCGCAAGCGGTTTGGGATCCTGCGCTTTCTGAGCGCGAATGGAAAAACCAAGCGCACCTTGAATTTGTTCCCAAAAGCAGTTCGTCTGGCGAATGGAAAAAGCATAAAAATGTTCCCGACCGTTGGAACATTTCGTACACCTTACCCAACGGCGAAACCATCTCGTTGCGGCTTGCGCTTACTTCGTTTAAGCACGTAGGCGTTTTTCCGGAGCAGGCTGTAAATTGGGATTATATCGCGGAAAGCATTGCAAAGCTGAAAACCGAACAACCGAAATTTTTGAATTTGTTTGCCTACACCGGCGGCGCGTCGCTTGCAGCGCGGGCTGCGGGTGCAGATGTAACGCACGTCGATTCCATTAAACAAGTGGTTACGTGGGCAAACGAAAACATGACGCATTCGGGACTTGATAATATTCGTTGGTTGGTTGAAGATGCGTTGAAATTTGTAAAACGCGAACAGCGCAGAGGAAATAAATACCACGGCATTATTCTCGATCCGCCCGCTTATGGGCACGGCCCGAATGGCGAGAAGTGGAAGCTAGAAGACAACATCAACGAAATGGTAAAAAGCGTTTGTGAGCTACTCGATGAGCGCGAACATTTTCTGATTTTGAATGCGTATTCGCTCGGATTTTCGGCCATGATTTTAGAGAATTTATTTGCAGGACAAAAACAAAGCAAATTGGAAATAGGAGAATTGTATTTGCAAGCAACAGCCGGAAATCGTTTGCCGTTAGGCGTTTTCGGGCGCTTGAGTAAAAACATTTAAAACTCACAACGATGACACCAGCAGCAGAGGTGCTTCATGAAGCGCAATTCAACACCAAATTCAAAACGTATATTTTCTTCATCGTTTTGTTTTATCTGTTTATGAGTGTGATTGGCTGGGTGGTAATTCCGTTTTGGGTTTGTGGGCTTGGCCAATGGCTGAGTGGGAAGTATTTCAATACGTTGATGTGTCGTCTTACGCGCAAACAATTGTTGTTTTCAAAAGGCATTTTATTTCGGATAGAGAAAACGATTCCGTTGGAGAATATTCAAGATTTATCGTTTGTGGGTGGGCCTATTTTGCGGGGCTTGGGCCTGACGTTTATTCGCGTGGAGACTGCGGGCGGTGGCGGCGGCCATGGCAACCAAAGCATGATGAGTATTCCGGGTGTGATTGGTGCGGAAGAATTAAAGACACTGATTTTAGCGCAGCGCGAGGTGGTTATTCGCGAAAAGCACGGGTCTGTTTCATCTGGAAATGTGGTAAACGATGCGGTTTTGTTGCAAGAAATACGAGACGAACTCAAAGGGTTGCGGGCCGATTTGAATCGGATTGCGGCGGAGAAAAACTAAGTGCGGTTACAGATTTACGCAACAATTTCCCAAGCAATGGACCGTGCTAGTTCATGATTTTCGTTAAAGGCGAGTTTGGCAACCCAAGCCTCTCGATTCTCTCTTTTTGCTTTGTCAAGAATCTTCTTCTTTTCGGGAGAACTTAGCCCATCCTCAGAAATATCGTCAAGAACAATTTTTACTTTAATTAAAATATTGCGCCGCTGACCATCAGCAATGATTAGAATATTGTTCTGAGCATGAGAGATTTGTTCGACTCGATAATAGCCCAATACTTTTAAAAAAGAACTGACAGTATGCTCAACATTTTCAATGTCTTTTGCTTGAAGAGAATGTGCCATAGTTCGATTAGTTAAGGTTATTAATTTTTGTTTTTATTTCTTTTGGTACTTCTAGCCGAAGAGCCTTTGAAGCAAAATTTACTAAGCGTTCAACATAAGCCTTCTGGGTATAAGTATCAATATTTGTATAGCACTCTTTTATTTTCACAAAGTCTT
This sequence comes from Bacteroidota bacterium, assembly GCA_013298545.1. GTDB lineage: Bacteria > Bacteroidota > Bacteroidia > Palsa-965 > Palsa-965. The sequence continues at coordinate 75,962 of JAAFIA010000002.1, read as the reverse complement.
CGTATGTCGCAAGAATTTCATCAAAGTAAATGTGCTCTTTTCGAACGACTAAAACATGCAGACTAGACTCTGTATATATGGGACTTATTGATGGCAAATATAAATCATACGTTTCGGTTTTGTTCGGTCCACTTGGTATAAATATGAACAACTTAACTGTGCTTAATATGCTTCCAATAAAACGTTCTAGTTTGTTAATTCTGATTCTTGGATCGGCGAAAACCCGACTACCTTCATAATAAAGACACAAATAGCGAACAAGATCAAACTTTTTCTCCTCCTTAAAGAATAGTGCGGTGAAATAGTCAGCTTCAATATCAATTAGCTTCATTAGCTGTTCACCAAAGTCGTCTTTTACACGAGTTGCATCCTCTTTATTTGGAACTTTCTGTACTGCTAAGTGGAAGAATTCATGAAGAATAACGACACGGTAATAATCGAAAGAACACTTCTCTCGAATATAGGTGTTAAATGATACTGTTCGCTCTTTTTGATCAACGCGCATCACCCAATCTTCGTTTGCAAAAGGAAGTTGTACACGATGACTGATATGGTTCATGTTTTCAATGATTCCTTTTTTTATTAACCAATCAGAAAAATCATTTAAATCAGTAATTAGCAATAATTCTTCCGACGTATTTAATCCTTCTGTTTTCTTCTTTGTATTAGCCATAAAAAAGTATATATGGCAATAATAGAAAAAAACAATTAGAAAACAAGTGCAAAAACAAAAATTACGATCCGCGTCGGCTTTTTCGTTTAAACTTCTTCGACTCTTTATTCTTTCCAAAATCATAATTTCCAGCAATAAATTTGCCGTTGTTCTTTTGCATCTTTCGGCATTTGTTGCTAGCGCACGATGCTAGTCCCAACGATAATGCAAACAAAAAAAGTAGTGGAAGAATAAATCGTTTCATGTGGAATGTTGTGGCGTTTTTCATCTTAATTTTACAAACGAAGAAAAAGAAGTTTTCTTATATTGAAATAAAGATTTGTTAAAAACAGTAACGAAATAGCTTTTTTTACGTTATTACTTTATATTTGTTAGTTCCGACAAGGCCCACAATGGAAACCAATTCAAGCGCATACCATTTACTGCTGAACAAACTCGATGAGTTTATTCGCAAGTATTACAAAAACCAACTCATTCGTGGTTTGCTTTATGCGGTGGGCATTTTGCTCATGGGCTGGCTGACCATTTCGGTTTTGGAATACTTCGCACATTTCGGTACGGTTGTGCGTACGGTTCTTTTCTGGGGTTTTGTGCTTGCTGCCGGAACCGTGCTTGCACGACTTGTTTTTATTCCGCTTTTTAAACTGAATAAAATCGGACAGCGCATTTCAAATGAACAGGCCGCTACAATCATTGGTCAGCATTTTTCCAATGTGCAGGATAAACTGCTCAATGTGCTTCAACTGCAAAAAGAACACACCCATACAGATGGCAGCAACGCACTCATCCGCGCCAGCATTGATCAGAAAATTGGTGAACTAAAACCCATTCCGTTTGCTTCGGCAATTGATTTGCGTCAAAACCGGAAATACGCCAAGTATGCACTCATTCCCATACTTATTCTCGCTGTTATTGTTTTCACCAATGCCGGCTTAATTACCGATGGCACAAAACGCCTTGTTCGGCACGGCGAGTTTTTTGAGAAAGAAGCACCTTTTCAATTCAATATTCTCAACAAATCGCTCAAAGCAGTTGAAAACCAAGACTTTCCGCTTGAAATCAAACTCACAGGAAACGAAATTCCGGAAAGCGTTTTCATTTTAGTTGATGGCAACGAATACAAATTGGAACGCGAAAACACCATCTCGTTTTCTTACCTCTTTCGCAACATTCAGAAAAATAAAACCTTCCAACTCAGTGCCGACGGTTTTACCTCGCGCGAATACAGCCTCGAAGTGTTGCCCAATCCCATTGTGCTCAATTTTGATGTGGCCCTCGATTACCCCGCATACACAGGAAAGAAAGACGAATCCTTAAAAAACACAGGCGATTTGGTTGTTCCCGCAGGAACGAAAATTACTTGGTTATTCAACACCCGCTCTACGCGAGAACTCAATATGCGGTTTGCCGATACATTGATGGATGTAAAACCTGCCGCCGAAAACAAATTTAGCTTAAGCCGCCTTTTCCTTTCTGGAAAAACATACACGGTTCAAACCGCAAACGAGTTTTTGAAAAGCAAAGATTCAATTGGTTATACGGTAAGTGTTGTTCCCGATTTATACCCTTCTATTGCTGTTGATGAAAAGAAAGACAGCACCGTTTCGCAACGCATTTATTTTAGTGGCGAAGTAAAAGATGATTATGGGTTTACGCGACTCAGTTTTCATTGGCGCTCCATTAACGGAACAGATAGCACCGGAAAAAATAAAAATGATGCAATGCATCAGATCAATGTTCCGATCAATACCAGCCAAGTTCAAAACCCGTTTTATTACTATTGGGATTTGTCGATGCTCGGCGTAAGTGCCGGCGAACAGATTGAATACTATTTTGAAGTATGGGATAACGATGGCGTTACTGGCGCAAAATCAACCCGCTCCCAGCGCATGATCTTCCGCGCCCCTACCGAAAACGAACTCAACGACAAAAACGACAAGAACAACGAAAAGATTGAGGAGAAATTAGAACAAAGTATCTCTGAGTCTAAGTCATTGCAAAAAGACATTGATGAACTCCACAAAAAAATGATGGAGAAAAAATCCTTGACTTGGGAAGACAAGAAAAAACTCGAGGAACTCACCGAGCGCCAACGCAAGCTCGAAGAGAAAATGAACCAAATTAAGCAGGACAATGCCAACAACATTGCCCAGCAACAAGAATACCAAAAGCCCAACGAATCACTTCAGAGCAAGCAAGAAGAACTTCAAAAACTCTTCGATCAGATCATGACCGAAGATCTGAAAAAACAGGTGGAACAAATGCAGAAAATGATCGAGAACTCCGACAAAAACAAAATGCAGGAGCAACTCGAAAAGATGAAGCAAGAAAACCACGACGCCGAAAAAGACCTCGACCGCACGCTCGAACTTTTCCGCCAAATGCAAGTGGAACAAAAACTCGATCAGACCATTCAAAAACTGGACGAGTTGCAGCAGAAGCAAGACTCCTTAAGCAAAGAGTCGGAAAAGAAAGGTGCTGATGCACAAGACATCAAACAAGCACAAGACAGCCTCAACAAAGAGTTTCAAGAGGTGCGCGAAGAATTGGATAAAATTCAAGAAATCAATGAAAAACTAGAGCAACCCAACGAAATTCCGAATACCGATTTGAAGGAGATGGAAGTGCAGCAACAGCAGCGTGAAAGCAGCCAGCAACTCGACAACAAGAATAAAAAGAACGCTTCGCAGCAGCAGAAAAACGCCGCCGACAAAATGAAGGAATTGTCGGATCAGCTCAAGAAAGCACAAAGCGAAATGAGCGAAGAAAAGCAAGAAGAAGACATGCAAGCGTTGCGAGCCATTCTCGACAACTTGCTTCAACTTTCGTTCGATCAAGAAGCCTTGATGGAAAAAACACGCAATACCAGCGTCAATGATCCGCAATATCCAAACCTTGCCCGCGAACAAGCCCGCCTCAAAGCCGATGCGAAAATGATAGAAGACAGCCTGCTCGCCTTGAGCAAACGCAATCCGTCTATCTCCCCGCTCGTGAATAAAGAAATTACCATCATCAACAGCAGCATGAACCGGACGGTTGGTAGTCTTTCTGATCGCAACCGTGGCGAAGCCATGAGCCGTCAACAACAAGCCATGACTTCTGTAAACAACCTTGCGCTGATGCTCAACGAATCGTTGGAGCAAATGATGCAACAACAAAACCAGCAGAATAAAAGCGATAGCGAATGCTCTGGCGGGAAATGCAAAAAGCCCGGAAATGGCAAAGGCAAAAAGAATAAACCAAGCATGTCTTCGCTCCGTCAACGCCAACAGCAACTCAACCAACGCATGAAATCCATGCAAGAGGGCCAACAAAAAGGCGGACAAAAACCAGGCGATTCGGAAGAGCTTGCGCGTATGGCCGCCGAACAAGAACTCATCCGCCAGATGCTTCAGAAAGCCATGGAAGGTATGCCCGGCGACAAAGAGAAACCTGGCAATAAACCGGGTGGCGATGCCGCTAACCAAATGGAAGAAACAGAAAACGATTTGGTCAATAAACGCATCAATGCCGAGACGTTGAAACGGCAACAACAGATTCTCGATAAAATGCTCGAATACGAAAAGGCCGAGAAAGAACGCGGCCAAGACGAACAACGAAAAGCAGAAGAAGCAAAATCGCAGGAAATGAGTAACCCTGACGGATTTTTAGAGTATAACAGGCGGAAGCAACAAGAAGCCGAATTGTTGAAAACGGTACCACCTGCCCTTTCCCCTTTTTACAAAAACAAGGTGAACGAATATTTTAACGGCGCAGAACAACAATGACCCAAATAGAAGAGATTATCCGCCAACAACGCATTGCATTTGCTTCACGGGCAGAAAATATTGTCATGGTTGAAACGCTAGTAAATGAAATTTGCAGCGCATATCAAATCAGTGAAGATCATTATGGAAATATTCTTGTTGCTTTAACGGAAGCAGCAAACAACGCCATTTACCACGGCAATAAATCGGACGAAACAAAAGAAGTTGTAATAGAGTTTTCTGCGACCGAAACGCATCTTACATTTCATGTACACGATCAAGGATCTGGTTTTAATCCCGACAACCTCCCCGATCCAACAAATCCCGAGAATCTAGATAAGCCAAATGGCCGCGGTGTTTTCTTGATGCGCCATCTTGCCGATTCAGTCGAATTTTCAAACGAAGGAAGAACCGCTACACTCCAATTTGCATTAGATAAAGCATAATGCCCCAACCGATTTCTTTCCATTTCATCAATACCCCTTTCCAACTTCGGCAACGCGACGAAATTCGCAAATGGCTTTCTAAAATAGCCAAATCGCATCATCACAATATTGTCGGTTTGCAATACATTTTCTGTACAGACGACTACCTGCTCGAAATCAATAAGCAGTTTCTGAACCACAACACCTTTACAGATATTATCACCTTCGACTACTCGAAAGATTATGGTCGAAACACGGCTGCGGGGGAAATCTATATTAGCATTGATCGGGTTCGAGAGAATGCAAAAACATTTCAAGCTCGAACTTTAGACGAAGTCCATCGTGTTATGGCACACGGTTTGCTGCACATCTGCGGATTTCGCGACAAAACAGCGAAAGAGCAAGTGCAAATGCGAAAACAAGAAGAAAATGCACTAGCTTTACGACAACGAAAAATCACAGCATAATGAAACATATCTGCTCTACCCTATTCCTTTTTGGTGCTCTTTTGGCTACAAACAGCCTCCACGCGCAAGCACCAGCAGCGAAACCTGCCGCAGTACAAACCGCTACTACTAATCCAAAAGTTAAGCCGTTAAGCAAAGAATGGAAATTCGTTGCCTCCGAAACCTTCTCTTTGGAACAAGCACCAACTGATGCACAGAAAGGTGATTTGCTCATCCTTATGGAAAACGGACGCTACCGTATGATTTTGAATGGCAAGCACGAAGGTGGAACATGGGCCGTTGACAAATCAGGCAAAAACATTACGCTTACCCAAGATGCCACAAATGAAGTTAAAACACTCAAGGTTCTTGAGCAAACAGATAAACGTTTAAAGGTCGATTATCGCGACAAAGAAGATATCCACAACATTCTAATTTTCGAAGCAAAATAAAGCGATTACGATCGTAAACCGCCAACAACCGTTGGCGGTTTTTTTGTGTCCTAATGTTTCATCTGAAACATCAGGACAAGATCGTTTTCTAATTGTTCCACATGAAACAGTATGGCTTCATTGTTTTGTGGTTTGTTCCACATGGAACAAAATGACCACTACTCATCTCCTCTATCGACACACTATTGTTCATACGCTTCTTGTTTTGCGTTGATGCAACAGAGCTTTCCCCTACCTTTGCACCATGTTGAAAGAATATGATGTTATTGTTGTTGGTGCTGGGCATGCTGGTTGTGAAGCAGCAGCTGCGGCAGCAAATATGGGTTCTTCGGTTTTGCTGATTACCATGAATATGCAAACCATTGCCCAAATGAGTTGCAATCCTGCTATGGGCGGAATTGCCAAGGGCCAAATCGTTCGTGAAATCGACGCGCTTGGTGGCTATTCTGGAATTGTGAGCGATAAAACAGCCATCCAGTTTCGTATGCTAAACCGCTCGAAAGGACCCGCCATGTGGAGTCCAAGGGTTCAAAGCGACCGCGCTCGTTTTGCAGAAGAATGGCGTCTGATGCTAGAACAAACGAGTAATGTTGATTTTTGGCAGGACATGGTTTCCAGTCTTCTTGTAGAGAATGATCGTGTTGCTGGCGTCATTACTGGCATGGGCATGACTATTCGAAGCAAGGCTGTTATCTTGACAAACGGAACATTCCTAAACGGGTTAATTCACATTGGCGATAAAAATTTTGGCGGCGGTAGAACAGGAGAGAAGGCTGCCACTGGTATTACGGAGCAATTAATTGGTCTTGGTTTTGAAAGCGGACGAATGAAAACAGGCACACCTCCACGTGTCGATGGCCGCTCGCTTGATTATTCAAAAATGGAAGAACAACCTGGCGATGAGAATCCAGAGAAGTTTTCGTACAGCGATACGACACAACCTCTTCTGAAACAACGTTCTTGTCACATTACCTATACGAATGACCAAGTACACGAAATCCTGAAGACAGGCTTTGAGAAGTCGCCTATGTTTACAGGACGAATTCAAGGATTGGGGCCGCGCTATTGTCCATCTATCGAAGACAAAATTAATCGCTTTGCCGACAAAGATAGGCACCAAATTTTTGTTGAGCCAGAAGGGTGGAATACCGTTGAGATCTATGTTAATGGGTTTAGCACATCTTTGCCTGAGGATGTTCAGCAAAAAGCACTGCGATGCATTCCTGGGTTTGAACAGGTAAAAATGTTTCGTCCGGGCTACGCGATAGAATATGATTATTTCCCGCCCATGCAACTTGATTTGACCTTGCAAACGAAGCTGATCGAGAACCTTTATTTTGCAGGGCAGATTAATGGAACAACTGGCTATGAAGAGGCTGCGTGCCAAGGTTTAATGGCTGGAATGAATGCTCACCTTAAAATTCATGGCAGCGGTCCGTTTATCTTGCAGCGTTCAGAAGCATATATTGGTGTTTTGATCGATGATTTGGTAACCAAAGGAACTGACGAACCTTACCGTATGTTTACAAGCCGTGCCGAGTACCGGATTTTGCTCCGTCAAGATAATGCCGATTTGAGGTTGACGAGAAAGTCAAATGCATTGGGATTGGCCGACAATACCCGTGTTTCACGTGTAACTGAAAAAGAAGGAAATACAGCGGCCATCATGAAGTTTTTCAAAGACGAAAGTATCGAACCGTCTATGATCAATGCTCGACTAGAGGAGATTGGCTCTGCTTCGCTGAACCAGAAAGTGAAAATGTTTTCAGTTTTGGCTCGCCCAGGTGTTCAAATGCAAGACTTCGAAGCGTGTTCTGAATCAGCGCGTGCTTTTCTTAGTCAATTCCGTGCTGAGGATATTCAACAGGCCGAGATTCAAATGAAGTACGAAGGTTATATTCAGCGAGAGAGCGATATGGCCGACAAAATGCAACGGCTAGAGCACATCCACGTTGATACCGATATTGATTTCCGTCAGCTCACGGCATTGTCGTCTGAAGCACGTGAAAAATTAGCCAAAATCCAACCGTTGACACTTGGCCAAGCATCAAGAATCAGTGGTGTAAGTCCAGCAGATATTTCTGTTTTGATGGTTTATTTGGGAAGATAAACGAAACGTTAAACAACCATTAATTTGCAAGCCCGAATTCAGGAAACTGGATTTGGGCTTTTTTATGCCCCAAAAGTTTCACATAAAACACAAGTCCGAAACGGGTTTTTCAAATAACGATTTTGACTCAAAACAACTTTTCACGCCAATCTGAGCAATGTCTAATTTTTTAAAATGACGCAATCCAGTATGATTTTTCCTTCAGCAGATTTCCGAGAAAGCTTTTTCAAAAGAAAAGCGCTCTTGCGAAAGAGCCAATGTTTTACAAAAACCACCCAACATCAATGGAGCAAATCTCCTCTTTTTACACCAACTCCAAACAAGGCGATTTCGAACAGAATGCATGAAGAATGAATTTAATCATTGTTCCACATGGAACAGACGTTAATAACTTCGAGTAAACGGTTAATAAAACAAATAGGACATAACAACACATATAAGAATTATTTTATATTTTTGACAGTCAATGTATTAACAAACAAAAAAATAGATTTTATACAAACAAAATCGCTATAAAAACAAAAGTTCCACGTGGAACATAAAGTTAAAACAAAGACAAAAAAACAAAAACAACAATAATATTATTAAAACAAAGAAAATCAGCAATTTATACAACTACTAAAAATATGAATTACGAGAAAATAGACAATTGCCCCATTTGCCAGTCGAGCAATCTTCAAAAGAAAATGACGTGTAAAGACTGGACAGCAACCGGCGAGTCTTTTGCAATAACAGAATGCACTTCGTGTGGGTTTTGGCTCACGAACCCGCGCCCCCAACTTTCAGAATTGGGACGCTATTACGATTCGCCAGAATACATTTCTCACACAAATTCCAGCAAGGGGCTTTTGAATCGGGTTTATCAGATCGTTCGCGGTCGTGCCATCGCCGCCAAATTGAGCCTCGTTGAAAAAGAAAACAAATCGGATGCTCGTCGCCTCTTGGATATTGGTTGCGGAACAGGATCTTTTCTCGGCGCGTGTAAAAATGCCGGCTGGAATGTTTTGGGCATTGAGCCAAGCGATTCGGCCCGCAAAATCGCCATCAGCGAGCATGGCGTGGAGGTAAAAGAAGAGTCGGCCATCGACACGCTTCCCGCCGCCTCGTTCGATGTGATTACCATGTGGCATGTGCTCGAACATGTTCCTGCTCTCCAAGAACGCATCGCGCAACTGCGCCGTTTGCTTAAGCCCAATGGTTTAATTGTGATTGCTGTTCCAAACAGAAATTCTGCAGACGCGAAACATTATGGCGCCTGTTGGGCGGCTTACGACGTTCCACGCCATCTTTGGCATTTCCGCCCGCAAGACATCCGCGCACTCGTTGCGCAACACGGATTGTCTGTTTTTCATGTAAAACCGATGGTGTTCGACGCGTATTACGTTTCACTCCTCAGTGAAAAATACAAGGCGGGTCGCATGCGTCCGATCCTCGCACTTTGGAACGGTTGGCGCTCAAACGCCTCGGCTGGAAACGAGCAGTATTCTAGCCAGATTTACCTCATTCGCCCAAAACCCCAAACACAACTCGTTTAGCCATGGGAATGTTGTCAGGGTTTTGGGCCATTTTTCTGCTCGTCATTTCCAATGTGTTTATGACACTCGCTTGGTACGGCCATCTCAAATTCAAAGATTGGAATTGGTTTGAGAAGGCTGGCCTCTTTGGCGTTGTGCTCATTAGTTGGGGAATGGCGTTTTTCGAGTATTGCTTTCAAGTACCAGCAAACAGAATCGGATTCAAAGAAAATGGCGGACCATTCTCGATGGTCGAACTAAAAGTGATTCAAGAAGTTGTTTCGTTGATCGTTTTTGCTGTCATGCTTCAGGTTGTTTTCAAAAAAGACGCATTGACGTGGAATCATGCCCTTGCATTTGTTTTCCTCATTTTAGCCGTTTACTTTGTATTCAAAAAGTAACAACCAGATGGACATTTCCTACATCCTCAACCACCTCGGCGAAGACCGCGAAAATTATTTCAACGCTGTTTCGCCACCCATGATGCTCAGTTCAAATTTTGCTTTTGCAAATGTGGCCACCATGCGCGAAGAGTTGACGAGAGAACTTGAAACACCATTTTATACGCGCGGTTACAATCCAACCGTTGCTATTCTCCGTAAAAAAATTGCGGCACTCGAAGGTGCAGAAGATGCGCTTGTGTTTTCAAGCGGAAGTGCCGCCGTGGCCGCCGCAGTTATGAGTGTGGTAAAACAAGGCGACCATCTGGTCTGTGTGGCCAAGCCTTATTCCTGGACAAACACCTTGATTGGAAAATACCTCGCGAAGTATGGTGTTACATCGAGCTTTGTTGATGGAGGCCGTTCGCAAGCATTTGAGGAAGCGCTTCAACCAAACACCAAGCTGATTTATTTAGAAAGTCCAAACTCGCTTACGTTTGAACTGCAAGACATTGAAGCCATTTGTGCGCTTGCCAAAAGCAAAAACATAACCACGATTATTGATAATAGTTATAACTCGCCACTCAATCAAAGTCCGATTGAAATGGGGGTCGATTTGGTTGTTCATTCTGCCACAAAATACTTGAACGGACATAGCGATGTTGTGGCAGGAGTTGTTGCCGGAAGTCGCCAGCGTATTGCCGCCATGATGGCCGAAGAATACATGACGCTCGGTGCAATTATTGGCGCGCATGATGCTTGGCTGATGATACGCGGCATGCGTACGCTCGAGCTTCGGGTAAATCGCTCGGCAGAATCAGCACAATACCTGGCTCAAATCTTGGAAAAACATCCGGCTGTAAAAAAGGTTCACTATCCTTTTTTAGAAACTAATCACGATTACGATTTGGCGAAAAAACAAATGAAACAGGGTGGGGGATTGTTGTCGATTGAACTCAACGCAGAAAATGTAGAAGCCGTGGAGCGATTTTGCAATGCGCTGAAACGCTTTCTGCTGGCTACATCGTGGGGCGGACACGAATCACTTTGTTTTCCGCTATGTGCTCTGAAAGCTTCAGCCAGCTTTACAAATCCATTGCCTTGGAATTTGGTTCGTTTGTATATTGGCTTGGAAGATAAACAGGTGCTAGAAGAAGATTTAAAACAAGCACTAGACAAAATGCAACAAGCATAAAGGGATCTTGTGTTTCAGCAAGAATACTAAGCGCGATTATATATATGAAATTTCTACGTTTGGCAGCAATCGTTTTATCTTCTCACGCTGTTTCGGATGCATGCGGTAAGGGAAACTAACTTTCTGCAAGTGTTTTAAATCACGCAAGCAGTTATCTGCAGTATTCATGGGGTTGCCAAACAGTTCCAGATGCTCTAAGTTTTTCAACGAACAGATTTCGTCAACGCCCTGAAGTTCATTCATCGCAAGCCTTAGGTGCGTCAATTGTGTCAATTGTCCCAGCTCTACTGGCAGCGATCTCATGCCACAATCTGTAAGATCGAGACTTCGCAACGATTTAATCGGTTTTAACAGACGACATGTTTGTGCCATGTCAAGTTGTTGGTTGTGCATGAGCGAAAGCGAGGCGAGCACAGGGAAGCTACCAATAGAAACCGGCAACCTTTGCCAGCCTGAATAGTCCAAATTAAGATGCTCTAATGTTTTGAGTTCGGCTAAAACGGCAAAGGAAACATCCGTGTCCATACGCGGATTTCTTCCCAGAAAAAGCGACTTCAACCGATGCATGTATTTGAAAGAAGGAGGAATGAACCGAATGCTGCACCCGCTCATTTTTAGCACTTCCAAATTAACCAAAGCACCCAACGCCGAAAATTCTGTAAGTGGATTGTCTGATAAATCCAATTCCCGCAACGCACCAATGACACAAATGGAATTAATCGTAGAAAAAGAATTGTATCGAAGTCGGAGTTCCTCTATTGGCAAGGCCGTAAATGACTCGGGTAATTCCGTCAAGCTATTGCCGAAAAGATATAGATAACGCAACTTTTTTAATGCGCCCATTTCGTTTGGTAAAGATTCCAACGCGTTGCCACCATACAAATCATCGCCAAGGTCTAAAAACTCCAATTCCTTTAATTGCGCAATGGATGAAGGAACGGTAGCGAAAGAATCAGCAACTACCGCAAGTGCACGCAAATTGATAAGCGAGGTTACTTCTTGCGGGAAGCGTCGTAAATTGCACGAAACAAAACCCACAGAAACAAGCAGCGGCATTTCTTTTAAAAGCAAAACCGTACCCTCAATATTCAGATTTCTGCATTCCAAAAAATCCACGCGCTTTAGTTTTTTGCAAAAACGCGCCTCCGGCAAATCCGTTTTTTTGACAACGCTCAAATAGCTGCTGTCTTTTGTAAAATACAATCCAGACTTCGTTTGCGGGTAATCGGGTGGGGGACTGGGAATGCTGTAGATAAGATCTTGCTCAGAAACCTGTGCAAGAATTTGTGTCGCAAAAAAGGAAATGAGCAAAAGCAAAAAATAGCGCATTGATAATAGCATATCGAGTAAAGATAAATCATTGTGAGAAAAAACAACACCCGCAATTACAAGACAACCTTCACCCAAGTACGCATCATCGAATGATGTTGAAAATCATCTTCGCGGCTATATGCAAGTGTCATGGTGTAAGCCAGCCCTTCTTTCAAATCTCGTTGATATTTACTCAGCGCTTTTACGGGAAGCGAAAAAGACACCTTGGTATATTCACCTTTTTCAGAACCATCAACATTGGCAACTTGAGCATCGGCGCCAAGGAGTGTAATCGGGTTATAATTTCCCGGTGCGCTCGTATAATGCTCAACCAATTCCGCTTTCCCGTCAACAACGCGCCCCATCAACAAATACGCCCCAGTCATATCAGGTCCAGAATTAAAAGCAATGGCCACCCAGCCCGAGGTTGGAGCTTCCATTACAAAAAAAACACGATCGTTTTTGTAATGCCAGCGAACCGTCATGCCACTTTTTAAAACTTCTTTTTCACCGGAAGGGTGAGCCATGCTGGAATTTGTTAGCGCGAGCGTAAGACAACATAATCCCATGTTTAAAAAACTATTTTTCATGTGAAACGGTTTTGATGATTTGTAAAAAGAAACTCATGAATAATTTTTTTGCATACGCAGCAACAAATCCTTCAATAGTTCAACTTCCTTTTTCGAGAAGCCTTGCAAGCCCACAGCACGTAAATGCTCAACAAGCGGCATGTTTTGAAGGATAAAATAATTGCCTTCGTGCGTGAGTTTGATGTTATATTGTCGGCGATTTCCTTCAATCGCTTCGCGTCTGAGTAAGCCTTTTTTCTCTAAAAGATCAAGGCTTCGAGTAATTGATGCCGGATCGCGAAACGATTGTTCGGCCAATTCAACCTGCGACAATTCTTCTGCTTGTTGAATGATTTTCAACAGCACCCATTGTTCAACAGTTACACCGATCTCCAATAAATCAAACTCGCGTTGCGAATGCTGTTTTGCGACTTTAGACGTTTGATCTAAAAGAAACAAAACCACATTATTTAATTCACCTTTTTTCATTGATATATCAATAGTTGATGCTACAAAAGTAAACAAAAAAGAATCCGCTCTCCACATCCCAACAAAAAAGCCTCGGTTTTTCCCGAGGCGGTGGTAAACATAATCGTGGTCCCGAAGGGATATGCTTGCCCATTTGGTGCCGTGCTGCAAATACAAGAAGCCCGCCCGATGAAAAATCGGGCACGGTTTTGTTTTACCAGCTCCGCTCCAAACGTTGAAAAAACGTTGGCGCTACGCCGCTAAAACAAAAAACTCCGCTCGCGAAAAGCGAACGGAGTCTTCTTGTGCTTGGGTGGTCCCGAAGGGATTCGAACCCCCAACCAACAGAACCGGAATCTGTCATTCTATCCAGTTGAACTACGGAACCAAGGTCGCAAAGATAGAAAAGATGTGTCGAAAAATTGCCCAAACACAATAAACACCCGCAATTTCAGTTTATAGCTCGCTATAATTCGCTAAATTTGTTCGTCATGAAACGTTTTTTCCCACTACTCCTTACGTTTATCCTTTCCCTTGCTGCGCAGTCCGCACTCATTGCACAAAACCTTCCCCTTGGCGGATGGAATGTACATTTGCCTTACCGCCAATGCAAGTTTGTTACTGGAAACGACCAGTCTGTTTACGCCTCAACCACAAACGGACTTTTTAAATACAACAAGCTCGACAATACGGTCGAACGCATTACCAAAATCGAAGGGCTTTCCGATCACAGCATCAACAGCCTAGGTTACACCAGCTACCTCAATACGGTTTTTGTTGGTTACCAAAGCGGCAACATCGACATCATTCGCGGAAAAGAAATCATCAACCTGCCCGATATTAAACGCTCGCAAATCATCGGCGACAAATCCGTTAACAACGTTTACTTCATCAATAACCTCGCTTATGTTTCTTGCGGTTTTGGTATTGTTGTCATTGACCTCGACGCACTCGAAGTAAGAGACACTTATTTGCTCGGCATCAATGGCACAAACATGGCCATATACGACATCATCGCCGATGGCACAACCATATACGCGGCTGCGGCCAACGGTGTTTATTACGCACCACAAAACAGCCAATTTTTAGCCAACTACACAACATGGACCAAATACGCGGGATTGCCAAACGGCCCGTACAGCGAACTCGATTTGTTTGGTGGCCGACTGCTTGCCAATTTTTCTAAGTTTCTCTTCAACGGCAATACGATTTCAGACACTCTTTTTACCTATGATTTCAACGCACAGACCTGGAGCATTCTTCCCGGTTGGGGCGGCGGTCTTGTTACAAAAGGAATTTATGTCAAAGGCCCGCTACTCTTTTTGGCCAATGCGTTTGGCGTAATCACTTACGACCAAAGCTTTTCGCTTCAAGACATTCATTACAACTATTTCGATGCGTTGAATACGGGTTTATTTTGCAATCAGATATTTGTCGATAACCAAGATGGCCTCTGGATTGCCGATGAAAATAGTGGCTTGGCCCGAAAAACAGTTTCGAACTCGTTTTCTCCGGCACCCTTAATTTACCCAACAGGACCAAAATCCATCAACGCCTATTCCATGTCCATCATTGACGGGCATTTGCTCATGACGCCGGGTGGAAAGGATGACGCGTGGAATAATATCTATAACGTATTTGGCGTATCGTCGTACGAAAATCAATACTGGAATGTTTATGACAACCGCATCAGCAATGCTTGGGATACCTTGTTTGATTTGATTAGTGTTGCGATTGATCCCGACAATAATGACCATGCGTTTATTGGTTCTTGGGGGCGCGGACTGATTGAGGTCAACGGCTCAACGATTAATTCGATTTACAACACAACCAACAGCTCGTTGCGTTCCAAAGTAGAATATCCGTGGGTTGGCGTGGGTGGTTTAGATTATGACAAAGACGGAAATTTATGGGTAACCAACTCGCATACGCTCACACCACTTCATGTGCGCAAAAAAGACAATACATGGATTCCGTACGACTTTACCGGTTACATTCCCATTGGAACAACGGTTAGCCAAGTCATTGCCACAGAAGCCGGACAAAAATGGATTATCCTTCCACGTGGTGGCGGAATTTTGGTGTTTGATGATAAAGGAACACTCGCCACATTCAACGACGATAAGAAAAAGAAATTGGGCTTTACTGCCGGTACAGGACACATTTCGGGAGCAGAGGCCGTGTGTATGGCCGAAGACCGCGATGGCGAAATTTGGATAGGAACAGACAAAGGAATCTGCGTGTTTTATACACCCGAAAATGTTTTCAATAGTTCGGGGTTCGATGCCCAGCAAATTTTGATTGAGCAAGATGGCAACACGCAAATTCTGTTAGAAAGTCAAGTTGTTACAGCGATTGCAGTTGATGGCGCAAACCGCAAATGGATTGGAACAGAAGGCGGCGGCGTTTTCTTAATGTCTGCCGATGGCACCAAACAAATCGCGCATTTCGATTCTAAAAACAGTCCGATGCTTGACGATGGTGTTTCGAGTATTGTGATTGATGAGAAATCGGGCGAAGTATTTATTGGCACAGGAAAAGGGTTGGTTTCGTACCGTGGCGATGCGGTTGAAGGTGGCGATAAAAACGAAAATGTGTATGCGTATCCAAACCCAGTGCGCCCCGAATACCGCGGACCAATTGCCATTCGTGGCTTAGTGAAAGATGCCGATGTGCGTATCACGGACATTACAGGACAGTTGATTTATAAAACAACAGCACTCGGTGGGCAAGCCGTTTGGGATGGGAATAATTTTCAAGGACAACGCGCCGCAAGTGGTGTGTATCTTGTTTTCATCACCAACGACGACGGTACAGAAACGGCCATAACAAAAATTTTATTGGTCAATTAATTGACACGAAACAATGCACGTAACAACCCGCGCCATTGTTTTTCATACCGTTCCGTATTCAGACAGTACGCTCATTGCGCGTATATATACCGAGGCGTTTGGCTTGCAAGCCTATTTGGTTTCCACTTCACGGAGCAAAAAGGGAAAAGTAAAAAGCAATTTACTACAACCCCTCACGCAAGTTGAGATCGAAGTCAACCACCGCGAGAACAAATCGCTGCAACGCATTTCCGAAATCTCGTGTAAGGCCGCTTACCAAACTTTGCACACCGATATGGTAAAAACAAGCATCGCGCTTTTTTTGGCCGAAGTCTTGAGCAAATCGGTACGCGAAGAAGAAGCCAATTCCGACCTCTATGCGTTTCTTTCCAATTCACTTTTTATTCTTGATCACGCAGAAGATGGAGCGGCCAATTTTCATTTGTGCTTTTTAATGCAGCTTACCAAATTTTTGGGCTTTTTTCCGCAAACCAACACACACGGCCCACGCGCCATTTTCGATCTCCGCGATGGCCGTTTTCGCACATCGCCACCCGATCATCCGCTCTGGGCCGATGCCGACGATTCGCAGGTCATAGACAAATTGATTGAGGCCAATTACGAAACCATGCAAGGTATTTTGCTCACCGGTCAGCGCAGACGCACGATGGTCAATCATTTATTACGCTATTACGAGTTGCATTTGCAAAGCATGCACGATGTTAAATCGCACCATATCTTGGAAGCCGTTTTAGGATAAGCGTGGATATGGGCAAAAAGACTGCACCACATCTCCCTTCATTTTTTCGGTTTGAAACCATTCTGTTTAGTGTATATTTGAAAAAATCATAACACATAACATCATGCAGCATAAAACGAAGAAATTAGCGGTTCTTTTGTTTTTGCTCACCGTTTTTTTCGGTACAGCAAACGCACAATTAATCATCAACGAAGGATCGAATCGAAATTATTTGGCAATTGCTGATAGCGATGGCGACCACCCCGATTGGGTTGAAATATACAATGCCGGCACAGACTCGGTCGATTTGTATGATTATGCGATCACCGATAAATCAACACAACCCCTGCGTTGGCGTTTTCCACACCGCTTCATTCAACCCGGCGAATTTGTTACCGTTTTCTGTAGTGGAAAAAACAGGCCAATTGGTTCTGGTTTTGTGAATGTGGTTACGTCAACCAATTTCAACGCGGTAACCGGATGGAATACGCATACGTTTACAACACCATTTTATTGGGATGGTGTATCGAATGTGCGCATCAATACCTGTTCTTATTCTTCTACGGGCTACACCACAAATTCGGAGATGCGCCAAACAACGATGCCTTTTGCGGCCTCGGTTTCTGCTTATGTCGATGGTACCGATGATGCGTGTAGCTATGGCACAGGTGGTGTTTCAAACGATCGACCCAATATTCAGTTGAATGGGTTTTCTATTGGATCGGGAAATGTTCAGAATTGCAACACCTGCTATCCCGCACCTTATGGTAACTGGTATTGGTGTGCGAAAACACAAATGTTGTTTTTAGCATCGGAACTTACAGCGGCTGGTCTTTCTGCCGGAAACATTACTTCGCTTGCGTTTGATGTTGTTGCGACAGATCCACAAACGGTATATGATTATGTTGACATCAGCATGTCGCCAGATACCTTGAATGCCGTTTCGGCGGTTTTCTTACCCGTTGGTTCGAGTCGGGAATTGCACACCAATTTCAAATTAGCAACTGCGGGTGATACGGTGTTTTTGTACAATACCATATCGCAAGCATTTGAAAGTTCGTTATGGGTCAATGGCTTGAATCTTGACATTAGTACGGGACTTTTTCCAGACGCGTCAGCCAATGTGGTCTTGTTTCAAACACCAACTCCGGCGGCAACAAACAATGCTTCTGTTCCTTATTTGGGTTATGTCTTGCCGCCGTCCTTTAACGTAATGTCAGGATTTTATCAAGTACCATTTGCCGTTACCATTGCTGATCCCAATCCGCTTAGCGATACAACTTCGGTTTATTATACAACCGACGGAAGCGACCCCACGCCAAATGCAACGTTATACACGGGCACTCCTGTACCCATTACGAACACAACGGTTTTAAAAGCGCGTATTTTTTCAACGAGTAAGTTGCCGAGTACAACAACGGCCTCGTCTTATTTTTTCGGTATCAGCCACGTTACGCCAATACTATCTGTGATTACGGATCAGAATAATTTGTACGATTCGGCAGGTATTTTCGACAATTATTGGGAAGACTGGACACGAGCGGCTTATGTCGAGTATTTTGATACGTTGAATAACCTGATTGTGTCGCAAAACGCGGGCATCCGAGTGGATGGGGGCGCGGGGGGAAGTCGTTCCAATCCGCAGCATTCGTTTCGTGTGGAGTTTGGCCATTCCGTTATTGGCGATGGTTCGATCAACTATGCATTTATTCCC
The DNA here is from genome assembly GCA_013298545.1 of Bacteroidota bacterium. Taxonomy (GTDB): domain Bacteria; phylum Bacteroidota; class Bacteroidia; order Palsa-965; family Palsa-965. Next base: position 57,389 of record JAAFIA010000002.1, on the reverse strand, counting down.
AATAGGCCCAACCGAAATAAATACAGCAATATTTATTTGCGCAACGGAAGCAATCAATACCTCTCTTATCCATACAAAGATGCGGCCTCTGTCATGGGGATGTCTGGTGCAACCAATGGTTATTATTCTGCTTGGCGGCCAGTTACGGTTTACATCAATGGCGGCTATTTTGGTTTGTATGAGTTGCGCGAAAAATTTGATAAAGAGTATTTCAAAACACTTGAAGGCGCGGATTCCGATTCGATAGACATTTTATCGCTCAGTTATTGGTACGGAAGCGTTTTGCGTGCACTTGATGGATCGGTCGATTCGTTTTATGTGGCGTATAATTCATTTGCGGCACTCAACCCAGCCGATACGGGTTTCTGGAATGCCGCCGATCAGTATTTCGATATGGTTTATTACACCGATTATATCATCGGTGAAAGCTGGTTGACAAATGTTGATTGGCCGCAAAACAACATTAAAATATACCGCTCCAACGCCACCAATTTCCGCTATCGCTTTTGCACGATCGACTTGGAATTGGGCTTTGATCCGGGCGGCGCACAAAATTGTTACTTCGATCACATTGATTATTTGTTGAATCAAGATCCAAATAATCCATACATCAATGTTTTCTTACAAGGCATTCAAAACAACCGATTCCACGATTACTTCATCAATCGCTTCGCAGATGTGATGAATACGGCATATCTCCCGTCGCGCTTGGTGGGCATTGAAAACAGCATGTACAACCAAACTGTTTTTGAAATGAACAATGAATATGCGCGCTGGGGAAATCCAAATGCTATTCCGCAACAAATGGCCGATTTCTACACCAACCACATGACGTTCACCTCACAACTTACGGCACGCACAACGGTTGTTCGCAATGACATTGAAGCCAATTTCAATTTGCCGAACCAAGTTGATTTAACGCTTGACGTTTTTCCTGCAGGCGCCGGAACCATTCACATCAGCACCATTACACCAACAACCTATCCTTGGCAAGGCGTTTATTTCAATGGCATTCCGGTAAAAATAGAAGCCATTCCTAACCCCGGTTATCAATTTCTCCAATGGGGCAACAATGGCTTGATTGCAGATACGCTGAATATCGTTTTCAACGATACGCTCAATACGTTCATCACCAATTTTACAGCCTATTTTGCCTTAAGTCCGATTGGTATTGAAACGCCTAATGAAAACGATGGCGGCTGGTCTTTATTCCCAAATCCAGCTACAACAACGCTGTTTTTATCCAACAACACAAAAACAACGAATACAAAAGCAACCTATCAAATTTTGGATTTAACGGGTCGTATCGTGCAACAAGAGTCGTTTTCTCCAGCAGCGACAAAGACCGAAATTGACATCACAACACTTCGTCCTGCGGTTTACTTAATTCGTGTTCAGGACGAATCCGGCATATCGCAGCAATTCCGGTTTGTGAAAGTGGGCGGGTAGTTAACTGGGATTAAAATCGTTTCGTTTTGGCGAAAACAGGCACTATTTTCCTTGATCGATCAACAAATCTCTTCCACCCACTTTTGGAAGGGCTTCGTAAGCAGCGCGCAAGCGATTCAAATGTTCAGGAATATCCACGTTTAATGGATCTTTGGTGAGTTGCAACCACCACGCACCATTTTCGAGTGGCTTGGCAATTTCAAAAAGCGAAGCATGTTTTTCGGGAATAAAATCGACTTGCTTGCAGATGTAGCTGGACCAGATGTTGATGCGGTAGAAGCATTGTGGGCGGTCCATGTCTGTAATCCCATGCTGATATAGATTGGTAATTAGTGGTAAATTATAGGCACGATTGGCATATCTATTATCGCTAAAGTAAGCATGAAAGTCTGAAAGGTAGTTATCCAAATTGCTCCAGAGATATGCTTGCCTAAAGTCTTCAAAAAGAACAATTTTCTTTAAATATTTTTCTAGTAAGCCAGAAAAGTGTTCGTTGTTATGGAAACTGATTTTAATCGAGTGAGTTCTGCGAATATTGAAAATAGAATCTGTAATCCTATGAACTAGTTGCAGGTTTTCATTTCCGTTTGTTAGTGCTTTGCTATCGTTGTTGATAAGAATATTTTTTTCTAATGGATGATGTATTAAATTATCATCCATCCAAAAATTAATTTGACATAAATCGGGTGCAACCGAATTGAAGCAAGCAATTTTTTTATCAAAGGATAAATCTGTTGACCCAGTAGGATCGAACACGAGTATTAATCGAATGCTTTCTTTTTCCATAATAATCTATATAAGTCTAATATTATCTTTGAGGTGGAGCAAATCGCGATGATTGATTAAATCTTTATACAGATCAACATTATCAACGCCAAGCACATATTTCTTGCCACATGCTTGTGCGATTTTCGATTCCAAAAGTGCATCTTTTTTTATGTCGCTGATTTGAATATCTTGAATAAATTGATTCTGCCTAGCATAATTCTCAGAAGTCTTAATCTCCCACAACTCCTGCTTCGCGCCACCCGTCCAGGCATCAAAGGCTTTTCCTTTGACTTCCCAATCGGTGCCCACAATTAAATTGGGCGGCACTTCATCGGCGAGTTTGTTGTGGTACGCATTGCCACCGCGGTGGTAGCCGATGGGGTGTGGCGTACACGCGTCTTTCTGGTTATCGATATCCACATCCGGCAAAAACGGAACTGGTGGATTGGGTTGATTGCTCGGCTTTGGACTTTGCGTAGGAGCCGTTTGAGGTGGTGCAGCAGGTTTTGGTTGCGTACGCGGCATTTTTATTTTCCCCCAGTCCAATTCGGGAGCATCGCGCAGCAAATCGGCCAAGTCCCGCGCCATGGCCGATAAAATAAGTGCCGCCGATACCGCAAATGCACCCGAAACCAACAAGAGCGAAACCATGCCGTAAGCCGCCCTTCCCGCATTGCCCTCCAATACTGGCGCATCGTATTTATTTTCTATCGGCTTGTTTGTAACCGTATTTTGATAACTGGTCGAAAGTTCGGTAATGACTTGTTGTAAGCCCGAAGTAATGCGCTCACGCATCGCGATCCATTTTTTTTGCTGCTCCGCGTCGTTTGTCTGATCGATTTGTGTTTGTACTTGCTCCAGCATTTGCGCATACACATACACACCATTTACCACATCGTGTTTTAATTGATCCGTAGTTTTTAATTCGGCATTTTGCTGATCGATCAAAACATCAGACGGCACATACTTTTCGCCTTTTAGTTTTGCTTTAGCATTTTGGCTGTACATGATGCGGCCCGCCTGTGTTGCGGTATCGAACCAATACGTGTCGGAGGCATTGGCCCACGATTTCAAATCATCCAATTGCAGCGTGTTATCACCTGTTTGCCGCCGTAGCACCATCAATCGGTTGTACAATTTTGATGGATTGTAGCGAAAACCGCCCGGCTTAAATTCGTCAAAACCTTCCACCGCTTCTGCGTCAAAGTCAGTTAAGGCAAGCGCAAGCTCGTACTGTTTTTCACGATCTATTTTAGTTGTCGTAAGTTCCGAATTGGCGACTAGCGTATTTTCTGCTACGGCAGATTCCGTTTGTGCTACACCGTTTTTTTTCTGCTCGGCAAGCTTCCGTTCTATGTAATTGATTCGGTAGTTGCGTGCGTAATGATGAAACGCGGCATTGCCATGTCGGTGTGCCAGCACCACATCGTGAACATCAAGCGGCTCGCCATTGTGCATTTTTTGTAACACACGTTGCAAAGCTAAGATTGAAGGATTTTGAGTGGGCTTGAAATTTAATTCTTTGGGCATTTGAAACTGGCCCGATACCGATGAAGTATGTTGATCGTCATCGTCTTTTTTAAAACTATGATCCATACGCAAGACTATTGAATGATGACTACAACGCGAATTGATAAAAATCTAGGTTACTATAAAATAAGTAAAGTAAATTTAGGCCATTGTTTATGGAAAAGCAAGTACTTTTTGATCGGCGGCGGGAAAACTTATGAACGGATGTTGTTTGAGTCCGTTTGTTCTATAAAATTTAAGTCTTGCTTGTATGTATGGCAATTCTGAGGTTTCGGAACAAAAGATAAAATTTAAACAGTAATCAATCATTCACCAAATAACTTATCAGTACACGCTTATATACCGTGTCATTTGCAACCGTATCAATAACAAAATGTTTTGTAAGGCCAATATTTTTGACGTATTCTTGAATACTGATGTTGTTGATGTTTGGTCCGTAAACCCAATGACCCTTGAGCGTAATCACTGAATCGGGCCCAACTTGTGTTTTACTAAGCACGATTAGTTTTTCGCTATAATCGCCAAAACGCTTGTCTGTCCATGCACGTTCAAACGTATCGCCAACGGTTTCGGAAATGATGGGCCACGGTCTGTTGAACTCGCCAAAAGGATTTCCTAATGTGTCAATTTTGAAATAGCCGTAAATGGGTTTTCCGTTCAACAATGGTACATACATCGAATCGGAAAAATAAGTTATCGGAACAAGATAAATTGGCGTATCGACATAAAAGTCGATGAAGTAGGTAGGCAAAGTAGAATCCGTTTCGATTACGGTTCCATTGGCTGTGTTAACATTGTACCGCCAAAAAGATCCCGGATAAACAGGATAATATGAATGTGGGAAAGCCGTGTCGATTGGCGTGGCGGCTGGCGCGGGTGGGGGCAGTGAGTTTTGCGGCAAATCCTGCTCACGCTCACACGCAAGCAAAAGCAAACACGAAGCAAACACAAAGAAAAAACAATTTTTCAAGAGGTGTTTTTTAATCATTGAAAGATAAGCGTAACTCACTTCTTCACAAAAACATAAGGCATCCGATCTAACGACTCCGAAACACGAATCGTTACCGATTGTACCGTTTTGTTTTTGATGGTTACTGTTGCGGGTTTGATGCCAAATACGGGCGTGTTGAACGAACACAAATACGTGCTATCCTGCATGTATTCCAATTCGGCATTGATTTGCGGATGATGTTCAAAAAATAACGTCAGTTGACCTTTTGCACTCATCGACGCATTCATCGTACCATAAACAGCATTTTCATAGGTGCCAACAAACGCGTCGGAAGTAACAACAGGTGTATTTTTTTTCTTTACCGATGCATGCCAGCCCGCCAATTCCTTCGCTTCTTCTGCCGCACCTTTTTTAAATCGGGCCAAATAAATTTGACTGATGTTGCGGTAAGGTTTTCCAAAACACGCATCCAACAACTGATAACGCAAGGCTGTATAAAACGATTGATTGTCGCTATTGGTCAACACCACAATGCCTAAATTTTCTTCCGGCACAAGGCACACCGTTGATAAAAATCCCCCCGCCCCGCCATCGTGCCAAATCACACGCCGCCCCGCCATATCTGCCAAAAACCACCCCAACCCATATTCACTAAAATGCATATCAGGATACAACGCCGAAAAACGATTCACAATCGTATGCCCACGCCGCGTTTCCTGAATGGCCGAAAACGGAACAACTTGTTTGCCCCCAAAACGTCCGCTATCCAACTGCATCAACATCCAGTTGGATAAATCTTTGACGCACGAACTCATACTCCCCGCAGGCCCAAGCTGGTCGATGTTGTCGTATGCAATGCGCTGCACTTTTTCTTTCCACCAACTATGCGGCACACACGCATTCGCATCAGTCGAAATACTTTTGTAACGCGTTGACGTACGACCCATTTTCAGCGGACTAAAAAACCGTTGTTCCAGAAAATCATCCCACGATGTTCCTTGTGTAACAAGCGGAATCGCTTCGCCCGCCGCTAAAAAGCCAAGGTTGCAATACCCGTATTTACTACGCAAACCATAAACCGGTTTATGACGTTCCATGCGCGCAACCAAATCGGCCCGACTCAAGTTACAATCCCAGTTTAAAAAATCGCCTTGAAACGTTTCCAGTCCAATGCGGTGGCACAACAAATCGCGAATCGTAATTTGTTCTTGTGCGTACTTGTCGTAAAATTTTAGGTTCGGCATCAACGCATGCGCATTTGTATCGAGCGAAATTTTCTTTTCTGTTTGCAGCATGGCCAAAGCCGTTGCGGTAAACGCTTTGGAACAAGACGCAATCTGAAAAAGCGACGAGTCGTTTACCATTTCCGACTTGCCCAACTCACGCACCCCAAACCCTTTCGAGTAAATGATCTTTCCGTCTTTCACAATGGCTACCGCAACTCCCGGCAACTCCCAAGCCTTGCGCTCGCGTTCCATGTAGATATCGAGCGAATCGCGCACAAACGCATAAATACCCGATTCCGGTTTTGCTTTCGGCTCTTTTGAAGACGATGACAAAACAATAAATCCGGCAGCAGCACCAAGCACAATCGGAAAAAGTAAAAGGCGATTACGAAAACGCATACAAGTTTTTTTAGGAAAGACGAAGATAGGACACTCTACGAAATCCAGCCGCACAAAAGCACGAAAAGAAAAAAGTGCAGCAAAACAAAAACCATAAAACGAACCAGCAGCTTGTTTTGTATTTTGATAAACCACCGAAAAAATGTATCATTGATGTATAATAATGAAGCACATGAAAAAACAACTACTCACGATTTCGCTAATGCTCTCGGCTTCGGCCGCATTCGCACAGAACGATACGTTGCTGTTCAGCGATTTTAATTCCGATCCTTCCGTTTATATGCAAGTCGGCACTTTTCCTCCAGGAATATCCAACGATACAAACTGGTATAGCTATGACCTTGACCAACTTGCCGACGGCAGCAGCAGTGGTCGCCCCGGAGAATGGTTTTGGACACAGCCTTTTTCCGATAACGATACAGCCGCACAGGTTTCTTGTATGGGATCAAATTCTTGGACCAACGACGGTGTAACACCGATCAGCAATTGGATGATTCTTCCGTCCATTCAAATTATCGATGCGAATGCTACACTATACTGGAAGTCGGCCCCGCGCCAGACGCCACGTTACCTCGATGGGTACAAAATAGTGGTCTCGACAACCCAGAACGACCTCAATAATTTTACCGATACACTTTTTGTTGCCAGCGAATACACATCGCTAAACAACCAAAATGCACCATTTGCATTTTCATCTTATACGTTCAATCCCGGAGCTACCGCAAATCCGCTTGCCCCGTTTATACATGGTTGGGATTCTACCTACACCGAGTTTGATCCGGCTTCGGATTCGTCGCGCATGATTGGTCGTCTTCGTCCGTTTAACGTTTCACTCGCACAGTATGCGGGGCAGAGCATTTACATCGCATTCCTGCACGATGATATTGATGACAACCTGATCGCGATAGACGATATTCGCGTTATGGGAACAGACCCGACCAGCATCGCAGAAAACGATTTGGATTTTGGCCTCTCGGTTTATCCGAATCCATCTTCTGATCAGATGAACGTGAAATTTGAACTGGCATCCGCGGGCAAAGTTTCCGTTGAGCTTTTTGATGTGTCAGGCAAACTTGTTCGCTTCGAATCATTCGGAACACAGGGTATTGGCGTACAGTCGCGTTCAATTTCTGTCAATGGCCTTGCAGCAGGTATTTACCACCTCAAATTGCAAACAGAACAAGGCGTTGCATACACGCGCGTTGTCGTTCAGTAAGTAGAAAGCATAAAATAAATGATCCCGTATCGGCATTGCTGGTACGGGGTTTTTGTTTTTACACGCGTTCAAAAAAGGGAATACAGAAACTCAACTCAAATACACATCGACCAACTCCCGCACACAACCCGCGCCGCCACCCGCCCGCAAAATAACATGCACCATGGCTTTTACACCAGCAACAGCATCTGCCGGACAAGCACTAAATCCAACCGCTTGAATGATGTCGGTATCGTTCAAATCATCGCCAATAAAACACACATCCTGTGGTGTAATATTTAATTCTGCGCACCAACGATTTAATGTTTCCAATTTGGGTGTAACGGCATCAACCGCCACGCGCTCAATCAACAACCGCTCTGCGCGACGCTGAATCAAATTTGTATTGAAACCATGCGAAATAATTCCTGTTGCAATGCCACGTTTGGCCAATGCCCGCACCGCTAAACCATCTTTCGCATTAAACTTTTTAAACTCATCGCCACTTTCCGTATAAAACATGCCGCCATCCGTCATTACCCCATCAATATCAAAAACAACCAAACGAATATTTTTGCTGCGCATGGCTTCGCGTTTTTCCAAATCTACACGCAACAATAAATCTGTCGGAATTTTTGTTGCGTCTGAAATAAACACTAAATCCGCCACGCTAGTTCCTGCTGGAAAATGAATTGCTGGAAACTGTTGTTTCAAAAAAGAGAGATTTGCTGCAAACACGTCCATCGCAAAAAAATTAAGCAATTCGTTTTCCAACCGCTTGCGCAACCGCCTTCAGCGATCCCGCCAACGCACGAAACTCATCGTGATTTAATTGTTGCGACGCATCCGATTTCGCGACTTTCGGATTTGGATGCACTTCAATCAACAAACCATCTACACCCATCGCGCAACACGCCCGCGCCAAATCAGGAACGCCATACGCATACCCAATGGCATGACTTGGATCCAAAATAATCGGCAAGTTGGTGTATTCCTTCATCCACGCCGCACCACACAAATCAAGTGTAAAACGCGTTTTGGTTTCAAATGTGCGTAAACCACGCTCACACAAAATCACATTCGGATTGCCACCCGACAAAATAAACTCGGCGCACTGCACAAATTCTTGCAAGGTTGTTCCAAAGCCACGTTTCAATAAAACCGGCTTCTGTGTTTTTCCGCAACGCTTCAAAATACCATGATCGTACATCGACTTTGCACCAATCTGAATAATATCACTATGCTCAATAATTTCTTCAATATGCGTAGCGTCGCGCACTTCCGTAATCACGTTTAAGCCATATTTCTCGCGCATTTTCGCCAACAACTTCAAGCCATCTAAGCCCATTCCTTGAAACGTATAAGGCGATGTGCGCGGCTTGTATGCACCCGCCCGCAAGGTCGAAACACCAAGCTCCACCATCAATTGCGCACTCTGCTCAATCTGCTCTTCCGACTCAACCGAGCAAGGCCCGCCAATCAGAATCGTATTGCCCGTAGAACCGCCCAAGGCAATTCCGTTTGGAAGCGTAATGGTGCGCGTTTCTTTTTTCCACACCCGCGAAGCCAATTGAATATCATCGGCAAGCACCGTAAAACGCTCGGTTTCGCTTTCAAACGAAGGATCGAGTGCTTTCAGCGACGACGATGTGATGAGTGTCCAGCGACCATCATAATGAATACAAAATGCTTTGGCTTGTTGTGCAAGTTCCTGCGCACGTGCTTCGGAAACAGACGATTTAAGTTCTATAATCATGCTTATTATTTTTTGTACAAGGCTTGTTACGCCTCGCCTTTAATCAGGTTGAAGAATGTAAGTGCGCCTGTAACCGCGTTTTGGTCGTTGACAACAGGCAAATAAGAAATCGGAAATTGTTTGGATTTAATTAAACGCAACAAATCTTGTACACTCGCATTTTCGTTGACCGTTACCGGATGGTAATTGGTCAGATCGTTTGCCGTAATCGATTCGATAGTATCAATATTTTTTAGCAAACCTTTGCGCACATCTGCGTTGCTAATGATTCCTTGAAGCGTATTTTTTTCGTCCACCAAAATGGTAAAGCCCAAACCCGCCACTTCAATGCTGCGCAAGATATTTTCGAACGAACGCATTTGCGGAAGCAAGGTCGGAATTTCATTTACCTCCAACATAAAATCGCGCACTTGAAAATGCGATTCATGTTCGTTCGATTTCAGGTTGAGCAATGCCAGACCAATGCTTGCAGCTTTAAACAAATACGAGCCAGAGACCGAAGCATAAACGCCCATGTTGCGCAGAATAAACGAGACTTCGCCGTTTACGCCACCGTCAACATGCACCCGTTTTTCGGGCCACCGCTTTTTTACTTGTCTGATTTTTCGGAAAATATCTTTGTTAAACGAACCGCCACTTTTGCCCGGAATGGTTGCCATAAGCAAAACAAAATCAAACACATCGGCGTACTCCTCAAACACTGCCGGATCGGAAACCGCAGTAATGGCAAAGCCCAAACGCCGCGCCACATTTTTCGGAATGCGTTTGAGCACCGATTTGTCGGCAACGTCTTCGTATTGAAACGTTACATAATCGGGCGGATGTTGTGCCAGAAGCGAAAAGTACTTTTCGGGATCGGCTGTAATGATGTGTAAATCAATCGGAGTTTTTGAATGCTGACGAATGAAATCAATGTCTTCAAACACCTTCGGATCGTCGTTGCAATCGACATGAAAATACTCGATACCATGCGCATCCAAATCAGCAACAATAGCTGCTAAACTTCGATCGGGGCTTGAATAAATGGAAGCGGAGATTTTCATAAATCAGAGGCAAAGATAAGGATTCCGAATGGCATAGAAGTTTTATGTTTCGGATAAAATACGTTCCACAGATCCCGAGAAATCGGAATGCCTTCCTGTGCAACAATGCTTAAAAAACAGTGCTTTTAAGACCTCTTAGAAACACAGGAGATTAAATGACAAGCATCACATTTGTAATCATACTCATCCTGTAAAGTTGACTTTAAAACCCATTTCTTCCCGCAACAGGGACATTTGTGTTCGGCTAATTTGTCTTTCACAAGCCGATAGTTATGCAAAAAATAGTATGTCGGAATTTGTGTTCGGCTGGTGATACCAGCACAAAGTTCGCGGCCCTGTTTTGAAAGCGGAGAATCAAAATACTGCATTTGATTTAAAGCCCAACGCTCACCAACTTCACAATTTCTCTGCAATGCGTCGCAAGATTGATAGTTTGTCTCCCAACTCAGCAAAAGCCTATAGCCGTGATCTTCGTAAACAGGAATACGATACAAGGGAACACAACCATTACATGAACCACAAATCAAAGGCGAGCCAATACGATGTCGATTTGTTTCGAGAATATAAAAAGAAGGTTTTGCACAGGCACAAGGTCCCTCATATTCTGCGGATGATTTTCCAAGGGTTTTTATTTCCAATGAATTTTGCGCCAAGTCTTCAAGGTAACGCAGTTGCCGATTCACATAAAAGTTATTGTGTTGCTTATCTAGCGCATTCTTTTCGTGTGTGAAAGGAAGTGCGTAAATTTTATTTCCCGAAACATATTGCGATTCAACCCTTCCTTGCGTTTGTCCGCTTCCTCGGTAAAAATCCATTAACAAATCAAACGCGTCCAAGAAAGAATCGCTAATGCCTCCCGATTTATTTTCTATCGAAACTTCTTGTATGTACATCTGTAAAAATTAAAAAATGGTTCCTGTTCCATAAAGCAAGCCAAACGTATTGATGCCAAACGAATAGCTTCCGCCCACATACATCACAAAATTTTCGCCGCGACGAATGCGAAAACGACCGGCTAGCAATGGTAAAACGCGCATTTTCCCTTTTGGAACAATAACACTCGCGAGTGGCCCAACTTCCAATTCAATACTCGATTTGGCATCGAGGCCAAGTTTAAACAAACGAAACTCTAAACCCGTACCAAATGTTGGATTCGATTTTTCATTCACCAATTGCCCGTTTACCAAGAACTGTTTGCTCTCCGTAGGCAAGTTGAAGAAAACCGGAATGCGTATGATTTTATCGGGACGAAATTCGGCAAAAAATAAAATCGCACTTGTTGGTACTACAACCGCCGATTGGTTACGGATGTTGATGACTTTACTATCGGAAATAAACAAGACCGATTGTCCGAAACTGAGTTCAAAAAAACGTTTGTGTTTGAGCGTGTCGGTAGTTGTTTGCGCAGCGATTTTGCTTGTGCAGAAGCAAAATACAAGAAAGAATAGAAAACGAGTCATGGCTCTTTTTTTAACAAGAATAGAAAAAAACCAGCAATAAAAAAGACTTATTTTTTGAGCGGCACTCTTTTATACAAACGAAGCAAACGCAAGTTTTTGTTTTGTTCGCTTGCAAGCAAAGAAGAATCTTGTTTTGCACCCAACGAAACCACCCATTCCGATTCGAGACTTGTGGTAAAAGCCAATTGATGAAACCGCATGGCATAATTCGTCATGCCCCAATTGTTGTAGAGTTTATCATCAACAACAAGGGTTTTGTTTTTACCGATTTCCTGAGCAACAAGGTTGATGTCGTGAATAAAATCCGCATCGCGTTTTGGTTTTCCGGCAAACACCACCGTTAACACCGCCGCAATAAACCATAAGCCGAAACCCGAAACCACCATTGCCCCCCGCAAGCCCCCGCGCATCTGTGTTTCGTAACGCAACTCACGCACCTGCGGAATCAGCCACACACCCGCCGCTAAGGCCAAGAACGGCAAACCCGTAACCAAATAAAATGTACGTTGCTCGAGGGTTACCATCAACGGCAAAATACCCGAGAAACCACACGCCAGCAGAAATAAAATTAAGCCGCTATGTGTTTTCCAGCCCGTCGTGTTTTTCAGGCGTTTGCGGAAGATGAAATATAAAAGCAAGCAAAAAGCAAGCGGCAAAAGCAATTGCTGCACCAACGCATTCAGTAGAAAAAAACGCGAATCGCTCGTGTTCAAAATGCCCGAAAATGTTTTCCCAAAACGACTTGCGAAATACGCTTCAAAACTTCGGTATGCAGGCTCGTAATAAAAAACAAACGCAGAAAAAAGCAACAAGGGCAAAACAAGCCAAACCGAACGTTTAACCGTTTCCCAAAACGACACATCACGCAAACACAAAAACCAAAACGCTGGCGCAGCAATCAAAAACAATCCTTGAACACCTTTGGTCATTCCCGCTAAAACTAGCCATACACCCGCCACAAACAAATGTAACATCGGCTTCTGTTTCAAGTGCAAGGCTCGAATCAAATGCACAAACGCCGCCAAAACAAAAACCGTCATTGTCGCCTCTTCCAAATTGTTGATAAACGCAAACGACACCGTGGGCATAAGTAGCCAAGACACCACCACCAACCATCCCGATTCTTTGGAGAACAGCCGCCAGATGCGCAAGAGCAAAAACAAGCAGAGCAAAAACATCAGCAAATCATAAAACCGTTCGGTATAAAACGAATCGCCGAGGGCACGAAAAAAGAAACCCTGAAGAAAAAACAATAAGGGCGGCTGTTCATGAAAGGATGTGTGTATGGTAGAACTAAAAGACATCTCCCAAAACGAACCAATACCCGCATTATAATTCCGACTCACCGCCGCATACAAAAGCCCATCGGCAAACATACCTTCCATAAACAAAAACGGAAGCACAATCAACGCGCAAACGCCTAATGCGAAAAACAACCACGGATTCTGTTTAACATTCATCGCGGCAATTTGTATAACGTATCTGGTAAGCTATTGCCCAAAGAATCCCAACGATTCCAAATGCCGCCCGGAGCAAAACGAATCAAGTTTCCCTCCGCACTTCTTTCGCCATTAGAGTGATAAGTTGTACAACGCCCCGCACCCAACGAATCGGTCGTCATTTGCTGAAAAGGAGTTCCGTCTGGATAATACTCCGAACGCTCCATCAATTTATCGCTTGTGTAGTGCGCAGTAACAACTACCGCCCCTTGCTCATTGTACGCTTTGTAATCGACCGCCTTTCCATGTTGAATCTGCGTTCTCGATTTTGTTTTGCCCGTTTCAAAGTACTGAAGCCATTGGCCATCAGGAATACCATGTTTAAAATGCTTCTGCATCCGCACAGCCCCGTTATCATAAAAATCAACCTGATAAAACGTGCTATCGTCAAATTCTTTTTGTGTTTTTGCATATTTCCACCAACGCAAATGACCGTTGTAAACACCTTCTTCAATAAACGAATCGTTGATGAGTTGTTGTGTCCACACAACAGGCCTTCCGTCTGTATCTACAATTTGCCCACTTCGAATCGGTTTCGGTTTTCCCGAACACGCGGCAAGCAAAAAAAGCATGCAACAGCAAAACAGCGTGCGCATCAGTCGATGGTGGCTAAAACTTTTAGTTCAATGGCAATCGGTGTGGGCAAGCAATTAATTTCGAGCGTGGTGCGGCAAGGCGGATTTTCGGCAAAATACTCCGCCCAAAGTTTATTGTACGTTGGAAAATCATCCTTCATGTTGGTCAAAAAAACCGTTACGTCCACAATTTTATCCCAACTGCTGCCTGAATCTTCGAGAATGTTTTTCACATTTTGAAAAACACTGCGGCATTGCGTTTCGATGCTGTACGAAACGATTTTTCCATCGGCATCCAATTCTACGCCAGGGATTTTTTTTGTTCCACGCTCGCGTGGACCAACGCCTGAAAGAAAAAGTAAATTGCCAACGCGACGTGCGTGTGGATAATGGCCAACAGGCTCTGGTGCTTTGCCCGAATGAATGGATTGTTCGCTCATGCTACGAAGATACGCGAGATGCCGGAATTGAAAAAACTTCTTAGTTTTGAAAACAATGGTTTCGTTATGGACAACAGCCTCCGCGTTTTTCTCGAAAATCTTTTTGGAGCAATGCCTGAACACGAATGGCAACTGCTTTCAAGCACGATGCAACCGCTTACCATTGCCAAAAATGAAGACTTGCATCCCATTGGGAAATACTGTAAACACCTTTGGTTTTTAGAAAAAGGCGCCGTAAAAGTGTATGAACTGAACAACGGCGAAGAACGCAATACCCATTTTTTTACAGCCTTTAGTTTGTTTATCGATTACCATAGCATTGCTACGCATACGCCTTCAGAAATCGGGTTTCGAGCCGTTGAAGACTGTTCGATCTATGCCTTGAATTATGCTGCATTGCTCACATGCTACGACCAGTCGCCATACTTAGAACGGATTGGCCGCATCATGGCCGAGCGGCAATTTGTGATGGAGTTTGAATTGCGTCGTCTTTTGCTCAATTACGATGCAAAACAACGTTACGCGTATTTGATGCAAAAACAACCCGAAATATTCCAACGCTTTTCGCTCAAAGACATTGCTAGTTTTATTGGCATCACCCCCGTATCGCTCAGTCGCTTGCGTAAAAGCAAATAAATTATCATTTGTTAAGTGTGTTCATTGATGAACGGATTACGTTTGCTCCATAAAACCAGCAGACCATGAAAAACCTGTTTATGTTCACACTCGTTGTTGCTTTTTTCTCTTGCAACAACCCAACACCTCCACCAATGGAAAACAGCAATGCAAAAACCGAATGGGTAAAAACGTATTTCGCTCATTTCAACAAACACGACTGGGAAAAAATGGCCGCCATGTACACCGAAGTGGCCGATTTTAAAGATCCTTCACTGGGCAATGGCATCGTAAAACAAACACGCGAACAAACGATTAAAAAATACACCGAACTCAATCAACTTTTTCCCGATTTGCACGATGAGGTTGTGGCCATTTATCCTTCGGGCGAAAAACACATTGTGGTAGAATTTATTTCTACGGGAACAGCACCCGATCAAACAAAATTTGAATTGCCTATATGCACCATCTTCACCATCGAAAACGGATTGATCACCAAAGATTATACCTACTATGATAATTTTAGTGGAGAGTGATGCGCTCTACGAGCGACCAATAAACGTAACCAGTTTCAAAATATCGTCAACACGATCTGACGAAACAGAAACATGCTGATTGCCGGGTAAAACAAAGTAGCCACCATCTGCTTTGACGTATTCGCAAATAAATTTTGTGTTGACGATAAACGATTTATGGCAACGCACAAAGGGATGATTTTCAGGAAACATATCGACAAAATTTTTCAACGTTCGGCTCACGATTAATTTCGACTGATCGACAAAATTAATTTCTGTGTAAGAACCTTCGCCTTTGAGAAAGAGGATGTTGTGGAGGTCGATAAATTTAATGGCGTTTCCGCTTGGTACCGCAATGCGTTTGAAATCGTTTCGTTGTACATTTTCTTTGAGCACCGCCATATCTAAAGAATTATTTTTCGTTTCGCTTTTTTTACGGAAACGATCCAAGGCATTGATTAATTCTTGTACTTCAATGGGTTTTAATAAATAGTCAATGGCCGAAAGCTTGAATGCTTGTATCGCATAATTGCTATATGCCGTAGTGAAAATGATGCTGAAATTAATTTCATCGTCGTTGAAAAAGTCAAGCAATTCTAAACCCGAATGCCCGGGCATTTCAATGTCGAGAAAAACCAAATCAGGATTCAGTTTGCGAATTGCTTTAACACCGTTTGGCAGGTCGTGAGCTTCAGCCACAATATCGAAGTCATGCGCGTATTCCTGCATCATGCCCGAAAGTAAGGTGCGCGCGCGTAGCTCGTCGTCAATAATGATTGCGGTATATTTTTTCATGGGTTAAATAGGGATATAGATATGAACCAACGTTCCGGTTGCTAGTCCAGATTCGTCGTGTTTATCGGTGTATGTTACACTGAGTAAATGAGAACGCTCGTGATTGAGCAGTTCTAGCCGTTTTTTGGTGGCTTCGCTTGCAAACGATTTGTGTTTGTCTTGTCGGATGGCATTGAGTTGCGCGGAACGCTCACGACCAATGCCGTTATCTTCGATAGTAACGACGATGTTTTTTGTAGCACACGCAAATATAACGGAGAGGTTTTTTGCTCCTTTTTTATGAAGTAAACCATGCTTAACCGCATTCTCGATATAAGGCTGAATAATCATGGGCGGAAGCCGAATAAGGTCGGTATCGAGACAACCATTGACCACAACCGAAAACGAAAAATCTTCACTAAAGCGCGCCTGTTCGAGTTCGAGGTATAAGGTACAAGCCGTAATTTCTTCTTTCAACGAAATATTTTCTTTCTCCGACATTTCGAGTACCATGCGCGTGAGTTTTGAAAACTTCGACAAATAAATTCCCGCATTCTGTTTGTCGTTTTCAAAAATAAACGACTGAATCGTGTTCAACGCATTGTAGAAAAAATGTGGATTCATCTGCGACTTGATGGACGTTAGAATTGAGCGATTTAAATTTTTCTCCAATTCTATTTTCTCCGTCAACAACTTGTTTTTACGCGCCTGAATGCGAATTTGTCGTTTGTAAACTAACAATAAGATAAGGATAAAACTTACAATATAAAAAAGCAAAGCCCACCACTTTTTCCACCAAGCCTGCTCAATTGTAAAATTCAGTTGAAGCGCAACGGGTTTGTTTTCGGAAGCATCGCCCAACCGAAACCGAACCACGTAATCGCCTGGCGAAAGTGCCGCAAGCAACAAGGAACGCGACTTTGGAGAACAAATCTCCCAATCGCGATCGTTGATGCGATAATACAAAGGATAGCCCGATTCGGTTTTAAATGATAAAATCGCATAAGCAATCTCAATCGTATTTTGATTGTAGGTCAACCGTATTTTTTCGGAACGGCTTAACAGTTGTTTGTTGGCAAAAAAACCAGTTAAGACAAATCTGGGTTG
This sequence comes from Bacteroidota bacterium, assembly GCA_013298545.1. GTDB lineage: Bacteria > Bacteroidota > Bacteroidia > Palsa-965 > Palsa-965. The sequence goes on along the minus strand of JAAFIA010000002.1, from coordinate 40,086 downwards.
TTCTGAAATCGTTGACGCAGACGTTAAGTCGAAAGACAATAAGCCCGATGGCGAGGCTAGGTATATTTTGTTTTTCCACAAAGCAATATCATTGATGTCAGACGCATATACCGGAAAAAAAACAGGGGAAGAACTTGGAGCATCTAAATCAAGATAGCAGATTTTTGATGACGTGGAAAAGAAGAGCAAATGACCACACAGCTTCATGCTGCGGACTTCGGATGAGCGTAACCCATATTTTTGATTACAAACCGCGGTAAGTTTGTTGTTCTGAAAAGTCAAAATTTCTCCCTGTGTAGAAAGACCATACAAAACACCGCCATAAAAAGCAATACGCGATAAGTATATACTTTTTTCGACATCTTTTAATTCTGTCAAGCCCTGTTGTGTTGCCGCAAAAAGCCCTTTGTTTGTTGCATAATAAATAGTTTGTGAAGCAGCATCCCAAGCCACCGATTTTGCGCGTACACTTTCTAAAAGCATATATCCTAAAGCGGATTTCAAATGATCTACAGAATCAAAACGTCCCCAAGAAAGATGTTTCCAGACATTATCTGGGCTGTCTTTTGCAAAAAATAGTCCAGCATAGCCCGTCAACGCACAAGCATACGTTCCTGGAGCAATTGGGCAGCAGTCTTTCACGCTAACAGAATGTTGTTTCAGAATCGCGTTGTCTTTTAAAACAAAAAAACTATCTGTTGTTATAAACAAAGGAGCAAACGCATCGCCCGATTCTAGAAAATCGACCGAATGCCCCGATCCACTTTTAAAGATTTGTTGTGTTTTTTGGTCGTTCAAACGCCAAACCTCACCTCTCTGTGTTCCGAAAAAAAGTTGATCGTTATACAAAGCAAGGCGACGGATATTTTTTTCGGGAACAAGTCTTCGCGAAGCAAAATCCGGCACAAACAAAATGCCTTCATTGGTTGTACAAAACCAATAATTAGCCTCGCGGTCTTTAAAAACACAGGAAATACTTTTTCCGGTAAAAAACGTACGGCCATTTTCTAACGGCGAACCCGTTATGCTGTATGCATACGTTCCAGACGCAGAGCAGAACCAGACATAGTCTCCAGAAAATGAAGTGGAATTTACAAACGTGTTGTTCTGATTGGTAAAAAGGGGAAGGATGTTGTATTCGGAAAAATGGCGAACAACATTCGGCGGCGAAGGGTTATAAAACCAAAGGCCGCCATTCGAAACAGCAATCATTTTTCCTTCCTCAAGCTGATTAGAAACATGTTTTGTTTTACCCAAATCATCGAAAACTAAAAGATCGTTTTTTGTACCAACATAATACAGGTTTCCCGATCCCTGAGCATACACGAGTGCTTGTTTGTTTTTGAGTGGTATGGTTTTGCGTAAGGCAAGTGTTTTCAGGTCATACAGGTCAACTCCTTTTTCGGAGATGTGAAAGAGCGTTTTTTTTGAAAGACCATAAGGAGAATAACCTCCTGTTTTATTTTGCTTGAGTGCATGCAATGAATCATTTTCTACATAGTACAAATACCCATCAAAATTTTCGTACCAAATGCGGCCATAAACATCTTCATGAATCTCGGATCCGGATTTTGACGTTTGTGTTGGATTGGAATAGGTTTTAAACTGATAGCCATCGTAACGACTTAATCCGGTTTCGGTAGCAACCCAAATAAAACCTTTACTGTCTTGAATTAGGTTGTAAACGTTATTGGAAGGAAGTCCTTTGCTTTTATCAATCGTGATGTAATTGGGGTCTTGTGCGTTTGCTTGATTTTGGATAAAAAACAGAAACACCGCAAGAAGCCTTCTCCAACGGGTTGTTTCAAAAAAAAGCAAATGCAAAAAAGTGTGTTGCATAAAAGCCAGTAAAAACCTGGACAAAGATGTGTTTTTTATATTGCTTTAGCTTAACTGCGTTTGCCAAAACCTCGTTTGAGTTTATGAACCCGTGTTTGTAAAGCAAATAGAAAGGATGTTTTACAAACCCAGATGCCACTTTTGCAAACTAATGGTGCTTTGTTTGTTTAAAAGGAGGGAATTTGTGTTGGGTCTGTAAAATCAGGGAACCTGATTTTATGTAATGAAGCGGCTGCCCTTAGAACGACGGGCAGCCGTTTTTTAAGTCAAGGGTTAATGATTTTTGGCCAACCAAAGTTCAGGATTCATTTTGCCAGAACCACTTTTCCAGACCTCGAAATGCAATTCAGATCCACCATCATCATTCTCGGCTACTTTGCCAATGGTTTGTTTGGTTTTGACCTTATCGCCCGTTTTTACAGAGACTTCGGAAAGTTGTGCATAGACGGTGAGGTAATCGCCGTGGCGTACAATGACGAGCCATCCTGAGCCGGGGATATTGGTTACGCCAGTTACTTCTCCATCAAAAACGGCACGAGCGGCGGCTCCGCGGGTGGTAGCAATATCAACGCCGTTGTTGTTTGTTTCTACGTGGGCCAAAACGGGGTGCGGATGGCGGCCATAGCGCTCGGCAATACTTCCTTGGGCAACGGGCCAAGGCAATTGGCCTTGATTATCAGCAAATCCTTTTCCGAGTGAAACGGCTTCTGGTGTCAGCACAAGTTTGGGTGGCTCTGCATTTGTTTTTGGCGGATTGTTTGTTTTCGGATTGGCAACAACAGGATTGGTTTTCGGGTCGGTTGCTTTCGGTTCTGTTTTGGCTGTTGTTTTCGCATTGGCTTTGGCGGCTTGCTTGGCAGCAGCGGCGGCGGCGCGTTCGGCTTCTTCTTGAATTAAGCGTTGAATGGCAAGGTCGGTTGTGGCCGCTTGTTTTTTCTTTTTCTCTAAATCGTCTTTCAGTTGTTTTTCTTTACTCTGCAATTCATTGAATGTTTTTTCCTTGTCGGTTTTGTCGGTGAGCAACGAATTTTTTTCAACCTCTTCAATACCAAGCAACTGTTGTTTTTCTGTTTTTTGCGATTCGAGCGCTTGAATATTTTGATTGAGTTCTTGCTGGCGCGAATTAATTTTTTCGGATTGCATGCGGCGGCTCTCACTTACTTGTTGCAAGTATTTCATGCGCTTGTACGCCTGATTGAAATTGCCCGCAGAAAAAATAAACATCATGCGCTGGTAGGCGCTGCGGTTGCGGTATGCAAACACAACCATGCGCGCGTATTCTGCTTTCAGGCGTTTGATCTCTTCGTCGAGTGCTGTTACAGCCGTTGTATTTTCTGAAATCTGTTTGTTGAGGCCACCAATTTCGCCGCTAATCGTTCCAATTAATTCTTCGCGCGCTTCAATTTTTTTGTTGAGCACCACCAATTGCCCGAGCGAAAGTTTTTTGCTTTTGCGCGTTTCTTTTAAGAGTGCATTAGTGCTTTCAATGTCTTTTTGAAGGTTTTGTTTTTTTGCTTGCAAAGCCGATTTATCCTGCTTTTCGGTAGCGGGCTTTTTCTTCTTTGTTTTTTTCTGCGCAAAAACAGCCGGCGCAAGCACAACAAGCGCCAACAACAAAACCAACGAAAGCACAATGGCTTTAACGCTGCTTGTTCGGGTCGATAATAATCGGGTTGCAGTCATCTGGAAAGGTGAAAGGAAATTGCTGCGGTTGATTGAGGTTTATTTTACCGTAAGTAACGTTGAGCAAGGCGGTTTTCTTATTTCCACAGGCTTTAAATTCGGCACGACGCGGAAATGCAAGCGAATCAATCAATTCAAAATTGGAATAATTTACCGTTACGCTGCGGTTTTGGGCATCGAGAAAAAACAAGCGGATGATTTTATACGATTGTGGATCGAGCGAAATTGTTTGAATCGGGTCTTCTTGCGGAACAAACTGGCCTTCGTTTACCTTGCGTAGCTTGCGTTTGCGAACGGTGCTCAACGTATAATTACAATCATCTTGATTGACGGAGGAGCGCAACTTTTCATCTTCTTCATAAAAACCAACACTATTTCCGACGAGCATGGATTGTAGTAATTCAAAGTCAACTTCGGTTTGTAGCAATTGGCTCAAGTAGGCGAAATCGCCTCGAAAGCAGGTGTTGTTGAGGTAATTGACAAAGAACACAGAATCGGTACTGATGCGTACACGGGCCACTTTAATGCCAATGATAGCATCTGTAATGTTGAGCCAAATGATGCTATCGCGACGCATGCGCATGACAATTCCAAAATTGACATTGGAGCTATCGGAAGCGGCTTCACATTCGAGTTTGGTGGAAAGCCATTCAAACGAAAATTCTTTTTTTCGCATGTCGGCCATCAAGGGTTTGGGCAAGCGGTAATCGAGCTTACAGCCTGTTGTTGTGCCCGTTGTGGCTTGTGTGTTTTTCTTGTTGCGGCATGCCTGAACGGTCGCCAACAGCGCAAGAAAAGAGAGTAATAAAAAGCGCAGCTTATTCTTCATGATCCAATTTTCGACGTTCAATTTTTCTATCGAGAGCAGGATTTGCACCACCAATTTCGCGGGCTTTTTTCCAGTAGCGGACGGCTTCGACATCGTTGTTTAAAGCATGTTGAATATCGCCCATGCGCTCATTGGCCCGCGCACTTTTCGGATTTTTAGCAAGCGATTTTTCCATCCAACTTTTCGCATCTTGATACGATCCGAGTTGATATTTGCTCCATGCCAATACATCCATTGCTGCTGCGTTTTCTGGTTCTTTGTTCAGCACAAGTTGTGCCAGTTCTTCAGCACGTACAGGTTTGAGGTTGCGGTTTGTCAATGATGTTGCATAACCCAGTGCGGCAACGGTGTTTTCGGGCTGTAGCCGCAGAATTTTTTCGTAGTAATCGTCTGTACGCTCCGGTTTGTTCTGGTTGCTGAACGCTTCAATTAAACCCAAGTAAAACTTTACTTCAAACTCAGGATCATCCGTAACATACGATGCGCCCGTGCTGAGTGGCTCAATCGCATCTTTCCACCGTTTTTGCTGCAACATCAATTGTCCATAGTAAAAATAAGCCGAAGGTTGACTAGGAAACAATTCTAACGCCTGCTTGGCCTCCGTAAGCTGCGAAGCCGTGTCTTTCAAGCGGTCGTTCAGTTCCAACAAACGCATCCACGGATTCCACGATGAAGGGTCAATGGTAACAGCCTTGCGGTAATTTTTACGGGCTTCCGCCCAGTTTCCGTCGCGGTACAAATAATCGGCATTGATTTTCCAAGTGGCCGCATCGTCAGGATTGATACGCGTTAAAATTTTGCGCAACGTATCGGCCTCGCGCCGTTGTTGTGCCGACAGGGCCGTTGTGGTGTTTTCTGCACCATACTGCGTGTGCATGATGTTTACTTTTTCGGAAAGCGGCGTTTCCGAACTCGAAAAAGCAGCAACGGTTTCTTTATACGCCTCGTTTGCATTTCCTGTACTTCTATAATAAGTGGCGAGAGCAAGATGTGCGCGACCATTTGACGGGTCTTTAGCAAGCAAGCGGCGGTATGTTGCGGCTGCTTTGTCGGGTTGTGCTGTGGCGCTGTATTCGTTGCCTAGCTGCAAGTAGTATTTTGTTTCGTAAGGAAATGCGGTGATGAGTTTTTCGTACGCAGCAACAATACCATTTTTGTCATTTATTTTTTTCAACGCACGAATGCGCAACATGCCGAGCGTATCAGAAATACCTTGATCCTTTTCTACTTCGTCGTAAACGGCAATCGCTTCTTTTACCCGTCCGGCTTGTGTGAGCGCGTCGGCATAGGTGAGTTTGTATTGCCAGCGCGCGGGTTGTGTGTTGGCAATTTTTTCGAGGCGGTTGGCAGCGTCATCGTATTTTCCATTGGCCTGCAATGCGCTGGCATACCGTAGTTGGTACCAGGTGTTTCCGGCATTCAGATTGGCGGCCGTTTCGGCATATTTTAATGCCCGTTCGGGCTGTTGCAGCAACAAACAAATTCCGGCAGCTTCGTAATTAGCAGCAGCATTGAAGGGATTAAGCTCGATGCATTCGCGAAACAACGCAAGCGCTTCGCGGTGATTGCCAATCATTTTCTCCGTACAAGCGCGCACAAACACAGCTTCTTCGCGAACCTTATCAATGCTTTTGGCATCCTTGCGTGTAGGAACGGTGTTTTCTGGTGGACGCTGATTGGTGTTTGTAGCGGTCGTCGGTTTGGTGTGCTTGCAGCCGCTTGCTACCAACAGGAGCAAGACCGCCAAAAATCCAACGTGTTTGAACAACGCCATTTCGTTTAGTTCAGGTTCATCGTATTGTAATCACCCACGCTCAAGTCCTCCGCCTTGCCACTGATTTCGGCATAATTCCCGATCATGGAATTGCTGATGTTGACGTTGCGCAGCTTTGTGTTTTGTTGAATGATACTGTTGCTCACAACACTGTTTTCGACAAGCGAATCGTGACCAATAGAAACGTGTGGGCCAATTACGGTATTGCGCAGAATCACATTTTCGCCAATAAAGCATGGCGGAATGATGACGCTGTTTTCGTTTTTGTGCGAAGCAGAAACTAAAGCCGCATCGTTTTTACGGAATTCTAAAACACGTTGATTGGTATAAACGGTTGCGTCTTTGTTTCCGCAATCGAGCCACTCGGTAACTTGGCCAGGCGAAAATTTCACCCCTTGCTTTTTCATGTTTTCGAGCGCGTTGGTCAATTGAAATTCGCCTTTTTCGCGGATGTTGTTGTCGAGCAAATATTTCAATTCACGCTTGAGGTAATCACCGTCTTTGAAATAATAAATGCCAATGATTGCGAGGTCGGAAACAAAGGTTTGTGGCTTTTCGACAAAATCGGTGATGTGTCCATCAGCATTGACCTTCACCACACCAAACGCGCGCGGGTCGTCAATTTTTTGCACCCAAATAATTCCTTCTTGCGCGGTATCCATTTTAAAATCGGCCTTGAACAGCGTGTCGGCAAAAGCGACAACCGTTTTTCCGCCAAGTACCGACTCGGCGCACATGATGGCATGGGCTGTTCCGAGTGCTTCGTGTTGGTACCAAATACTTCCTTTGGCGCCAAGTTTCGCGGCCACATCAACCAACATTTTTTCGACATCGGCACCAAAAGATGGTCCGATCACAAACGCAATTTCTTCAATGGATTCGTTACACACTTGTGCAATGTCTTCGACAAGGCGTTGAACGATTGGTTTTCCGGCAACGGGCAATAATGGCTTGGGCACAGTGAGGGTGTGCGGGCGCATGCGTTTGCCCATTCCGGCCATAGGGATAATAATTTTCATAAAACAGGTTCTCTGCGCTAGGGATGTTTTGAATTAGTTTTTTCCAGTATGGCCAAAGCCGCCGCTTCCGCGCTCGGTTTCTGCCAAGGAGTTTGTTTCCTGCCAATCGACACGGGCATGTGCGGCAACAACGAGTTGGGCCACGCGTTCGCCATCTTCGATGGTAAACGGATCGTTTGAGAGGTTGACTAAAATAACTTTGATTTCGCCGCGGTAATCGGCATCGATTGTTCCTGGGCTATTGAGTACGGTAATGCCGTTTTTTGCAGCGAGCCCGCTACGTGGTCGTACTTGGGCTTCAAATCCTTCGGGAAGTTCGATGAAAAGGCCCGTTGGGACGAGTGCGCGTTGGAGTGGGGCGAGCGTGATGGGAGCGTCGAGGTTTGCGCGGAGATCCATGCCGGCTGACGCAGCGGTGGCGTAGGCGGGGAGCGGGTGGCGCGATTGGTTGATGATGCGTACGTTCATGTGTTTACGAAGGTAATTGATTTGTAGGCTCGCTCGGATTTTTTGACGTTTTGCGCAACAAATGATGTGGTTTTTCAACAGCAATAATTATTCCGATAAAGACAAGCAAAAGCAAGTTGTTTATGGTTAGCGTGATGGCCACCGAAAAATCGGGCAGCAAAACAGCAACAAAATAAAACAACAAGGCAAGTGCGAAATAGGCAAACATGCGTGGCAAATTGTACGGAATCGGATAATGACGTTGCCCCATCCAATACGAGAGCACCATCATGATCGCATAACAAATCAAGGTTGCCCAAGCCGAACCCATGTAACCGCCAAAATAACCCGAAGATGGAATCCAAAGCCAATTGAGTGTGAGTGTAATTACTGCGCCAATGAGTGTGAGCCACATACCAAAGCGCGTACGACCAGTAAGTTTATACCAAATAGAAAGGTTAAAATACACCCCAAGAAACAAATTGGCCAGCAAAAGAATCGGAACAACCGGAAGGCCGACACGGAAATTTTTGCCAACGAAATACTGAATCCACGACAGGTTGAGCGTTGTTCCAAGAAAGATAATCAAGCAAAACGCCACAAAAAAAGTCATCACCTTGGCATTCGTTTCGCCTGCATCCGCCTCTTTGCGTTGAGCAAAAAAGAATGGTTCTGCCGAATACCGAAAAGCTTGAATAAAAATGGTCATCAGAATCGAAATTTTATAACACGCGCCATAAATTCCGACCTGTGTTTCTCCTGTTCCGGCGGGCAATAAGTATTTGAGCAAAATACGATCCATCGTTTCGTTCGTCATGCCCGCAAGCCCCACCACGAGCAGCGGTAAGGCGTAAGCCAACATGCGCCGCAACAACGGGCGATCGAAGCCCCCGCGCAAATTTCGGTATAGTGGGAGTAACAACACGAGCGAAACCACATTGGCAATGAGATTGGCCAGAAAAGCATACCCAATTCCGATTTCTGGATTGTAAAGCGAGCCTGCCCAACTTCCGGGTTGGTTTTCGTGCGCCCATTTGCACCAACCAATAAAGAAAAAATTGACGGCCAAATTGATGAAAATATTGACCAGTTTGATTGTTGCAAAACGCTTGGCGCGGTTCTGCTCGCGCAGTTTTGCAAATGGAATCGCCGCAAGCGCATCGGTCAGTACAATAAGAATGGCCCAAACAATAAATGAACTTTGACCGGGATAACGCAAGACATCGGCAATCGGTTCGGCAAAAACTAAAAATGGAATGGTTAAAACCAAGGACGACACAACAAGACTTTGTACCGCCGTGCTATAAACCTTGTTTTTGTCCAACTCACTTGTCGAAAAATTAAAAAGAGCCGTTTCCATGCCATACGTGAAAATGATGTTCAGAAACGAGATGTACGCGTAAAACTCCGTATTCAGACCAAAATCAGATGGTGTTCCAAAAATGTAAGTATAGAAAGGAACCAGTGCATAGTTGAGCAAACGTCCGAAGATCGTACTCATGCCATACACAGCCGTTTGTCCAGCTAATTTCTTTAAGGAACTCAAATTTCGTGGTAACTTTTCAGCCCCGATTGGTTTATACTTACGAAAGTCCGCTAAAATTGGCCTCTTTTTTGCAAATGCCTAACGGACTTTTGAACGGCCCTTCGTTGATAGCCACAAAAATAATGTGGAATAAACGAAGTAAGCGATTCAAAAAACAATAAATTTGTAAATCTCACTCTTAAAAAACAACCAGATGAAATCAGTAAAAATGTTAGCCCTCTTTGGCTCTATGAGTTTAATGTTTATGGGCTGCCCCTACGAATCAAAAGTTCCTGTTGACGATCTGTCAAACGCAAAAGTAGATTCTGAATGCAGAGGTGCATACGACGAAAAAGGCACTAGCGACTATGTTTATAATGTAACACACGAAGGAAATATGTACAAGATCGTGAAGAAAAAAACAACAGGCGAAGATGAGCCAACCATTTATTATGGCTTTACATCAAAAGTTGACGATCAGATGTACATGAACGTTTATGAAGATGGTGACGCTTCTTCACGCAAGTATTATATCTACAAATTTGAGAAAAAAGGCGAAGACCGCGTAAAACTCAAAGGTGTTACAGACAACATCACCGAAGAGTTTGCTACTTCTGCCGAACTCAAAGCATACATCAAAAAGTATTCTGAAATCTCTTTCTTCTTCGATAAAGACGAAGAAAAAACATTCTACAAAAACTAAATGTATCCAAAACAAAAAAACGGGTTTTGCAATTGTGCAGAACCCGTTTTTTTGTTTTGGATACAACACACATTTTGTTGGCTGCGTAAGAGCCTGTTTAAATTTCATCCTTTGAGTTTGTTATGCGCCTTTTTGCACCATACTTCGTTGCGTTTTTTGACCGTAGTCGCACTGCTATGGCCTTCAAAACGCGCCTCGTCTGGCACAAAAATGCATCATAACAATTCTCAAAAACAAATTTTAAACAGGCTCTAAGAAAAACACAAAAAACGTAGGCGAAATTCACCCGAAATGGTTAGTATTGTAAAACAAACAACACAAACGCATGGAAAAGAAAATACAGTCTCTCGTTCTTTTAGTTCTACTTCTGTGTGGATTTAAAAGTCAAGCGCAAACGACTATCAGCGGTGGTCTTTTCGTCAATCAAACATGGACAATTGCCGGAAGTCCTTACCTCATTACGGATACAACCACGTTATTTCCGGGGTTTACACTTACAATTCAACCGGGAACGGTGTTGAAATTTAGTGCCAATGTGGTCTTGAATATTCGCGGAACATTGAACGTGCAAGGAACATCCTCCGATTCGGTTTATTTTATTCCAGCAGATAGCATCAACAACCAACCCCAATCGTGGGTTGGTGTGGTGATTGATAATACGCAAGGCGCAACGGCAACGATCCAATACGCGGTATTCAATCATGCAGAAAGAGCACTCGAAAATGTGTGTTGTTTTGGTGGCGGCCCCTTTTCTATTGCGAACTCATCGTTCAAATATAATACGCTAGGCATTACAGGCTATTCTGGTATTGCAGCAACGGTTACGCGTTGCTATTTTGGATACAACTACGCCGCCATAAATCAGGCAGATAAAGATGTGGATCATTGTTTCTTTGAATACAATACGTTTGGCCTGTGGGCAACAGAACGCATTGATGTAACCAATTCTATTTTTTGCAGCAATACAACGGCACTTTACGGTGGCCGTGGCGATTTGCAAAACAACACCATCATCTATAACGGAACGGGCGTACAAGGATTCTTCGAAGGATTCTACAACGTCAACAACAACATCATTTCGCGCAACGATACGGGAATTGTGATTACCGGAAACGGGCTTGGATCGAACAATATTATTTGCGAGAATGTCAATTTCAACGCCATCAATACGCAGAATTACAACATCAGCATTGCGAACAATTGTTGGTGCACAACCAATCCAATTGCGCTCGGAGTTTTAATATACGATGCTTACGACGATGTGAATTTAGGTTTGCTACAATATACGCCACTTGTGGTTTGCGATACATCAATCCTCTCTGGCGTTCTCTGCGATTTATCGATTCTCACATCGAGCGAAGAACCCGTTTTAATCAACGACGATATTGTTGTTTTCCCAAATCCAGCAAGCGATGCCATGACCATTGAATCTTCGCGCATGCGCATCACCGCAATAGAACTGTATGATATGAGTGGACGCTTATTGCTGCTCGAAAAAACAAACACCAACCGCAATACCATTTCGCTCGAAAACCTTGCAGCGGGCGTTTATGTATTGCGTATTGTAACGGCAGATGGTATCATTAGTCGAAAGATTATTCGCGAATAATCGAAAGCGATTAAAAAAACGTGTTTTGTAAATACGAACACGCAAGACCTTATTTTTGATTCAACAAAACAAAACCACCCTTATGAAATCATTCAAACTCCTTGCTCTCTTCGGCTCCATGAGCTTGCTCTTTATGGGTTGCCCCTACGAATCAAAAGTTCCTGTTGACGATGTGTCGAAAGCAAAGCCAGATGCTTCGCTCAAAGGAAACTTCAGTGAAAAAGGAAGCGATGACTACCGCTATAAAGTAACGATTGAAGACAATATGTATAAAATTGTCAAGAAAAAAATAGGTAGCGACGATGAACCAACTACTTATTACGGTTTCACCTCGAAAGTGAGCGATCAAACGTACATGAACGTTTATGAAGAAAGCAGCGATGCCTCTTCGCGCAAATACTACATCTACAAGTTTGAGAAGAAAGACGAAGACCGCGTAAAACTCAAAGGTGTTACCGACAACATTACTGAAGAATTTGCCTCATCGTCTGAATTGAAAGCATACATTGAAAAGTATTCTAGCATTTCGTTCTTCTTTGATAAAGACGAAGAGAAAACGTTTTACCGCGAAGACTAGGAACCGAAACTCCCGCGAACCCATGAAAGCGAAAGAGGCTTCTACACATGCGTAGAAGCCTCTTTCGTTATTGTGGTGTATTTTATTTTCCGGTAAAAACAGGTTTCCGTTTTTCGAGGAAAGCAGATGCGCCTTCGCGAAAATCTTCGGTGCCGCAACACGTTCCAAACGCATTGATTTCGGCATCGAAACCATTGACGCCATCGGTATAATGTGCGTCAACACATTTTACAATTTGCGCTACGGCAAAAGGCGCTTTTGAAGCGATTCGCTGTAAAATTTCGGTACACTTCGGAATCAATTCTTCTGGTGTTACGAGATAATTGCACAAACCAACACGGTAAGCATCTTGCGCATTAATGATGTCGCCCGTCATGAGCAATTCGGTTGCACGACCGCGCCCAATGTGTTGGGTCAAACGTTGTGTTCCGCCATATCCTGGGATAAGGCCCAGATTCACTTCGGGCTGACCAAACTTAGCCGATTCGGAGGCAATGCGCATGTGGCAGGCCATTGCTAACTCGCAACCGCCGCCCAAAGCAAAACCATTGACCGCAGCGATAACGGGTTTTGGACAAAGCTCAATGGCTTTAAAAATCGCATTGCCGTTGGCGGCAAACGTACGGCCAGCATCGGCAGTAAGGCCAGAAAATTCGGAAATATCAGCCCCAGCCACAAATGATTTTGGACCAGCTCCGGTGAGAATAATTCCTTTGACAGCCGCATCAGAAACCGCATCGCTAAACGCAGTTCGTAATTCGTCAAGCGTTTTCAAATTCAACGCATTGAGTTTGTCGGGGCGGTTGATGGTAATGGTGCAGATGCCGTTTTCGACAGCATAAAGCAAGTTTTCGAAAGCCATAGTTCGTGTTTTAAACGGGGGCGAAGTTACGCTTTTGATCCGGCAGAAACCCGCCTTTCGATCAATCGCTCGTTCTTTCCGACAAAAACACGGCAGATTATAAAGAATCCGTCGCCAATTCCACCCGAATCCGTATTTTTAAACCCTTATGGATTCCGTATCAGTTGATTTGGAGAGCGGCAGAACCCTGCTCGAAGTCAGAAATCTTGTAACCGAATTTCGTACCGACGGGCAAACCATGCGCGCCGTAAACGAGATTAGTTTTGCCATTGAAAAAGGCGAAACCATTGGTGTTGTTGGCGAATCTGGATCTGGAAAATCGGTTACCGCACTTTCGGTAATGGGCCTTATTCCCAATCCGCCGGGACGAATTACCGGAGGCGAAATCATGTTCAATTCGCGCTCGCGTGGCTTGACCGATCTGGTTAAACTTCCCGAAAAAGACATGCGTTCGCTTCGCGGAAACGAAATTGCCATGATTTTTCAGGAGCCGATGACTTCGCTCAATCCAGTTTATACCTGCGGCGAACAAGTGATGGAAGCAATTTTGCGCCACAAAACATTTGAGGGAATCTCGAAAGGGAAAAATACCGTAGAAAATATCATACGTGGCCTTGATCGTTCGTTTTCATTCATCACAGGACCAATTCGACAAGTAACGAAGCAACAGTTTAAACGCTATTACACCACCAAAGAAAAACAGGCCCGCGCACTAACCATCAGTTTGTTTGAGCAAACACAATTGCCCGATCCAGAGCGCATTTTTTATAGCTACCCGCACCAAATATCAGGCGGTCAAAAACAACGGGTCATGATTGCCATGGCCATGTCGTGCCGCCCACAATTGCTCATTGCAGATGAGCCAACAACAGCGCTCGATGTTACGGTTCAGAAAACAATTCTGGAATTGATGAAGGAATTGCAAACAGAAAACGACATGAGTATTCTGTTTATCACGCACGATTTGGGTGTTATTGCCGAACTCGCCGATCGCGTGGTTGTTATGTACAAAGGCGAAATTGTAGAGCAAGGTCCTGTGCTCGATATTTTTGCCGACCCCAAACATCCCTACACCAAAGGCTTGCTCGCTTGCCGTCCGCCACTCAACAAACGCTTACAAATATTGCCAACGGTTTCTGATTTTATGAAAACCGACGATGAAGGCAACCTCGTTGAAATCACACAATCGGTACAAGAGGTTTTGCATAGTGTTTTTGTAACGCCCGAAGAACGCAAACAACAGCACGAAAAACTATACGCCAATACCCCCGTGCTTCAGTTGAAGAATATCCGCACCTATTTTCCAACAACGCGCAATATTTTTGGAAAAGCAACGTCGTGGAAAAAAGCGGTTGATGATATTTCGTTTGATGTTTATCCAGGCGAAACGCTTGGTCTTGTGGGTGAATCGGGTTGCGGAAAAACAACGCTTGGCCGAACGGTTCTTCGGTTGATTGAACCAACAGGTGGACAAATTATTTTCAAAGGCAAAGACATCACGCATATTCCAACGGCCGAAATGCGGGCCATGCGGAAAGACATTCAAATTATTTTTCAAGACCCATACTCATCACTCAACCCGCGCATTACAATTGGCAATGCGATTACAGAACCCATGCGTGTACATGGTATTGGTGCGAATGATGCTGAACGCAAAGCCAAAGCGCTCGAATTGTTGCGTCGGGTAAATATGAATGAATCGCATTATTACCGCTATCCGCATGAGTTTTCGGGAGGGCAACGACAGCGTATTTGTATCGCCCGCGCGCTTGCGCTCAATCCACAATTTATTATTTGCGACGAGTCTGTTTCTGCGCTCGACGTTTCTGTTCAGGCACAAGTATTGAATTTGTTGAATGAGCTAAAACAAGAATTTAAGTTTACCTACATTTTTATTTCGCACGATCTTTCGGTGGTTAAATTCATGAGCGATCGCATGGTGGTGATGAACAATGGAAAAATTGAAGAGATGGGCGATGCCGATGCGATTTACAACACACCGCAAACGGAATACACGCAAAAATTAATCAGCGCGATTCCGAAAGGCGAACTGGACGATATCCGTGCAGCCATTGCCCGCAAACGCATGGCCGGAGGCCGTTTCTTTTAAAACGCAAACATGCTTCAAAAACTTGAATCGTATTGGTACTGGATTTTTTTTCCAGTCCTATTTCTGCTGTTGATGTATTTCAACCTCGGAGCAGAAGGCGTTTACGATACAGGCGACGGCATCTTGCATTACATGATTTCAAAAGCCGCAACCGAACAACCAAGTTTGTTGCTGCACCATTGGAATAAACCCATTTATACGCTGCTTACGTGTTTGCCTGCACAAGCGGGTTACAAAGGCGTGGTTACGTTCAATATCGGTTGTTTATTGGCGAGTGGATTTTTTGCGTGGAAAATTGCGGCACACTGGAAATGGCGTGAAGCTCCACTTGCCGCGCTGTTAGCGGTTTTTGCACCACTGGCATTTGTTGTTTCATTGAGTGGATTGACGGAACCGTTGTTTGGCCTCGTTTTGATTGTAGGGCTTTATGGTGTTGTAAAAGGAAATTTTAAAACAGCCGCTATACTGCTTTCGTTTTTACCTTTTGTGCGCAGCGAAGGCTTTTTTCTGTTGCCGCTTGTAGGCCTGTTTTTCTTCATGCGCCGCGAATGGTTTGCGGCTTTGCTTTTAGGCGCGGGAACACTTGTGTATAGCATTGTTGGAGGAATTTATGTTCATGATTTTCTCTGGGTATTTTCACAAAATCCATATAACGCAATCAGTCCGTATGGACATGGTTCGTTTGGTCATTTTTTCGGGGCGAGCGAATTTATTTTTGGCTGGTCGCTAACGGCACTTTTGGTTTTTGCCTTGTTGGTGTATGCCATTCCTGTGCTTCGCAAAAAAGAGGCACAGGGTGTGCGGCAGGATGAATTAATATTGGTGTTGGGTTGTTTTCTGTTGTTTTATGGTGCACATGTTGTTTTTTGGTGGAAAGGTCTTTGTGGTTCGTTGGGTCTTTGGCGGGTGATGGCGAGTGTTATGCCGCTTGCAGCGTTGGTGGCCTTGCGCGGCTTGCGAACCATGCGCTTGCTGCTTGTTTCCCGCCCGCAAATTGCCCCCGCGCTCACTGTTATCATCCTCGCGCTCCACGTTTGGATGCCGTTCAAACAACATAAGCTGCCGTTTCAAGAGGATGCTTTTTTTGGACAAGCCCTTCACCGCACAGCAGATTTTTTGAAGCAACAAAAACTCGATCAAAATCGAACGTATGTGCATTTTCCCTACATGCGTTTTCTGCTCAACAAAAGCTTCGCCAATACGAAAGATGGCATTGCGCTTTTTGGCGTTGATTCGACTTGGTTGTTTCAGCAAAACGATATTATCATTTGGGATTCGCACTTCAACCCAAGCGAAAGCGATTGCCGCCTAGAAACGTTTGCCAACAAAAACCGATTCGAAGAAATTTACACCGATTCTTCGCAAATGAAAGACTATACGCCTGCGCAACAGTTTCGTGTACACGTGTACCGCGTTCGCGCCAACGCAAACGATACCAATCGAATCAGGTAAATTTATTTCAGAAATTTCCCGCCCCAGAACCCATAACGCAAAATGCACCAGATGGCGCGGAATCCATCTTTCCAACCTATTTTCTTTCCCTCTTCATACGTGCGGCCATAATACGAAATGCCCACTTCGTAAATACGCACATTGGGAATGCGCGAAATTTTTGCCGTTACTTCTGGCTCAAAACCAAAACGCCGTTCGCGCAGGTAGAGCGATTGCAACATTTTTGCATCGAATAATTTATAACACGTTTCCATATCCGTCAAATTCAAATTGTTGAACATGTTGGAGAGAAACGTGAGAAATTTATTCCCGATCGTATGCCAGAAAAATAAAATCCGGTGCGGGCTGCCACCCATAAAACGCGATCCAAAAACAACATCGGCAAAACCATCTAAAATGGGTTTAAGTAGAATATTGTATTCTTCGGGATCGTATTCCAAATCGGCATCCTGAATGATGATCCAGTTGCCCGTTGACAATTCAATTCCTTTGTGCAAGGCTGCCCCTTTTCCCATGTTTTTGGGTTGGTTAAACAGGCGAATGCCAGCGTCGGGGTGTGCGTCGATGTACCGTTGAATGGCTCCAGGCGTATCGTCTTTGGAGCAATCATTGACAATGATAATTTCTTTCCGAACACCACCAATCAATTGCACAGCAAGCACTTTATCTAAAATAAGATGGATAGTTGCCGCCTCGTTGTAGGCCGGAATAACAATAGAAAGGAGTTGTGCCGCGCTCATGCAGGTGCGAAAATACAGTTTTTCGGTTGAGCGGGGGAATGTGGGGTGGGGGAAATCAGTGATTGTATTTCCTCAAAACAAACAGAAAATGCGTATTTCCACGCAAAAACTTGACAAGGGCCCCTTTCGTGCGCTATACTTGCACTATAAATCCTGTTATACACGCGCACAGGGGTTTAAGAGAATGAACGAAAATAGCCGTACATGCTGTTTTCCGAAAAATACTGAACCTTAAAACCTAGTGTGATGTTTACTGCCAGTGTTGCTACCGGATTTGTTTCCCCCGCCGAATCCTACCTCAGCGAACCCTTAAAACTCGAACAGTTTTTTCAGACCAACGCACCCGCAACGTTTTACATGCGCGCGCAAGACAACCGCTTTGCCAGTTTGGGCTTAAATGATGGCGATGTGTTGGTGATTGACCGTTCGCTTGCGCCTTATTCGGGATGTTTGTGTGTCTGCGCCTTTGGTGGCGAATTGGGCTTGGCCCGTTACCAAAAACAGAACGGAAAAACCGTCCTCCGCACGGCATCAGGGAAAGAAATCTCTTCGCAACAACAGACAGCCGTTACGCTCTGGGGCGTTGTGGCTTACCTCGTTCGGAAAATGTAAGGGAAGGCACCAAGTTCCAAGTTCCAAGTTCCAGGTTCCAACCATAAACAAGACACATTTAAACGAACACCCTTTAAACGTACTCCTTGCCTGTGTTTAAAATCCCAAACCCCAGTTTCCAAGTTCCAAGTTCCAAATCCCAAGACACCAACCATAAACAAGACACATTTAAACGAACACCCTTTAAACGTACTCCTTGCCTGTGTTTAAAATCCCAAACTTCAGATTCCAAGTTCCAAGTTCCAAGCTCCAAATCCCAAGCCCCCCAAATCTTAAACAAGACACATTCAAACCAACACCTTTTTGAACTTGCCCCACGCCAGTGTTTACAAACCACCCCATTAATTTTAATGCTTTGGAACTTGGAACTTGGAATCTGGAACTTGGAACTTGGAATCTGGAACTTGCCCCACGCCTGTGTTTACAAACCGCCCCATTAATTTTAATGCTTTGGAACTTGGAACCTGGAACTTGGAGTCTGGAAACTGGAACTTGGAGTCTGGAAATTGGAACTTGGAAACTGGAACTTGGAACTTGGAACTTGAAATCTGGAACTTGCTCCACGCCTATGTTTACAAACCGCAATACAATAACCCATGATTGCTCTTGTTGATTGCAATAATTTTTTTGTCAGTTGCGAACGCGTTTTTCGTCCTGCGCTCGAAAAGCAGCCCGTTGTGGTGTTGAGCAATAACGATGGCTGTGTCATTTCGCGCAGCAACGAGGCCAAAGCACTCGGTATTCTCATGGGCGAGCCTGAATTCAAACGCCGCGATTTTTTTCGGGAAAATGCCGTGCATGTTTTTTCGTCCAACTACGCACTCTACGGCGATTTTTCCAACCGCGTCATGCAAATTTTGGAACACTTATTTCCTCGTGTAGAAGTGTATTCCATCGACGAAGCCTTTGTCGATTTGCGCGGAATCGATCCGCAAGAAGCGCATCGCCGTTGCGTTGAGGCTCGCGCGCGGATTTTGCAATGGACCGGAATACCCGTTTCGGTAGGCATTGCGCCCACCAAAGTGCTTGCAAAACTAGCCAACCGCCATACCAAGAAAGTTCCCGAAGCCAAAGGTGTTTTGCTGCTTCATGGCGAAGCCGAAATTCGCGCTACCCTAGAGCAAACACCAGTTGCCGATGTGTGGGGAATTGGGCGGCGCGTGGGAAAACGTTTACA
The DNA here is from genome assembly GCA_013298545.1 of Bacteroidota bacterium. Taxonomy (GTDB): domain Bacteria; phylum Bacteroidota; class Bacteroidia; order Palsa-965; family Palsa-965. Next base: position 21,128 of record JAAFIA010000002.1, on the reverse strand, counting down.
GGCCGATGGTATTCATACGGCTTGGGATTTTAGATGCGCATCGGAACGGTATGTTCAGCGAAAATACTCGGTGGTGCGCTTGCGTTTGCTCCGCGAATTGGCGGGACGATCTTGCCTTGATTTGCAAGATGCGGCTGGGATGAAACAAAATATTTGTACTTCGCGCAGTTTTGGAAAACGCTTGACGGCACTTGCCGATATTAAAGAAGCAACAGCAAATTTTGCGGCGCTCTGTGCCGAAAAACTTCGTGCGCAAGGGTGTGTGGCGCGTGTGGTACACGTTTATCTCGAAACCTCGCGCACCGAAACACAACATGCGCCGTATGCGGGTTCGCGCACGTATATTTTACCCATTCCGCAAAACGATACGCCCACGCTCATCCGCATCGCGCTGCAAGGCATCGAAGAAATTTTTCGCGACGGACTCCGGTACAAACGAAGTGGTGTTACCATCAGCGATTTCATCTTACAAAATCAAGTCCAAGGCGATTTGTTTGAAACCGGAAACCGCATCCGCCTTCAAGAAGCCATGCAAGCCATGGATCGCATCAATAAACGATATGGCGGCGATTTGGTAAAAACAGCGGTTCAAGGAAACATCTCATTTGCAGAACCATCGGCAGAAGAAAAAACAACACGTGGCTGGATGTTGCGCCGCGATTTCCTCTCGCCAGCATACACTACACGAAGCCGCGATATTTTTCGTCTCAAAGCACATTGATCTTTTCTGGTGCTAATGCCCAAAACTCGTATTTTCGCACGTGCTTTCTTCCCAATCATTCCGGCAACGCTTGCTGCTTTGGCTTATTCCCTTATCGGGAACATTACTTGCGCTTTATTATTACCAAACAAGCGGCCCATTTTTTATGTTCGGGCATGACCCGGCTTATCCGTATTTGTATAATGGATTGAGTTTGGCCGATGGAAATTTGCGCATTGGCCACACCGACCATCCGGGCAGTACGATTCAAGTTTTTTGTGCCATTATCATCTGGATTACACACCTTTTCCGACAAGGCATTCCGCTGGCCGAAGATGTGTTGCGCAATCCAGAGGTGTATTTACACGTCATTGTGTTTTCGCAAATTGTGATTATCGGATTTTTTGTTGGTGTTTTGGGAAAGACGGTATTGCGCTTGACAAGCCGCATGCACGAAGCTCTTTTTGCGCAAACCATTACCCTGTTTTCGTCCATTGTATTCATTCACATTTCGCGGGTGATGACAGAGCCGTTTGTCATCTTGGGTGGCATTTGGCTAACGACATTGGTGTTTATGTATCATTACCGCAATCCAGACGATAAAAAACACGAACGGAATATTGTGCTTGGGTTTGCGGCTGTTGCGGGCTGGCTTTTAGCAACGAAAGTGTCTTCGTTGCCGATATTGGCCATTCCGTTTTTCTTGCTTCAAGGCTGGCGTTCTAAAGTGATTTATACGCTTGGCTCATTTGTGTTTGCAACGCTGTTTGTTTGGCCCATCTGGAATCGGATTGAACGTTTTTTTGCTTTTGCGTCGAGCATGGCAACCCATACGGGGCGCTATGGCATGGGCGGCGAAGGCATTGTTGATGCAAAAGCATTTTCCGAAAATTTGGTGCAGATTTTTACAACAGAGTATTTATTTACAACGATTGTCGCGCTGACTTTGCTGGCTACCATTTTGGTTTGGTTTCCGGGTTCTGGCATTCGAAAAAAACAGCCGCGCATGGCATGGCTGCTTGTTGGTCTTATGGTTTCGTTTTTGTTGAATGTGGTACTTACCGCAAAGCATTACTCGTTTCACTACCTTATTCCAACCCATACGCAACTGATGTTGGCGACATGGGTGTTGCTGGTCATTCTCGCCACATACTTGCCAGAACGATTCTTGCGCCAACTTACCTCAACGCGTCTGGTCGTTGTAGCATTGATTTTTACATACGCATTGTACACGCGTATGGAGACAAATCACGAATACTATCCGCATAAACACAACAGCCATTATTATACAGCCGATTATTTTGAAGGAGATCCGAATGTTACCACGGTTCATTTTTTAGAAGGCGACTTGACCTCAGGATCTCCTTTACCCGCGCATTATATGGGCTGGGCGTATGCGGGCGATATGCGTTCAGAATACAATCCGATTCTAAAAAAAATCTATCCAAATGATTTGTTTTTTGATCCGGGGAAGAAGTGGTTTTTAGATTGGGATGGACGACGTGCGCCGGATTCGTTATTGATGAAGGGGCGTTTGTGGTTGCATAATTTGCACGGACAAGCATGGGCACTCGATGCGGCCAAGCAGGTATTGCAGGCTTATAGCAAAGACTCGGCAGGCGTTTCATTTAAGCAGATTTACCAGAACCCAGAAACCAAGGCAGAGATCGTGGAGATGAATATGAATCCAAGCCGCGTGAAAATACACTGGCAATTGGTGCGGGAAATAAACATTGATTTTGAGCGACGAACGCCAGACAAGCAGCAATTCTTCACTTCCGACACGAGTATTTTTGCCGATGGTGGGCCGTGGATGTGTTTCTCGCATGCACATACGGGCAAAGCGTCTATTCAGTCTTCTGCTAAAGAGCCGGGTGGTATGGGATTCTGGATCGATGCGCATCGCGGACATCGTTATGTCTTGAGCATTTGGCGACAAGGACCGGGCTTTGATGGTGTGTTGGCTGCGCACGATTCAACGGGTACGGAAATGTATGAGTCTGGATTCGGCATCAAATCTGACAAAGGAAACGGTTGGCGCGAAGTGGGAACATGGTTTGAATTACCGATGGATTTTGCCGATCCGAAATTCCGCGTTACGTTTTGGTACAATGGCATTGAAAAGGAAATGACGTATTGGGATGATTTTAGGTTGCAAGAATATGCTCCGGTTTTAGACACATTGCGGTAAAAGGAACAAATTTCAGGATGTTTTCTGTGCGCAAAAGAGGATGTGGTCTCACGTCTAAAAAGGAACGAAGCGACCAATGCCTCTGAAAACAAAAAGAGAAAACGGGAACTTGAATAATTGCCGGAGCTTTGTATATTGGCAACGGAATGGAAGAACGACAAAAAATCAACCTGCGGATTGTTCCCGAGAAAGCCGAATTATTTTCGGATCAAGATCAGGTGTCTTGGATTGTCATGATGCCTGATGTGGAACTTACATTGGACGATGTTATGGCGATTCGCGGTCGTGGGATGGAGACATACAACCCCGAAAAGCCATTTTATGTTTTGGTTGACATGCGTGAAATAGCCGATATTTCGGATGAAGCGCGGGCATTTGTTGCAGGAAAAGAAAGCGCAAAATATCATGCCGCAATGGCTTTGGTTGTGAGTTCAATGGCAGCACGCATTATGGGAAATGTTTATATCCGCATGAATCGCCCAGAGCGGTCCACCAAAATGTTCAATGATATTGAGGCGGCACATAAATGGCTGCTCGAAATCCGTAAAAAATAACCGAGATTATAATTGCGGTTATAAAAATAGATCATTGTACTCCGAACCATCAAATTTATTGGTATGTGCCGTTTCATGCATGGTTGTAGCCAATAACGTAAACTCACGCAAGACTTGCAGTTGCGCATCGGGTGCAACCGGAAGAGCATCTTGATCGGAATGTAGGTCAAATTTGGGCGATGTGTGGCCTACATGCAAGGCCGCCAATTGATTGACAAAAGAGAGGGCGAGGCCATTTTCCCACGTTTCTTGAACGCGTACCAACAGGGTACAAAACCAAGGCTTGAGCAGGATTGCAGCTTCTTGCGGATGGTAGCAGAACACCGAGAAGCAGGCATCAAACTCAGGATGACCACTTGGTACAGCAACGATTCCTTCTTTTTTACGGCGGTATTCCAAAACAGGCAACAACCAATCGTCAGACTCGTGGGTGGTACGGCGGTTTCTAGGGATGATCCAAACGCCGGAGAATTTTTTCTGGAGCGGAACGTGAAGCACAAGGCCGTAGAAATGATTGGTTAGAAAATCGCGCTGATGAAGACGGTACTGAACAGCCAACTGGTACAGACCAAACCGAACGTTTTTATAGGTTCCGAGAAAACAATCTTCACGGGAGAAGTACGAGTAGTTTTCTTTGAATAGGCCAGCGGCTAAAAATGTTTTTACGGCAAGATCATGCGCTACATGGTATTCGCCTTGAATACCAATAGCATCCAGAAGGTGCGGGAGAACAATTTTTTTCCAACGTTTGCTAACGTCTTCGTTTTCGGGCAGAAAAACAATAAACCAACCGAGCAGTATAAGTGCGCCAGCCAAACCAACGGTACCGCCCAAAATAACAAGCCAAATTTGATCGAAAATAACACCGAAAATGAAGGGGACTACCCCAACTAAAAAGACAAGCGTAAGAATCAATCCGCGCTTTCTCGCCACCCGCTGTTGAAACGCAATTTTCTTCAAACGCGCCATTTCGGCTTCCGAAAAAGAGAGCGAAACGGAGACCGGATTTACGCCTTCGGATTGGAGCAATCTACTCATGTAGGCAAAAATCGCGGTTTTGCAAGTAAAATCGGGCAAAAGATTTCAACAAAAGGGCATTGTTTTCAAGGGTTAGCAGAGAGTTTCAACAAGATTTCAACACCGTGAAATTGGAGGCTTTGGAAGGGTAAATTTGTAACATATGCAGCAAAAACAACTCTCCATCGTTCCGCCCGCGGCCCGTGCTACACGCCCGCTGCACTTCCCCAAACTGCTGCGCGAACGCTACAACCTGCTCGTTCCCCGTCAAGAAGACGGACTCATTGTGCTCGCCATTTACCAAAAAGTAAGAAGCGGCACCATCGAACGCACGTTTCCTGAGCGCATCATCGTTGAAACCATCAAACAGGTTTATACCGAACTCGGCATGAGTTCTGCCCGAGGCGAAGAAACACAGAAGTACGACGAAACGCTTCACCGCTTACTGCGCCACTTCCTCGATAAAAACATCGAAGAAAAAACGTACCAACTCAGCACCTACGCCGAAAATTTCTGCGATTTGCTCGAAAAGGAAGTGCATACCGCCATCAATCCGTCGCAGATTCAGAAGACCTTCAACGACTTGGTGTTGTTGCTTGGGCGTAAACTCGAATCGATCGACGATTTCCGGCACTGGTACCACACGCAGTTTTTCAAAAACAAAAACGACATCAGTTCGCAATTGCGCGCCCTTCAAAATCAAATCGAAGAAACCGTTGATCAGTTGAACGATTTGGTTAAGAACGAATACGACAATTTCCGCGAAATGCTCATCGGCTGCGAAGCTTTACTCGACAAAATCAAAGAACAAGCCGATAAATTGTCAAGTGCGTTTTCATCGAAAGACGACATCAAGCAATTGCTCGACGATGCAAATCTGGGCGAGGTGTACGAATACCGCGAAATGAAACGCGAAGTGCGTTCCTTCTTCAAAGACATCGAGCATCGCCTCATCAATGTCAGTCATACCATTGACCGCATCAAACCAAAAATCAACAAGCTTTACAACGATTTCGAGAAACGCGAATTTGACCGTAAGATCGAATCGTTTTTGTTGTACCTCTTCAAAAATTCATCGAGCAAATTTTACCGCACCAAGAAATTGAAAGATCGCAAGGTGCATGAAGTGGATGTGTTTTTGCCTAAAAATATTGCCCAAAAAGAAGTGTACAGCGATCGTTCGCGCATCACCAGCATCGACTATTTGCAATTGCTCGATCCGCCACCAGTCAATGCGGCTGTGCTCGATTTTGATGAAGACGATTTGGCCCTTCAGGCCGAAGTACGTCGCCAACAAATTGCGCGCGACAAACGCATTGAAGAATGGTTCAACGTTATTTGTAACGATTTGACCAAGAAGAAAAAAATCAATTTCGGCGATTACTACTACAAAATTCTTGCAAAGGACAATGATTACGAAGCTGCGGTAAAAGAAGCCACACTTGTGCTCAAAGAGTTTTCTAAGAAAGAAGAATTTGAAGTTACCGTTACCGAAGAATTCGTACTTGATCCCAAACAACCCAATATTGGAATATGGAAGATGCAAATAAAAAATATAGCTTCTTAGAAACAGAAGAAGCTGAAAATTTGTTTGCCGATCTCGACATCGCGTTGAAGATGGGCCAACACGTTCAGAATTTCCCGCACCAAACAGAACTCTTCAATTTCATTGAGAAATTTGAAGATGAGTTGCGCGCGTATTACCGCAATTTGTTTAAAGTCAATTTGGCTGGCAAAGGCTCTGATTATACCCGTTATTTCTACCTTGAAATCGACGACGAAAGCCGCGGCATTGTCAAAACACGGGCAAAGAAATTATCGCCCGAACATACCTTGCTCGGAATTCTCTTGCTCAAAATTCACCGCATCGATAAGTTTTTTGTCAACGATATTTTTGTTCCTGATTTGATTCAACTCATCAAGACAAACGAAGAGTACAAAAACTACATCTACAATTTGTTTGCAAAACGCCGCGAGAAGGAAGCCACCGAAATTGACGAAAACACAATCGACGATTGGGTTCGCAATTCGTTGAAAGAATTTGAACGGTTGGGATGGATCAATTACGACATCCGCAACCGCGAGGTGTTTGAGATTATGCCTTCTATTGAGCGTTTGTTTACCATGTACTCGTACGAAATTCACAACATCGATCGCCTCATCGACGAAACGAATGTGATGGAAGAACGCACGGGCGGACTTTACGCAGTAGAAGACGAAACACAAGACTGATTTTTAAAACCAACATCGCAAGATGAAACAATATCCACGCATATTTTCGCTCTCCACCGTTGGTGTGATTTACCACAACAACTGTGACTATTTGCTGCATCCGCTCCGTACCGATTTTACGGGTGGTTCCGGCTCGGGAAAATCGGTTATCGCCGATTTGCTCCAGCTCATCTTCGTTGCCAAGAAAGAATACTGGGAATCGGGAACAGATGTCATGACCACCGAAAAACGAACCGTCGAAGGTGTTGTACTCAAGCACGACGGCGCGGGTCTTGGTTATGCGTTTGTCAACATTGAAGTGGAGAAAGGACAATACATCATTGTGGGTACGCACATTCAAACCAATGCGCGTTCCATTTATCCATTCATCATTCAGCGTGGCGAAAACTTTTCGTCGGAGCATGAAAATAATTTACAATCGTTTGATCAGTTTTTGTTGTACCGCGACTTTTTGTTCGGCAATCAAATTCTGCCAATTGATAAGTTGAAAGAAGTCCTCGAACAGCGCGGTTATATGCTGAAGCATTTCAACCAGCGCACCTCCGAGTATCACCGGATTTTGTTTAACAACGAAATCCTCTCGCTCGATTTAAGTCAGGACGAAAAGAAGCTGAAAACATTTGCGCAAATCATTCAATCGTTCTCGCGTGGTAAAGGTGTTGGTGCAAAATCGGAAGATTTGAAAAACTTCCTTTTTGCCAACGACGACGATCAGAACAAAGAATACGAAAAGCGTAAAAAAGAAATCGAAGAAGCGCACGAAGAATACAAACGTCGCGCACGGGTGTATGAAACCATCAAGCTGAAAAAAGATCGCTTGTTGGCCTTGCTCGAAGACAAAAAGAAACGCGATAAGGCAACGAGTCGTGCGCTTTTGCTCGAAACGGGCTGGGCATTCCAACAAAAAGATGTGATCGGTCGCGATTTGGTGCGCACGCAAAAAGAAGTGGCACACGTCAACCTGCAACAGATTTTATTTGAAAAGCGGGTCAACGAATTGAATACCGAAGCCGTTGAGCGTGAGCTTGACAGCATTGCTTCCGAACGCGAAAAACTAGAACAAGAACTCGATGCGAAAAAGAAAAACCGCGAGTTCTCGGAGAAAAATAGAGCGTCGTACGAAAACGCTTACCGCATTGCGCAACAAGAATACGATGAAGCGAGCGCCAAGTGGACAAAAGTAAAAGTGGTGGAGAATTGGTTGCGCATGTACAACAACAATTTGGAACAAGTTCGCGATCAGTTTTACAAGCAAGATAAAATCGCGCGCGACAAACGCCGCTTCGAGGAGTTTGAACAGTTCCTCGTTGATCGTCGTATCTATCAAGATTTTGTTGATTCTACTTGGTCGCAAGATTACCGCTTGGCTTCTGCGGAGTACGATGGCTTGATGGACAATCTGGAGGTTGACATTGCGCGGTTGGAACAATTGCAGCCTTTGTTCAATACAGACAATACAGATTCTGTAATTCAGTGGGCCATTCGCAATGCCGGAAAATTGAGCAAGGAGGAAGAATCGATCCTCATGCACTTCAAAGCATTGAGCACGAAAAAACCAGATGCTTTAAAAGAAGGTGCGCGCTACATTCCAAAACCGGAAGCACTTTTTGAAAGTGTGAAAGCGGTAGCGAAAGAAGACAAAGGCTTTTGGGTAAGCCTTGGGGGTGTGTTGGAATTTGTGCCGATGGTGGCCAAACAAATCTTCAACAATCCCGATACGATTGAAAAAGAACTCAAAAAATACGGCGATACGATTGGTAAAGAATTAGAAAAACTTTACGCCGAACGCGATCGCCACCGCACCTTGCGCGACCAATTGGTTGAGTTTGGTTTCAACCAATCGGTCTCCGACATTTGGGTCAATCGCGAAGAGCTTTCGCGCTTCCGTCCAGATGATACGATGCTCATGTCGCGCGAAGATTTTGATACAACAATTACACTTTATACCAACCCACAGAACAATTTGCGTCTGCAATACGAAGAAGCAAAAAAATCGTGGGAAGATGCCTTGAGCAAACTCAAAGATGCTGACGATGTGATTTCCAATTCACAAGGAAGTATGGTGGCACTTGAAGGTTTGCTCAAACAGTTGGAAATTACCGACCTTCCAGAAAAAGAACGAGAACTGAAAAGTTTCCGCCAAGAGCGTCGTGTTTTGGATGAGCGTTTTGTGGAGTGGGAAAAAGATGTGATTGCATTCTTGAAACCATCAGAGGGCGAACAAAGTCAAGTAAAAGTAGATCAGGAAGTACGCGCCATTGAGAAAGAGCACGGCTCAAGTGTGAAGATGTTGCACAATGCGTTCTCGCAACGCTTGCAAGAAATTTCGCGCAAGCAAGGTGGTTTAGATGCGCGTTTGGTGAGTTTGATGGAGCAGATGCCGGCACTCGAAGGCCGTTTCCGCGAAAACCTCAAGAAATACGAAGAGACGATTGGCGAATTTAAGCCGGAAGAATTGACCGAGCAGGTGGAAGAAAGTGTTGTCAACAAAGCAAAAGTAAGCGTGATTACGACGCAGAAAGCCTACGAGACAAATTACGAAACAATTCTGCGCGACGATAAATTCAACATCGACGATGAGCGTTTGAAAGGCGATCACCGCTACGATTTCCAAACTTTGGCCGAAGTGATGTTGCCGAAAATTGTTCAAAATTCGGCACGTGTTGAAGAAGATTTGGCGAGCGATGTGGAAGAACATTTGCGCAGCATCAACCAGAAAATGAACGAGATCAACGACCACAAGTTGAAGATCATCACAAGCATTTTTTCTAAGATTGAAGAAGTGTACAGCGAATACCGCGACCGTGTAGAAGACATGCGCGACTTCTTCCGCCAAAACAAAATTTCGGGCGGCCACTACGCGGAGATCAACTTCGATCCATCCAAAGCCTATCCGATCAGCTGGATTCGTAACTTGAACAAACAAATTGCGGCCAAAGCGCAAAATGTTGGTTTGTTTAAAATGTTTGAGACCGAAAACGAAGGCGCTGACGCAATTTTGCTCCGTGCATTCTTAGAACACAGCGATGGCAAGAACGTTCGTCCAGACATCAAGAAACTTACCAATCCCAAATCGTATTTCGATTTGTCGATCAGTTTGAAAACACCGAAAGGTGAAGATGCGCCTGGGTCGAACGGACAAAACTACACCATGCTTTCGCTCTTGTGTATTGCGCGTTTATCCATCATCGACAGCGACCGCAAGAGCCTCAAAGACCGCAAGATCAAAAAGGGTATTCGTTTCATGACCATTGACGAGGTTGCGGGCTTGGGCGAAAACTTCGACATGTTGTATGAGTTGGCGAAGAACTACGACTATCAAATTCTCACGATGACAATTGATCCAATTGGTCGTTTTGAAGAAGGTCGCCAAAACATCTATACGTTGCGTAAAAACAACAATCCAGAATACCACAACGTGAACCCAACACCGTTAGCGCAATTCAGCTACGATCAGATTGTGGAGCGATTGGAAGATTACATCAAAACGTTGCAGACGCAGAATTAATCGGTCAGCACGAATAAATAAAAAACCCGTTTGCTTTGTATGGCAAACGGGTTTTTTAGTGGAATAAAGTAGTTGATGTATCAATTAAATTTTCTCGCGCACTTTTGCTTTTCCTTCGCCTGAAGTTTCTTCGGCTTTATTTATACGCCAAGAAACACGCACCATGCCTTCATATTTAATTCCGGTAAATGGGCTGTTGAGGTTGTATTCGGAAATGAGTGGGTAGTAGAATGGAATAACGATAGCCGGTTTGATGTAGAGGCGTTGTTTAGCCAAAACAAATTGCCACCCGATGTGCGAAGCTGCGCCCCATGTTTTAAAGGTGTGTTTTCCAGCATAGTAAAAACGCTCTTCAGAGTCGTTTCGTTTATAGGTAATTTCTTGTGTTTCGTTTTGTTGGATGTAAACGACTTCGATGCCAGCAAAGGGTCCAGAAAAAGCCTTGCGGTCGAGCGTATCGTTGCGGCGCAGGAAGGTTGAAAAGCCGAGCCGATATTGATTTCCGGTGTAATTGGAATTGCAGCGTTCTAAATACGAATTGGCTGGTTTTGGACTAACGGAAATGGTTGGGCTGTCGCTAATTTTTTGTTTGGCTTTATCATCATCGCGCTGATCGGCGCTGATGAACTGTTTGTCAAAACCGCGTACAAATCCGGCACTCACATAAAATGTAGATCGGCGTATGCCAATGCCGTAGCCAAAGGCATGCAGTTGTTTGTTGTACGACGCATTTTCTTGCGCGTAAAGCCAATGCGCGGGTTTTTGTTTTTGAGCAAATAGCGTATTGCTTATGCAAACCAACAAGAGCGCAAAAACGGCGTTAAAAAATAAACGAGGAAGACGTAAAGCCATGATTAAAAATGCACAAGGAGCAAACAGGTTTTTGTTTACCGTTTACTCCTTGTGTAAGTGAATGAAGAAAGAAAATTAGAATTTAACAGCTAGTCCGAAGTTGACAAGGGGCACCCATTTGCCGTAGCCAACTTCTGCGAATGCACCAATGTTTTCGGTGAAGTAATAGTTTGCGCCAGCATGTGCTCCAAACAAGAATCCGTTCTTCAACGGTTCTTGTACAAAGTTATTGTCGCCAGTAGCTTTTGCTTTTACCAAAACAGGGCCAACAGAAAGAGCAGCATACGGATCGAGTTTGGCCATACCGAGAGGAACGTGAAATGCAGGACGGATTGAAATCATTTTGAAACTGTGATCAAATCCAAACACGTTTGTTTCGTTGGTTACATCGGTAATGGTGAGGGCTTCTTTATACATACCAAAACCAAGACCGATACCGAGGAAATCGGTAACGCCATATTCGGCGCGGAAACCAAGCGGAAATCCTTTTTTGATTTCGTTGGTTCCATATAAGGAATAGTCTGATTTTTTGTAGTCGGTTTTTACACCGAAACCACCATAAGCGGCAATCCCGATTTGTCCTTGTTTGAAAGCAACGACTTTTCCTTTTTTACGGCGTTTCTTTTTACGGCGTTTCTTTTTCATGGCTTCTGCATCGAGGTCGGGAGCAGCAAAAATAACGCAGAGTAAAATGAGTAGGAAGGCTTTGAGTTTCATAGTAACGAGCTAAAAAAAGTGTAAAAAAAAGCAAGGATCGGTTTGATCCTTGCTTTTTAAAAAAGACAGCAGATTAATATACGTTTGAGTTGATCACATCAACAGGTTCGCCGTTTGCGTCGAGTTTCCAGAGAACAGCAACAACGCGAAGGTTGGCACGGTTACGCACAGCACCAGAAATTGGAATGGTTACTTCTTTATCAAATTTCTGACCTTTTGTAGCAGTAGAAAACAAAGTTGTTCCAAAAGCTTTTCCATCGGCAATGCCTACGAGTACATGGTCAAATTCAACCTCAGTTGCAGTAAGACCATTTTGATGTTCCATCATGTTATCTTCGGTGAGGTAAAGCGCAAGGCTGTATGTGCCAGAAGGAAGATCAGAAAAAGCAACAACTTTAGCAGTTACTTTAACACCAGCAGCTTCTACAACGTGCGAAATACCGATACCTGCTTTTGCAGAACGATTTGCATTGAGTGCTGTATTTACTTGTGTGTTGAGTGCACTCAAAGACGGGTAAGTTTCAGGACCTGCGTTTACAGCAGAGCCAGGAAGTCCAAAACCCCAATGGTCGGCAAGAACTGACTGGCCGGCAGGAATGTTAGCAGTGCTTACAAGATCATCACCATCTTGAATGTAGATACACGTTACGTTATCGCCTTGTTGTTCGAGCAAATCGTGAACTGCAGGATATGCATACGTTCCGCAAGGGCCACACCATGTAGCAGAGTGCTTCATGACAAATGCTTTGTATTTTGTAGAAACGGAGGTGATTTCTCCAGATTCTGCTGTGTCGTCTTTTTTGCATGAGTTGAGGCCGAAAGCCAACGCAAATGCGGGAACGAGAAGGAGGGATTTTTTCATGATCTTCTGTTTATTAGAGGTGGTTGAGTCTTTTTTGAAAATGAATAATGACATTTGACAGCCCGACTTATTCATTTCTTATTAACAAATATAGGAAAGACATTGGATAATCCAAATATATTTTTTTGAAAAGAGCTGAAAAGCAGGGAATTGTCCAAAAAAAGCAAGTATTTGTCAAAATATGCATAGTGTATGGCTGTTAAAATAGCGGGTAAGAAGCCCCCTTGGTTTGATAATTGGTCTAAGAGGTGTTACTTTGTAGCATGGTTGTTCTTGCCTTTCCAATTGCTGTCGATACCTCTGAGCGAGGCTTTCTCCGGCTTTCTATTCCAGCAGTACCGGGTGCGCTCTGGTTGGTCTTGCTTGTTTTTCCGGTCTTGGTTTTGTGTGGTGTTTTGATTGATCGTGTTCGGCCTTCGGCCCCTGTTTTGGCAAAAGCCCCTACAGTCCTGGCCGATTCCACGGTGCGCATCAGCATGGCTTTTGTGGGCGATTTGATGTGCCATGTGCCGCAAATGAATTGCGCGCGGCAAGCAGATGGTAGTTATGATTTTACGGGAACGTTTGATGAAATTGCAGCAGCACTCTCGGCATCAGATTTTACAATAGGAAATTTAGAAACGACAACTGCTGGAAAGCGCTTGCCGTATGGCGGTTATCCGGCATTCAATACACCCGATGCGTATATTCCGGCACTAAAAAAAGCGGGGTTCGATTTTTTGGTAACCTCCAACAACCACAGCATGGATACGGGCGAAGAGGGTTTGCTGCGCACGTTAGAACAATTGCGTTTAAATGAATTGCCAACAACCGGAACATTCACTTCACAAGCCGATCGCGACTCGGTGCGGATTGTGAATTTAAAAGGCTTGCGTATTGGTATTCTAAATTATACTTACGGAACAAATGGTGCTTATCCATCGGCCAATCATAAATGGATGTTGAATGTGGCGGATAGTACATTGGTTACAGATGATGTGAAACGTGCGCGTGTGCAAGGTGCGCAATTGGTTTTGGTCTTTTATCATTGGGGTTGGGAAAATAGGGCAGAACCTGTGCCCCAACAAGACACCATGTTTCGGTATGCGGTGGCTGCGGGTGCCGATTTGGTGATTGGTGCGCATCCGCATGTGGTTGGTCCAGTAGAATATTTTAAAACACAAAACGGCGCCATGCTCGATTCGGGCTTGGTGGCTTGGTCGTTGGGGAATTTTATTTCCAATCAGTATTGGCGCTATACCGATGCTGGTGTCATTTTAAATCTAGAACTGGAGTACAATGCAACAACCGGAAAAGCGAAATTGCTTCCTGCGGCATTTACACCAACATGGGTGTACCGCAATTATTCGCCGCAGAAAAAAAACTATTTGATTTTGCCTGCAAATTGGTGCGAAAATGATTCGTTGCCCAATTGGATTGATGGCGAATCAAAGCGTAAAATGTGCGAAGCTTATGGCGATACGAAAGTGATGATGCGCAAGCGGACGGGTAATGTGGTGGAGCGATGATGGATGTTGTGCGTTTTGCTTTATGGAAAATTACCGTTGTTGTTTCTCTTTTTTCAAATTCAGTATTTGCGCAACGCATACCTGATAGCGTACTCGTTCGTCAATTAGCCATTAGAAAAATTACCGTCTTGCGGTTGATGCAGGATAGTTTGACTGATACTGTTTGGGTTTGGAATTCGCAACAACATTTTCCGATAAAAGAAAAATCATTTTATGACTTTGGATCTTCAGATACAAGTCGTTATGCAATAACGTACGATAATTTGGGGAGATTGATATGTTGTTTGCAGAAGCAAAAAAAACAGTGTTTTTTCGATTCCATTGGTTTTCGCAATTGGTATAACGAACAAGGGCAATTGATTCAACGACGAATATACAGTTGTGAAAAAGGAAGCCTAACGGAAAATTATTTTTATAACGATTCTGGGCAGCTTGTTCGTATGACTTGTCAACCCGAGGCGATAGTCATGGTTTCGCAAGAAAACTTTTCTTACGACTCACTAGGCCGCTTGATTTTTCAAGAAGGGCTTAATGGAACACAAGCACCACCTGACGAATTACCATCGCCAAGTGTAATTTACAACATATCGTATTCCTATCGAAAAGACGGATTAATCAGTCAGGCTATTGTACACGATGACTTTGGTTTAAATACCGATTTTGAAATTTGGCTTGCAGATCGTCCGCGACCCGCTACAATCTTCCAGTATGTTTACGAATAATACACAGGTTATTTTCCACAAAAGCCATCTTTGTTACATTGAAAACGCGGGCTATAAAACTACCTTGCCACCACAATCTTCTTCACCACCTGTTTTTCGCCATCCTGAATCACAAGCGAGTAAACGCCCGCAGGTAAGTTTTCCAACATCAATTTGGCTGTCGTGTTTGTGTTTATTCTTTGTAGTTGTACAACACGTCCCAAAGCATCTGTTAGCATAATTGTTCCCATAAATGATTTTTCAAAAACTAAATTGATTTCATCGCTTGCCGGATTTGGGAAAACAGCAACACCATTTTCAGACACAAACTGTTCTATTGCTGCTGGATTTTCTAAGGTGTTGATGGTTGTGTTTGTAACCACTGGCGCATTAAAATCGAAATAGATAGATGCCGTGTTTTCAATCACTGTTCCAGGCGCAAGGTTTTGTTTTTGATCGATGTAGTAGTGCACCCAGCCATGACTAGCTGGTTCGTTTGAGTTGCTGTCGGGCAACCAAATGAGCGGGAAATTGAAACGCAATACATTTCCGGGCAAAATTTGCACATCCATCGGATGACTGCTGCCAAGAACGACAAGCGTAGCCAAATCCAAATCGGCATCGAGCGTATCTAAAATATAAATATCGCGTGCGGCAAAGGTTCCGGTATTTTGAAATTGAACCGTATATGTTAATGCGGTATCAGCAGGAATAATTCCTGATGCGCCAATGCCTTCTGGCGATACATATTTTGCATTGGGATCGTACGGAGTGTATGCTAATTCACAAAACGTATATAAATTATCAGATGGATTAATGTCTCCTGCAAGTGGAGTAACAAGGACATTAAAACATAGTGTATCTGTGGGTAATAAACTAGGAACGCCTTGTACGCTTACGCCGTTATAAGCGGCGTTTCCAATAAAATGGTCGCCTGTTTGCAGACCATAGAAAGGCCAAGAAATGGTATCGCCATGAAAAGAGTATGTGTTGTTTGCATTACTATTTGAAACAAAAAAAACTTTTGGATCAAGAATCAAGTGAATTATACCCGAAGAAGGAAGACAAGACCAACTCTGTGACAAAGGATAAATAATAGCAGTTGTTGTTGGTGTAATTGAACCTGTTATAGTTGTATATGGAATAAAGTTAAATCCTGTAACACACTCCACCGCAAAATCTGCAAATGTTGTATTAGCACTTACTGTTATGCTACTGGAACCCGATGCTGGACAAACAGGAACATAAGCTTTTGTATAAAGGAGAACAGTATTTATTGAAAGCGTGTAATTGCCGATACTTGCACTAATAGAGTAGTGGCCAGATATATCTGTCATTGTGCTAACGATGGTGTTGTTGTTGAGCGTTAAATTTATTAACTCGTTGCTCAACGGTAGATCGCCACTATCGTAAATACAATTTCCATTAATGTCGTTATACACATACCCTTGAATACTACCACAGCTATCAGCAACATTAACTTCAGCATAACGAACGAGTGTATCTGCCGTTCCATCATTCCGCGTTGCAGCATAAAGAGCATTGTATAATCCTTGCGCATAAAATGTGTGAGGGACAGAACCCGAAAATTGCCCTTCGTAAGGGCCAACGAACCAAACACTTACCCAAAACGTTGTATCTTGGCCATCACCAAAATTAAAATAGAGCGCAATGGAATCCTGAAGCGACGGATTAAAAACACGGCCGAAAACGGAAAAATTAGTAGTATAAGGAACGCAGTTGTTCAATACTTGAGAATTCGTATCGAGCGCGTTAATAAGTATAACCGTTGAGGTATCTAAAACAATCAAATCCTGATTGATTGATGGGGCAGGTGTAATGCTCATACCTTGGCTACTCGAACACGACAATGGAATTACGGCATTTAAAGTAGAACGACTGGTATCGCCAGCAAACAACTGATAGGTAAAACCAGGAGCCGCACTTATCATGTAATCGCCCAATACATTTGTACCTCCTTGTGCAACAATATGTCCATTGTTTTTTAAATAAATGGGTGTATTGGCCATGACCGAGTCGCCAGCAGTCAACGAGCAACTGCCATCAAAATCAAGAAATAATTTTCCGGTAACGTTGTTACAAGTTGTTGTAGTCATAAATGCTGCACTTGTAGTATCTGCAAAATTATTTGGCCCTGTAACAATGGTCATTACCGGAAAGATATTTACCGTCGTATAGGTATGATTGGCAAATGTATAGAAGTATCCGTATTGAAACGACTGTATCGTTGGGGATCTAAATGTTGTATCATTCGAATCGCCAAAGTCGATGTGTACTGTTACAGAATCATTCAAAACATAATTATTGATATAGCCTTGAATGCCAAACGTTACAACCATAGGAATGAAACAACCTTGGTTTTGAACCGTTGTTGTAAACTGAGTAATCGTTACCTGAGCATTGCTTTTTTGCGAAAAACAAAAAAAGATAACTAAGACAAGATAGCGGAAAAGGATTTTCATGCTTGATAAGAATTATGATTCAACATCAAACCTATATCAATTCATCATCAAGAAAAAGATAGAACAAGACTGCTCTTACGCATCCAAAAACAAAAAAAGCGTCACAAGGCTACTTGCGACGCTTTAAAAAACGTGAAAAACTTATCCATTCAACGCCTCTGCACCACCAACAATCTCTAAAATCTCGTTGGTAATCGAAGCTTGACGGGCTTTGTTGTATGTGATACGCAATGAACGCAGCAAATCTTTAGCGTTGTCCGTTGCTTTGTGCATCGCTGTCATACGCGCACCGTGTTCGGCAGCAACAGAATCGAGCAAGGCTTTGTAGAGTTGTGTTTTCAATGATCGTGGAATCAAATCTTCAACAATCTCGGCTTTGCCAGGCTCAAACAAATAATCTGTTTTGCTCGTTTCTTTGCCTTGTGTAGGAACAACTGGTAAAAACTGTTCTACGGTTGGCAATTGCACGGCTGCGTTTTTAAACTGATTGTACACCAGTACAACTTTATCGTAGTGCCCGTCAGCAAATGCTTGCATGATGCGTTCGGCCACAGGCGCTACACGCGCAAAAGCTAAATTGTCAAACAATTCGTTGCCATTGAAATCGCTAAACGCAGCGGTATAAGCTGTTTTGCGAAAAGCGTCGCCACCTTTTTTACCAATAGCCAAATACTGAATATTGGCATTGGAATAATTTTCGCGAATGGTGCGTGTCGCCGCTTTCACAATATTGGCATTGAATGCGCCCGCCAAACCACGGTTCGATGTAATGACCACCATCAACACGTTTTTGACCTCGCGTTGTTTGGAATAAACGCCCTCGCTGCTGTCTAAACAGGCACTGAGATTTTCGAGAATCTCGCGCAGTTTAGTGGCATAAGGACGCATTTGGGTGATTGCATCTTGCGCACGACGCAACTTGGCAGCCGATACCATTTTCATGGCACTGGTGATCTGCTGTGTCGAGGAGACAGATGTAATTCGGTTGCGGACCTCTTTTAAACTCGGCATGGTAGTTAGTTTACCTGACTGCTTGCGCAGCCAATGATGCTACGATTAAGCTTTGTATTTGGCTGAAAGATCTTTCGCAGCAGCTTCAATCGCGCTGATTTGTTTCTCTTCCAGTTTTTTGATTGTTTTCAATTCAGCAAGAACGTCGCTGTGTTTTGCGCGCATGTATGCAAGCAAGTCGGCTTCAAATTCGCGAACTTTGTTTACAGGAACATCACGCAACAACCCTTTTGTTCCGCAGTAGATGATCACAATTTGCTCTTCTACTTTCATGGGCGAAAACTGGCCTTGCTTCAAAATCTCTACGTTACGAGCACCTTTATCGATAACCGATTTGGTAGCAGCGTCAAGATCAGAACCGAATTTTGCAAACGCTTCCAATTCGCGGTATTGCGCTTGGTCGAGTTTCAACGTTCCGGCAACTGCTTTCATGGTACGAATCTGAGCGTTACCACCTACACGCGATACCGAAATACCTACGTTAATTGCCGGACGAATACCTGCGTTAAACAAGTTGGTTTCCAAGAAGATCTGACCGTCGGTAATTGAAATTACGTTGGTTGGAATGTATGCAGAAACGTCGCCCGCTTGTGTTTCGATGATCGGAAGCGCGGTCAATGAGCCACCACCTTTAACGAGGTGACGAATTGATTCAGGCAAATCGTTCATGTTTTTTGCAACTTCGTCAGAAGCGTTCACCTTCGCGGCGCGCTCAAGCAAACGACTGTGAAGATAGAATACGTCACCGGGGTACGCTTCACGTCCTGGAGGACGACGGAGCAGGAGGGAAACTTCGCGGTAAGCAACGGCTTGTTTAGAAAGATCATCATAAACGATCAAAGCAGGACGGCCAGTATCGCGGAAAAATTCGCCGATTGCAGCACCAGCCATTGGTGCGTAAAACTGCATTGGAGCAGGATCAGCAGCAGGAGCAGCCACAACAACGGTATAAGCCATAGCGCCGTTTTCTTCGAGTACACGTACTACGTTAGCGATCGTCGAACCTTTTTGTCCAACAGCTACATAAATACAGAATACAGGCTGACCGGCAGCATAAAATTCTTTTTGGTTGATGATGGTATCGATACAAACCGCAGTTTTACCTGTCTGACGGTCACCGATAACCAATTCGCGTTGACCACGGCCAACAGGAATCATCGCGTCAATCGCTTTGATACCAGTTTGAAGTGGTTCCGTTACGGGCTGACGGAAGATAACACCAGGAGCTTTGCGTTCCAATGGCATTTCGTAGGTTTCGCCTTTGATTGGGCCTTTACCGTCGATTGGATTTCCGAGTGTGTCAACAACACGGCCAAGCATGCCTTCACCAACGTTGATAGAAGCAATTTTACCTGTACGGCGTACGGTTGCTCCTTCAGCGATTCCAGTAGATGGGCCGAGCAATACGACACCAACGTTGTCTTCTTCGAGGTTGAGAACGATGCCACGAAGGCCGTTTTCAAATTCGATCAATTCGCCAGATTGGGCGTTTGAAAGGCCATAAATGCGGGCAATACCGTCGCCAACTTGGAGAACGGTTCCCACTTCTTCCATTTCTTTAGCCGATTTGAATCCGGCTAGTTGTTGACGCAGGATTGCTGATACTTCTGCGGGTTTTACTTCTGCCATGGTGTTGTTATTGTAAGGCGTTTAATTAAAATTCTTTAACGTAAGGATTCTCGCTGAAACTGCGTTCGAGGTTGCGAATCTGGCGGATGATGCTGGCATCAACCTGCTGATCGCCTACACGAAGGACAAATCCACCGATGAGTGTGGCATCAATTTTTTCCTCCAACACAACTTCTGATTTTGTGGAGCCGCGCACAATATCCAACACCTGCTGACGCAATGATGCATCGAGGCCTTGTGATGTTGTGATAACAGCGGTGAGGATATTTTTATGCTTTTTATATTGACTAAGAAATGCGTTTGATACGCCTTCAAGTTCTCCTTCGCGACGTTTACGGGTAATGATGTCCATAAACTCAGCAGAGATGACCGTTACTTTTTCGCCGAAAATAGCTTTGAGAATGGCTTGCTTTTTATCGGTTTTAATGACGGGGCTACGAAGCAAAACACCGAGTTCGTGGTTTTCACGAATGGTGTTGTTGACCAAGAGCATGTCATTACGCACGTCTTCGAGTTGACCTTTTTCGAGGGCCAGATCGAGGAGCGATTTTGCGTAACGGTAAGATACCCGAGATTCGCGCATGACTTAGTTCATTTTGACGTCCTTCATCAGGTCGCCGATAAGTTCTTTTTGTTTGTTTTCTGACGAAAGTTCGCGTTTGAGAATTTTCTCTGCGATGTCGATAGAAAGGGTAGCCACCTGATTTTTGAGTTCGGTGATAGCTGCCATTTTCTCGTTCTGAATGGTTTCGCGGGCAATAGAGAGCATCTTGTCGGTTTCTTCTTTTGCCTTTGTTTTTGCTTCAGCCACGATGGAGTCTTTCATGTCGCGCGCTTCTTTCAACATACGGTCGCGTTCTTGGCGTGCTTCAGCCACGATGCGTTCGTTGTCGGATTTGAGCGCGGCCATTTCGGCCTTAGCTTTTTCTGCAGATTTCAAAGCGTTGTCGATCGACTCTTCGCGCTCTTTGATCATGTTCAGAATCGGCTTCCATGCAAATTTTTTGAGGATGAATAGAACGATGAGGAAGACGAGTGTCATCCAAAATACGAGTCCTATGCCGGGTGTAATCAAATCCATGGTATGAAATATTTTGGCGGTTGCCGTAGTTTGTTTCAAACTGGTTTTTGGAGTACATCAACTGCAACCATCCGTTGCAGTT